>JBCCEE010000239.1:0-12489 GCA_039030415.1 Acidobacteriota bacterium
CCGACACCGGTGTCGAACACCGCGGCCCGCTCCTCGTCTACCCGTATCAGCACCGACCCGACCACAGTGTGCTGTACGGCATTACGAGCCAGGTTGGAGAGAGCCACGATCAGCATCGAGACTGCCGGCCCGACACCTGGCGCCGCAACCAGCTGCCATGACACCTCGACTCCAGGCTGCGCCAGGCTGCGCGCCTCCTCCACCAGGTCTTCGAGCTGATGCTCGAAGGCAGGCAGCTCCGTCACCGTCAACCGATGCTCGGCGCGGGCCATTGCCAACAGGCTGAGGACCGAGGTGTGCATGCGGCGCAGGCTGCGGCGCAGGCGCTCGAGCCGCTGGCGCGTCACGGTATCGTCGTCATCGGTCGCCTCGACCAAGAGATCAGACACGCCCTGGATGATGGTGATCGGGGTCCGCAGCTCATGGCTCGCTTCGCGCAGAAAACGGCGTTCGCGATCGGCTGAAGCCACCAGCTCGTGGCCGGCACGCTGCAGTGCCCTGGCCAGGGTGCCGATCTCATCGTCGCGCGATGCCTGGGCCAGATCTGCCGGCACCAGTCCATCGACCCCTTGAGCCGACAGCGCGGTGGTGGCCGGCACCGCCACCAGGCGCTCGCTCAGCCGCTCGATCGGCGCCACGATCCGCACCGCAAGCAGACGCGCCAGCACCAGCGCGACCAGGGACGAGACCGCGATGCCGGCGACCAGCGCCAGCTCGAGGCGCCTCTCGGCGGCAGTCGACTCGCTGAAACTGGTGAAGGCGACGGTACGCTCGCCGCTGGTTTCGTCGACCACCAGCAGCGCGTGGGTTTCGCGAGTGGCCTCTTCCCACTCGTAGCGACCGGCTGGCAGACCCGCGAGCCGCTGGCGGAACGGCGGTGGTGCAGCGTCTGGTGAGCCGACGTAGTCGATCGTGGCGGGTCGCGATCTACCGGGCTGGGCTTGCAGCATCTGCTCGAGGCCACGCTCGATCATGCGATCTTCTACCCGGTGGAAGATCAGCAGCGTCACGATCCCGAACAGGCCGCCCAAAGCGAGCGCGAAGAGCACGAAGGTAACGACCAGCTGACGCCGCACGCCACCCTTCAATGAAGGCCCTCCACCAGGCGATAGCCCTCGCCGTGTACGGTCTGCAGCAAAGCAATGGCGAACGGTTTGTCGATACGCTGCCGGATGCGGTAGATGTAGGAGCGTAGCAGATCAGGCCCGACGGGATCGTCGCCCCAGACTTCGGCCTCGAGCTGCTCACGGCTGACCAGCTTGGGCGCGGCGCGCGCCAAGATCTCGAGCAGCCGGAGCTCTGTACGGTTGAGATGGATCTTCTGGCCGCCTCGCCGCACCTCACGGGTCTGCGGATCAATCTCGAGATCGCCGACCGCGAGTCGGGTCTCGGCCGCTCCTTCGCTGCGCCGCACAAGCGCTACCAGCCGGTGATAGAGCTCGGGCAGCGCGAACGGCTTGACCACGTAGTCGTCAGCGCCAGCCTGGAAGCCCTCGAGCTTCTCCTCCAGCTCGTCGCGAGCCGTCAACATGAGGACCGGCGTAGAGGTCGCCTGACGGCGCAGCTTGCGGCAGACGTCGATACCGTCGAGCCCCGGCAAGCCGAGGTCGAGGATGATCGCCGAGTAGCGCCCCTTGGTGGCGAGCCCAAGGCCTTGCAGACCGTCATAGGCGAAGTCCAGCTGGACGCCACGCTGCTCGAGATACTCCGCGACGTTGGTCGCCACGTCGACATCGTCTTCGATCAACAGAATGTTCACGCGGTGTATCTCCTGCCCAGCCGATCTGCTGCAACATCAAAACCGAAAGAACAGTCCGAGCCCAGCCTCGAAGTTGATCTCTGAGCCGAGCACGTCCAGCAGCGGGCTGTCTGACGCCTTGCTGTGATAGTACTCGGCGTCGAGCGACGCCAACAGGCTCCACCGGCGCCCGAAACTACGCTTTACCAGGAGGCCTGCAGTAGTCGATTTTAGCCCTCCGCCCGGCGAGTAGGGCACCTGGCCGATGATTGCCGCCTGCTCCGGAGTCAAGCCGAACTCGGTCTGCATATGCTCATCGTCGCCCCAGCTGACGTCGATGCGCGGGCTGAGCAGCCACTTGCCGCTATCGCTGAGGAAATCGTAGCCATAGCCGATGAAGTAGACCAGCCCTTTGCCGCGGTCGAGCAGATCGGGCTGAAACACGGCAAAGCCATAGCCGTCGCCGAAACGGCGAAAGAGGGCGAATTCTCCCTCGAGGGTGGTCTCACCGTCCGGCAGTCCCTGCAGATCCTCGTTTTCGGTCTCGCGCCCTTCTTCGAGCTCCAGATCGACAGTTAGAGCCCAGCGCTCGCCGAAATAGAACGCCGCGCCAACCTCACCGGTCGCAACGGTATAGCGATTGCCATGACGGTCCTTGAACAGGGCGCGGACGAAGCCGTTGGGCTCGACCTCGCTGTCATCTGAGCCGATGTAGTCAGGCTCGAGCTCGACTCCCAGCAGGCCGTCGATATGCCACCAGCGGTCAGCGTCGCTCAAGTACCAGGGGCTCAGTGGATTCTCCTCGGGTCCACCCGCGAGGGCCGGCTCGGAGATGATCATTGCGCATACGATTGCGATCCACAGCTTCACGTTCGACTCCTTTGATTAGACGGCGGCGGCGTTCAATCGCCGTCGCGGTTTCGAGAAGCTATGCGGGTCGCCGTGGAACGCCCGTGGGACAACTGTGGAAGTTTCGTGGAAGCCGTCGAACCTAGGCGCTTACGCCCATGGCATAATCACTTCCGCCACCCGCCGCTCGGAGAGCCCCCATGTTCCAACGTTCTGTTTCGCGCCGCGCCGAGATCCCTGTTCCCCTCCAGAAGCTCGCCAGCCTGATGCTGGCGATACTCATCAGCCTGCAGCTCGCGACTCCCGCATATGCCGGTAAGCTATCGAGCATCCTCGTCTTTACGCGAGCCGAGGGTTTTGTGCACCCCTCGATCACCGACGGGGTGACGCTGCTCACCGACCTCGCCATGGAAGAGGGAGCCACCCTCGACGTCACCGACGAAACCGACGTGTTCACGCCTGCCGGGCTCGCCGCCTATGACGTCGTGGTTTGGGTTTCGACTACCGGCGATGTGCTCGACGCCCCCGAGCAGGCGGCATTCGAAGACTTCATCCGCGCTGGCGGCGGCTACGTCGGCATTCACGCCGCGGCCGACTGTGAATATGGCTGGCCCTGGTACGGCGAGCTGCTAGGCAATCGCGCCTGGTTCGACTCGCACCCGGCGATCCAGACCGCGACCCTCCTGCTCGAGAGCCCGGATCACCCCGGTGCCGGCCTGTTCGACGACGTCGACACCTTCCAAGACGAGTGGTACAACTTTCGGTCCAATCCGCGACCGGCCGTTCAGGTGGTCCAGACTATCGACGAGGACTCCTACGATCCGGGTAGCGGTGCGATGGGCGACGACCACCCGATCGTCTGGGCCCACGACTTCCAAGGCGGCCGCTCCTTCTACACCGCCCTGGGTCATCGGCCGGCCACCTACAGCGACATCCGCTTCAAGGAGCAGATCCGCGGCGCCCTGCAGTGGGCGGCTGGCGCCCGCATCTTCGCCGATGACTTCGAGACCGGCACGACGGAGCGCTGGTCAGTACCGTGAATCCTCAGAAACCGTGAGCGTTCAGAATCCGAAGGTCGCTCCTATCGAGACGTTCTCGAACGAGTCGGCACTGCGCTCGTACTCGGCAAAGGCGTCGAGCGGGCCCGGGATCTCGACTCGCAGTCCTGCACCGTAGACCACATCCCAGCCGTCGCGATCGTTCACAAAAATATCGTCGATGTCTAGGATCTCAGACACCTCGCTGTCCCACCGCACCAGCCCTACCTTGCCGTAGAGTGAGAACACGTCACCGAGCGGCAGGTGGGGCAAGAAGGTGGCGGAGATCATCGACGAAACGGACTCGATCTCAGCCGATCCGGTCGTGCACGGGTTTTCGACGCCACACTCGCCGCCGGTACCGATGAAATTCCCCAAGTCGTTGTACTCGAGCTGAAACGCGGCGTATTCGTTGAGTTTGAAGCCGAGTCCGACGCCCCAGCTGGAGGAGTCGCCGTCCGCGACACGCTGAAAGGCACCCTCGAGATCGCCGTCGAGGGAGTTGTCACCCAGCTTGCCGAGCAAGTAAAACGGGGTCTGCGCTTGCGCGGTCGGAGCCACCCCGAAAGCCGTCAACACGGCGAGACCAAGGATTACAGCAGCCGTCTGATGAGCATTCCGCATCGATTACTCCTCACATGAGCTGGCGGTTGAGTCCGCCAGCTGCAGATGACTGCACGCGCCGTGCCATAGATTGAACGACTCAGCTCGCCAAGCGCGGCTTCTCGACGCGCGCCGGCAGATCCAAGACAAACGTCGAACCCTCGCCAAGAGTGCTGGTAGCGGTGACCTCGCCACCCATCATGCGCGCGAACTTGCGACTGATCGGCAGCCCGAGGCCGGTGCCGCCGAACTGGCGCTGGGTCGACGAGTCGGCCTGCTCGAACTCGTCGAAGGCGCGCTCTAGCTGGTCCGTGGACATGCCGATGCCGGTGTCGTGCACCGAGAAGACGATCCGCGAGACCTCGCCGGTCCCGCGCCGCTCGACGACCAGGTTGACTTCACCGTCGCGACAGAACTTGCAGGCGTTGGATAGCAGGTTGAACAGCGTCTGCCGCACCTTGGTCTCATCCGCCAGCATACTGCCGATGCCATCCGGAACCTCCACCACCAGCCGATTGCGGCTCTTGTCCGCCAGCGGCTGAATGGTGTTGACGACGCTCTCGATCAGCGCCGGAATCTTGAAGTAGGTGGTCGACAGCGTCATCTTGCCGGCCTCGATCTTCGACAGATCGAGCACGCCGTTGATCAGCGTCATGAGATGCTTGCCGGAGCCGCGAATGTTCTGCAGATCGCGCAGCGTCTGAGTCTCGCCGGCGGCTTCGGCGTCCTCGATCAACAGATCGCTGTAGCCGATGATGGCGGTCAGCGGCGTGCGCAGCTCGTGGCTCATATTGGCGAGAAACAGGCTCTTGGCCTGGTTCGCCTCGAGCGCCGCGGCGCGGGCGTTCTCAGCCTCCTGGTTCTTGGCCGCCAGGCGCGCGTTGGTCTGGCGATTCTGACGGTAGAGCACCCATAGCAGCGCCGCGATCAGAGCCGCCAGGAACAGCGCGACGGCGAGCGCGGTGCGCCGCTGGCTGCCACGCCGCAGCTCGATCTCCTGAATCGAGTTGTCGCGCCGCAGCAGCTCGATCTCCTGGGCCCGGCGCTCGGAGTCGTAACGCACCTTCATCTCGGCGAGCTGGCGCTGGCTCTCCTCACCGAGGATCTCGTCGTTGTAGGCCACCGAGCGCTTGTAGATGTCGAGCGCATCGGCGAACTTGCCCTGCTCTACCCGCACCGCAGCCAACAGATCGAAGGCATCGCGCAGCTGCAGCTTGGCGCCGATCTCGCGCCCGAAGATCGTCGCCTCGACCAGCATCTTGGCAGCTGTCTCGAGGTCGCCGAGATCGCGATGCACCGCGCCGAGATTGTTGAGCACCATCACCACACCGCGCTGATCGCCGCTTTCCCGGTAGAGCTCGAGCGATCGCTGATAGGTGGAGCGCGCCGCCTGCGACTTGCCCATGGCACGTTGAATGTCACCGATCAGGTTGAGCGCGTAGGCGATGCCCTTGTCGAAGTCGATGGCTTCGCTGAGCTCCAGCGCCTCGGTCTGATAGCGCAGCGCGACTTCGTACTCCTCGAGATGAAAATGCGCATAGCCCAGATTGGAGAGCGTCTTGGTGACGCTCTCCTGGTTGCCGATCTTGCGCTTGAGGTCGAGCGCCCGCTCGAAAAACGCCACCGCCTCGGTGTAGTCGCCATTGCCGAAGTAGACCAAGCCGATGTTGTTGAGCGATTTGGCGGTCTTTTCCTCGAGCTCGAGCTGCTCGCGCCCCGCCAGAGCTTCGAGGTGAAACTCGAGCGAAAGATGCAGAAATCCCATGTAGTAATAAGCGACACCGGCCGCGTTGAGAGCCTCGGTGGTACCCAAGAAATCGTCCAGAGCGCGATAGTGCTCCAGCGCCTTGAGGTAGTTCGGCAGCGCCGCGTTCTGCTTGCCGCGATCGGCCAAGGCATGCCCCAGCTGCATCGCCATATCGGCGATCCGCGGCGCGTCGAGCTGGCGCTCGGCCAAGGCTAGGCCGCGTTCAGCGTAAGAGATGGCGAGCTCGGGATTCTTGTGGCGATTCTGTTCGCTCAGCCGTTGAAAAGTATCGATCTGCTCAGTGACTTCTTCCACGCTGGTTGCCGACACTGCCTCGGCAGGGGGCGCCTGGGCTGCGGCCGGAGTCGTCCAGCCAATGCCGAGCAGCAGCACCCAAGCCGGCAGCAACCCCGCAAGCAGCAGCCCGGACAACAATGCCCGAGTCCGTGGCTGCCAAAGCGCACGGGCGCGCTGCGCCGGCAAGGCGCGCTGGGGATTGGGGTCAATATGCTCGGCGGCGGCTCGCATCCACGGGGTTCTCAGGTCGACCGCGCCGGTGCGCGGCGCGATTACTGTTCCCACGCACCTACCCGGGCTACACCTCAGTCGGGGCTCAGGCTGAGCTTGGGTAGGGCTGGGAGTCGCCAGAGAATACCAGAGGCCGAGCGCCAGCTTATGCCGAGGTCGAAAAGCAAGCTGCCCAGGGCGCCTCGGGCCACGGCATTGGCTCGGTCTGCGGCTCGGCGACCGGAGCTGCCGGGACGCGGCTCGCAGCAAACGCCGCCGCCTGCATCAAGTGGTCGCGTTGCCGCCGGGCTGTCGGCCACAACCGGCCAAGCAGTTGATCGATCGCCGATCCTTCGAGGAACACGTCGTCGAAGGCCTCTTCTTCGGCCAGCGACGACTCGACCCAGGCGCGGTCTTCCGCCGACTCACAAGCTTTGTCCAGAAAGCTCTGACGCGCCTCTGGCTCGAGCTCGAGCGCATCGACCACCACGGCGCAAAGCTGTAGCTGTTTTTCGGCTGAGATCATGATCGGTCTCCTCGGACTCGCTGGGTTGTCGGAGCTGGCCGCTATCGGCTGTTACTACTAAGTGCGGAAAACGGGCGCGGATACCGTCATTTTTTTATCGACTCAATTCGTGACATCCGCCTGCTGACTGCGTGCCCCGATCCTGGTGCCTCACACAGCCAACTGGCCCGCTAAACAAAAACGCGACGCCAAGGGTCCTAATCCGCATCTTGATTTTCGCGCTGGGCGCGTTTTGAGCCGGCTGCCGCCGGCAGTTTCACAGGGAGGAAAAATATGTGCGATGACGAGATGTATCGCCTCACGCGGTCCAACGGTGATCCGCTGTTCGAAGGCGACATCGAGATCGATGCCGACTTCCATGCCAAAGAAGGCTTCTTCTCGACCAACCGCCTATGGTCCCTGGGGGTCGTCTACTACACGATTCACCCCTCGCTGCGGGAGCGCCGCGACCAGGAGGGACTGGTGCTCGACGCGATCGAACACTGGCGCGAGAAGACCGACCTGCAGTTCGTCGAGCGTACCGTCGAGCCCGACTACGTCACCTTCAAGCGAGCCAACGGCTGCTCATCCAAGCTCGGGCGCCAGGGCGGTGAGCAGCTCATTCGCCTCGGTATCAACTGTCGCCAGCCCGAGATCATCCACGAGATCGGCCACGCCATCGGCCTGCGGCACGAGCACACTCGGCCGGATCGTGACGAGCACATCGAGATACACTGGGACCAGATCATCCCGGAGGCTCGGCACAACTTCCACAGAGCCAACGGTCCGACCTACGGTCCGATCGATTTCCGCTCGCGCATGATGTACCGGCCCAGCGCCTTCGCCATCGGCCGCCTGCCGACCATGTCGCGTCGCGACGGTGGCCCTTGGGGGTCGACCACCGTGCTGTCACCCGGTGATGTGGCGACGGTGGCCACGCTCTATGCCGAAGAGATCGAGCGGCGTGACGCCACCACCACGCCTGCGCCAACTACCACCCCCGCTCCGACTACCACTCCTGCACCAACGACAACTCCCGCGCCGACTACGACCCCACCACCCCCTCCCACCGAGCTGCAGTTTCACGACGGCCGCTTCGTCGCCCACCTCGATTGGGTGACGCCGGACGGCTCGGGCCAGGGTCGGGCCGTGCCGGGATCGTCGCCGGTCTCGGGCAACTTCTACTTTTTCGATCCCACCAATTGGGAGCTGCTGGTCAAGGTCCTGGACGGCCGGCAGATCAACAACCACTGGTGGGCCTATGCTTCCGGCGCTACCGATCTAGAGTGGGACCTGACCATCACTGACACATCGACCGGCCACCAGTGGACGGCCCACAACCATGCCGGCACCCGCGCCCCTGCCTTCACCGAGATCGAGGCCTTCCCGGCGAGCTCCAGCTAGATCGGTCAATCATCCCTGCCAGCGTTCGCGCCACCGGCATGACCCAGCGGCTCAGAATCACCGGCTCGAAGCCGGATCTGCCTATCCCGGTGCCGGGTCGCCGTCGAACGGTGGCGGGTGGAGCGGGCGCGATGGCGGGATTGTTGGGCCAACGGCGTACAATATTTTGCGGGAGGGTTGCGTACCAGACCGACCCGCATTTCGCCGTCCGTTCACTCGTCGGGAGAAGGGGCCCATGACATGACTAATGACGCTAACCATGAAGACGAACATGCCCACGATCACGAGCACGAACATGCCCACGATCACGAGCACGAACATGCCCACGATCACGAGCACGAACATGCCCACGATCACGAGCATGACCACGACCACGATCACGAGCATGACCACGACCACGACCACGACCACGAGCACGACTGCGGGTGCGTCGACATATACCGTACGCACCGCGACAACGGCGACGTGCTCTTCGAGGGCGACATCGAGGTCGACCAGGAGCCGCATAGCCATGAAGGGTTCAGCACCCACCGCATCTGGCCGCTCGGCATCATCTACTACGACGTCGACGACACACTGCTGACCAACGCCGGCCGGCCGCCGACCAAGGTCGAAAAGGCGATCGAGACCTGGCAGCGGTTGACCGATCTGCAGTTCGTGTGGCGCACTGACGAGCCGGCCTACATCACCTTCACCAAGGGCCGCGGCTGCTCGTCGAAACTCGGTCGCCAGGGCCGCCAGCAGTTCATCCGCCTCTCGAACGGCTGCGGAATCTCCCAGACCCTGCACGAGATTGGCCACGCCATCGGCCTGCGGCACGAGCACACCCGGCCGGACCGCGACGAGCACATCGAGATCCATTGGGACGAGATCCGCCCAGGTGCCGAGCACAACTTCCGCAAGTCGAGCGGCCCGACCCACGGTCCGATCGACTTCCGGTCGCGCATGATGTATCACCCTCGGGCCTTCGCCAAGGGCTCCAGACCCACCATGTCGCGCAAGGACGGCGGGCCCTGGGGGCGCACCACCACCCTCTCCCAGGGTGATCTCGACAACGTCGCGTCGATCTACGCCGAGGAATTCGCGCGACGCGACGCGACGACGACTACCCTACCCCCGACCACGCCACCCCCCACCACGCCGGCACCGACGACTACGCCGGAACCGACGACTACGCCGGAGCCGACGACTACGCCTGTGCCGACGACGCCACCACCGACCACGCCAAAGCCGACGACTACGCCAAAACCGACGACCACGCCAAAGCCCACCACTACGCCGGAACCGACGCCGAGCAAAGAGCTGGCCTTGCATGGCGGACGCTTCCTGGCCAGCCTGGTGTGGGTCAGTCCCAACGACTCCGGCACCGGCCTCGCCGTGCCCGCGTCTTCGAAGGCATCGGGAGCGTTCTACTTCTTCGATCCCGACAACTGGGAGATTCTGGTGAAGGTTCTGGACGGCCGTGCCATCAACGGCCATTGGTGGGCCTATGCCGCCGGCACCACCGATCTCGAGTGGACCCTGACTATCGTCGACACCAAGAAGAGGAAGCGCTGGATGGTGCGCAGCAGCGGCGGCCAGGACGCTTCCAGCTTCAGCGATATCAGAGCCTGGCCGGATCCATCGGCCGACGCTATTCGATAAATTCCTGCACCGTCACCGGCAGGCAAGCCCGGCGCGAGCCGGGCTTGCCGACCTGGAACGAAGCCGGAGATACGCTGTGAGCCCTACTAGCGTGCCCCGACCGGCGCCAGCGGCTGAGTGGGCTCGATGCCGAGGGCTTCGAGCAGATAAGGCGGCACGTGGAGGTAATCGCGCACCCGGGTGACCTCACCGCCGCGCCCCCACAGCCGCACCACCGAGAACACCTCGGGCCGGTCGTCGAAGAAACGCTCCACCACCAGAAGAGTCTCGCCCTCTACCTCGTCGAGACGGAAGCGCCACTCGAAGTCGAAGCGCGAGTAGTTGAAGCAGTAGCGGTCGGTGAATGAAACCGAGCCGAGGCCATCGTAGACCTCGAGCACCTCGAGCCGAGCGTCGGCCGCCAGCAGCCGCACCAGGTCGTCCCACGAGCGGGAGTTGAAGCATTGGGCGTAGGCCGCCAACAGCTGGCGATGCTCGGGCGTCGACGCGCGTCGCGGCCGAGGCACCGCCGTGCTGCTCTTGACCGTGCCGGCCTTGAGCTTGCCGCGCCCGCGGTGGATCGCCGCCTTCACCGCCCCCACCGACGAGCCGACGATCTCCGCGATCTCCTGCAGCGAGAATTCCATCACCTCCTTGAGCACCAGACAGGCGCGCTCCTGGGGGAGGCAGATGCCCGAGCATCGTCTCCAGTGCCTTCCCCACCGCCTGCTCGCGCACCACCGGGTCATGGGTCTCGACCCCGACCTCTGGTGCCTCCTCTCCCTCACCCGCCCGCACCTTGCGGCGCCGCAGCTCGTCCATGGCGCGATTGTGCGCGACACGAAACAGCCACGCCCGCAGATCGCGCGGCTCACGCACCACCGGCAGCTTGTAGTAAGCCGTCGCCAGGGTGTCCTGCACCACGTCCTCAGCGTCGAGCACCGAGCCGAGCAGTCGGGTGCAGTAGCGGTGCAGCTGCGGCCGCACGTCGCCCACCATCTCGAGAAACTCCCAGCGCGCCTCGCGAGCGCTCTGCAGCTGCTCCTCGGTCGGCGTCCGCGCGACCACTAGTGATCCGAATGGGTCGAGCGCGCAAACTGCTCGACTCTGAACATCCGCTTGCCCTCCATCGCCCGGCCATAACTCACCGGCGGACCGGGATAGCGGTCGGCAAAGAAGAACTCCGACGTCGAGCCGTCCGGACCCTTGACCCGATAGACCCACCCTTCGAGCTCGCCAAGCTCCGTCTTTCGCGTCTCACGCTGACGCTCGGCGCTAGCCTGGGGAAAGCTCGCGTGGTCGCGCAGCTGTTCCCAGGTCGCGGTCTGCGTCGGCCCCGGCTCGCCCGGCTTCATCTCACCGTCGACTTCCGAAAGCGGCACCTCCCGCATCTCCACCTGCGCCTCAGACCAGCTGACCACCTCCATGCGCGAGCTCTTGGTGCCTTCAGGCGTGGTCACCCGAGTATCGAGCCAGAACCCCCTCGTCCACTCGTCGCGGATCTGCTCGGCGGTGTATGGAGTCGGCAAAGTCTCCCCCTTGGGGGCCTCAGCGCTAGCAGCGCCAGCCAGTGTCAGCATCCCTACGACAGTAGCGGTCCAAATCGATTTCGATCGCTTCATCTTCATCTCTCTCATGCTTGGTGGGCCAATGGTCGGGCGTATTCGCGGGTAGAGGCAGGCTCGCAGCGCGAGCCCGCCCCTGCATCTCTAGAACGTTTGAGGGCGGCGAAAGGATACGGAGCCGAGATGATTTTGTCGACGGGTCGGCTCTCCACTCGGCAGGGACGTCACTAAACCCGGCCACACAGATGGTAAAATCTACTTGGTTTGTTGCGGCCTTTTGCTCTTGCCCGAACGAGACAAAATACATTGCTTTCGCACATTCTTGCCGGCTTCACAAAGATCGATGTAGCGCTCATTTCGGACACCAGAACCGCCGAAACACCTGATGCAACGCTCAATTCGGACGCCAACGTCGCCGGAACATCTGATGCAACGGCCAGTTCGGACGCCAAAATCGCTGAAACATCTGATGCAGAGGCCAGTTCGGACGCCAAAATCGCCGCGACATCAGCCAAAGACGCCTTCCGAGACGCTGACCTCCGTTAAACCTGGCTAGAAGACGCAGCCGGAAGCGTCCCAGAATATCGATCTCGCGTCGACGACGCGCTCCAGCGCTGTCGTCGACTTCGATTTCGGTCAACCACACGCCCACTACGCTGGCAGGCTCGGGATTTAAGCGAATCGACGTCTTCTAAGGCCTGGAACACCTCGCCCGAGGCTCGATCAGGCTCTCAGCTGCCCAAGCACGAGAGGCTCGACCTCAACGCAGATACGGTGACCCATCGCGCTCCGTCTTCGCGATGCCGCGGCGCGAACCAGAGCCCTCAGGTCGATCAAATGAGCTCCGGTGATCACCGAGAGCACCAGCAGGATCGAAGCCTATTGAGCCCCCTCGCTCTACCTAGAAACAG
>JBCCEE010000240.1:0-12395 GCA_039030415.1 Acidobacteriota bacterium
CGCCCTACTCCGTCTATCGCTACGGAGACCAGGCCGACGAGCTCTGGCTGCACTACTTCGACTACCGCACCCGACCCGAGCTGCTGCAGGCGCCACTGAGGTTCCAAAAGTTGCCCGCGCTGCCCGAAGCCTGCCGGGGCGAGGCGCTGAATCAGGAGCTCGACTACGGCCAGGTCTTTGAGCGGATCGTTCAAACCTTCGACCGCTTCTACGCCTTCTTCGACGAGCGCGGCGTCGACTGGGAAACTGTGAAGCAACGCTACGCCGCTCGGCTAGAAGGCGTGACGAGCGAAGAGCAGCTCTTCGAGCTGCTCGAGGAGATGCTGGCTCTGCTTGAAGACGGCCACGTCAACCTGAGATGGGACGATCGCTCGTTCAACTCGGGTCGTCCCAAGCTGCGGGCGCGCCTGGCCGAAGCCTGGTCGAAATCGGGCTCAGATCTTGCCGAGGGCGCCTGGGTCTCGGCCTGGCATCGAGGGGTGCTGGATTCCGTCCATCAGGTTCTCGATTCAGGCTCGGTGCGGTCGGGGGCGGCGAAGGCTTTGGAGTGGGGGACGCTAGGTGGCGACGTGGGCTATCTGCGGGTCAACCGGTTTTCCAGGTTCACCGAGGGCCAAGAGCCGAGGCCCGTCCAGTACGACGCGCTAGACGCCGACCTGGCCAAGATGCGAGCCGATCTTGCGGCGACCCGTACGCTCATCGTCGACGTCGCGATGAATGGCGGAGGCAGCGATGCCGCCGCGCAGATCGTGGCCTGGTATTTCGCGGATCAACGTCGACCCGTTCTCAGGTACGAAGTCGAGGGCGCGCCCGCGCAGGACATCGTTATCTCGCCCCGCGGGCCAGGCGAAACCCGGCCAGTGCTTCTGTTGACCAGCGAGATCACTGCGAGCGCGGCGGAGTCCTTCGTGCTCATGATGCGAGCGTTTCCGCACGTCACCCAAGTGGGAGGGCGGACGCGAGGCGGCATTTCGTCGCTTCTGCCCAAGCCCTTTCCCAAGGGGTTCATGGTGACTCTTTCGTACCAGCGGGTGCTCGATGCCGAGGGCAACCTCTTCGAGGGCTCAGGCATTCCCCCCGAGCGACCGCTGGAGCTGTTTCCGGACGACGATCTGCAGGGCGGCTTCGCGGCGGCTTTAGCTACCCTCGCCAAGGCCGATCCCAGATGAACAAACCCCGCCGGCGCAGCCGACGGGGTTTCAGGGTTCGATGCGGGTCGAGCAGGGTCCGAAGACCCCAAGAGCCTAGTTGACGCTGAAGTTGCCGAGCTCCTGACGCACCTGGTTGATCGGGCTGTAGACGAAGTCGCCACCGCCACCGCCCCACAGGACGCCGACGACCTTGACCCGGTTGCCACCGGTACGCTTGAACACCGGGGAGCCGCTGTCACCCGAGCCGACGCCGGCCCGCACCCGGTCCTGACAGATCAAGGTGATGTTCGATTGCGCCACGTTGGTGGTCTGGCAGGTGCCGACCTTGGGACCCGAGGTCCAGCCGGTGGTGCGGCCAACCTTGTGCAGGGTGCCGCTGTCGTTACCCGACGCGGTGATGCGGAAGCGAGCGTTGCCATTGTTGCGGATGGTCAGATTGTTGCAGTTGCGGCACGTCGGGCGGGCGATGCGGGCGAACTGGCCGAGCCCACCGTTGTTGCCGCTGAAGCGGGCCATCGAGCTGTCGCTGCGACGGCACACGCGGCCGCCCGGGCAGCCGCTGATCCGGCTGTAGTTGGGGTCCTTGATCTCGCTCGCGATCACCGAGCCGCCGCCCTGGCGGTACTGGGTGCCTTCGGTGCCTCCCTGCCGGTTAGTGCAGTGCGAGTTGGTGACGAAGCCACGCGTGCTGCCCTGGCGGATGACGAAACCCAGCGTGCACGCGAAGCCGCCAAACTCGAGCTGCATGCCCGCTGGCATCGGCCGACGCTGATTGCGCAGCGACACCATGGGCTGCACCGGCTCCGCCTCGACGATTGCCAGCGCGCCTTCCGGCACGCCAAAACGCGCCGCGATACTTGCCTGCGGCTTGGTGCTCTGCAGACCGCCTGAGATCTCCGAGATGCCGATCGTCACGCGGTTGGTGCGCTCGTCGATATCGAGGTAGACCACGCCGGGGTCGTTCAAGACCTCGACCACGCGATCCCGCACCTCGAACAGCTCTGCCCAGTTGTAGTCGGCGGGCAAGAAATTGACCTCGCCTTCAGCGACAGCCTGGATGGCGCTGCGGCTCGCGTCTGAAGTCACGTAAATGTTGGCGATACCTTCCTCGTCGTAGAACAGGCCACCGAATCCAGGATACGCCCGCGCGATATCCAAGTACTCGTCGTCGATCGTGGTGACGCCTTCGGATTGAGCGTCGGCTGCGACGGGCAGCATCAGGGCGACGAGCCCGCACATCATCGCGGCAACGGCCATCTTCGAGAAACGTGTCATTGGGATCCCCTCTTCTCTTGGGAAGATTTAGAGAACGCTCGTGGCGGCACAAAGCCCAAGAGATCTCCGCCGGATGTGAGCATTCCGCTGGTGGATGGCGGCAAGAGTCCCATGGCGCCAAGGCTTGAGCCTCGCGTTCCGCAGGCGAGCTGCGCTCGGCTTCAGATGACCAACGTAGACACCTGGGAAGGTGCGATGTCAGCAACCGCTTCCGAGCAGGCTAGGCACGGCTGTCCCCCACTGTGCCTCTCACCGCCGCTTTGTTTCGGCTGCGACCCTCCAGAGCGGCAAAGGTCTCACCGAAATTCTGTCTGTGTCTGAAAGACCCGCAAAACTTATCCAGGCGCGGGACAGAAAGTCCTTCGCAACAGCTTTCTGCGACCTTCGCAAGTTCTTCGCGGAAGGCCAAGTCTTTGAGGAGCCTAGACTTGAGCAATAAGCACAGAGCAGATCATCGAGTCGACGGATCCCGACTCAGCCTGGCACCGTAAACGACTTTGGTAAGAGACGTAAGCTATAGTAAGTTGTCAATGCGACCCGGGCTGGCTTGTTGATGGTCAAAGAAGCAGCAAATACAGCCAGAACCTCCCACCACGAAACCGTTCCGCGAGAGCTCTTGGATCAGGGCTTCACCGTGGGCGATTGGTGGGTCGAGCCGGAAGCTGGAACGCTGAGTCGCAACGGAGACGTCGTACGACTCCGCCCCCTGCAGATGTCACTGCTGATGTTCTTGGCCAGCTCGGCCGGACGCGTCATCACCAAAGAGCAGCTCTTTGCCCAGGTTTGGCAGGGGGCGGTCGTCGAGGACGGCGCGCTGCCGCGCTGTGTCTCCGAGCTTCGCCGCCTGCTGGGCGACGATGCCCAGCACCCGAGCTATATCGCCACCGTGCCGCGGAAGGGATACCGCCTGGTGGCGGCGGTAGCGATGCCTCGGACAACTCCGAGCCCCGCAAGTCCGCTCCTGCGTCGTCGCCTCGTCCCCCTCGTCGGGGTCGGACTCGCAGCGCTCGGCGCAATACTCCTTGTCGCGGCGCCACGCCGCGGGGCGGTCGAGGCACCGCCTCTGACGCCGGAGGTGGATCGCAGAGTCGCTCGAGATGCTGAGCCGCCCCCCGGAATGAACGCGCCAGATCGTGCGGCGGGCATTGCCGTGCTCGACTTCCGCAATCTCTCGGACGATACGCAGCACGCCTGGTTGTCGACCGCACTCAGCGAGATGATCACCTCCGAGCTGGCACTCACTGCCGAGCTGAGGGTGATTCCCGCAGAGGCGGTGGCGCATGCGAGACGGGCGCTATCGCTCAACGAGGCGACAGCGGCTTCGGTCCAAAGCCGTAGACGGCTGCGCAGCTTCCTCGGCGCCGAGCGTCTCGTCTACGGATCGTTCCTGGCGCTCGAGCCCGAAGCGACGAATCCACAGATTCGGATCGATCTTCGGATCGAAGATCCCCAGGCTCGAGAAGGGTTCACGAGCCTGGTCGAAAGCGGGCCGCGCAGCGAGCTCTTCGAGATGATCCACGCTCTGGGCCGGCGTCTTCGCCAGCGCTGGGCAACCACGCAGCCCCTCAAAGAGCGGGTCGACGAGCGCTCTTTCCTTCCCAGGAGTCCCTCGGCCAACCGGCTCTATCTTCAGGGGCTGCACGAGCTGCGCCGGTTCCGGACCCAGCGCGCCCGCGATCTCCTCGTGCGGTCGATCGCCGAGGAGTCCGACAACCCTCTGTCTCACCGCGCTTTGGCCGAAGCGTGGTCCGAACTGGGCTATGCCAGCAAGGCTCTCGAAACGGCCAGGCGGGCCAACGAGCTGTCGGAAGATCTACCCCGCGATCTTCGCCTGTGGATCGAGGCGAGCTACCTCGATGCGTCATCCCAGTGGGAGCAGGCGATCGACGTCTACCGAGCGCTGTGGCTATTCTCCCCGGGCAACGTCGAATACGGGATCCATCTCGCGCAGGCGCAACGCTCCTCTGGCAAGGCACGCGCAGCGCTAGAAACCTTGGAGACGATTCGGACCCAGCAAGGTCTCAGCGAGCCCAGCCTTGCCGTCTCGATCGCGCACTGCTACGAGCATCTCGGCGACAAAGCGCGAGCGCTGGAGTGGGCCGAGCAGGCAATCCACGACGCCACCGAGCTCGAAGCGGACCTGATCGTTGCCGAGGCACATCAGATCCAAGCCGTATCGCTGCATGCCCTGGGGCGATTCGACGAGTCCATCCAAGCCATCGAGACCGCGATCAGCATCTTCGCCCGAGCCGGAGATCGCAACAGCGCCAATTGGGCTCGCACCCACCTCGCCGGTTGGATGTCGGTGCGTGGCGACTCGGCGAGCGCGGTCTCTCTGCTCACCGAGGCGATCGACGTCTTCGTCGACATCGGCAACCGCAAGGGAGAAGCGCGGGCGCTCAGGACGCTGATATCGCTGCGCGGGGAGCGCCAGAGCCGCGAGTCCATCGAGACGGCTTTCGAGCGCATTCTGCAGATCGAAGAAGAGCTCGGCGATGACCGGAGCATGGCCCGCGCACTCAACTCCTACGGCACCCTCGAAGCCCGGCTCGGTCGTCTGAAGCAGGCGCAGGGCCTGTTCGAGCAGGCTTTGGTTTTCTTCAGGCAGGCCGAGGCCCCCGATGGGATCAACCTCGTCTTGACCAACCTCGGGGTGATGCTGGGGCTCCAGGCCGAGATGACGGCGGCGCTCGAGGCCCTCCGCGAGTCGCTGGAGCAGGCCAAGAAACTCGAAGAACCTCATCTGATCAGCCTGGCCCAGCTCAATCTGGGGAACGCCGAGCTGGGTGCCGGCCACCTCGAGGTGGCTGAACGCACTCTGTCGGCGGCTGACGCGACTTGGGTCGAGCTGGAGAATCCCAGCTGGCGAGCCTCGGCTCTAGACAGCCTCGCCGAGGTAGCGATCGAAAGAGACGACCACGCACGGGCTCATGCACTGCTCGAGCAGGCCATCACCTTGAAGCGAGAGCTCGACGAACCGAACGAGCTCGCCGGCAGCTACGCCACGCTGTCGATCGCGGTCGCGGACGGCGGTGATTTGGCGCAGGCCGAGCGCTTGGCGCGTCGGGCACTCGAGCTGGCGAGTCCGGACCGCAGCCAACATCTGGCGGCGGCCGGCGCCCTGGCCCAGGCGCTGCTCGCCAGCTCACGCCAGCTCGAGGCGCTGGCAGTGATCGAGCGCACCGAGAAGCTCCTGGACGCCGAGCGCACCGAAGACGTCTACCGCATGCGGCTCGCGATCGTCGCGGCGCGGATCCGGGCGGCGACGGGTCAGACCGAGCCTGCCGTCACCATACTGCGCCGGCTGAGCGAGCAGGCGCGACGCGGCGGCTCCTGGATGCTGGCCGCCGAGGCCGAGATCGCGCTCGGCGAGATCGAGCTGGAGCTGGGAGATAGCGAAGGCACGCGCCGTCGACTCCAGGCGCTGGAGCTCGAAGCCAGCACGCGGGGTTGCACGCGCAAGGCGCGCCACGCGGCCGAGGTCTTGGGCGGCAAGAGGGTCCCAGCCGCGATCTAGCCAGCCAACACCCTCAACGAGAACGCGGGCACGGTCCAGATCGTGCTCCCTTCTTCTCCTGGCGGCTCGGCCGTATCGAGCTCGACGCTCCAGTCGCCTCCGCTCTCCGGCAGCTCGAAGGTCACCTCGCGTTCCGTACCGTTGGCGAGCAGCAGCAGCCGCTCAGGCTCCCGCGCCAGCTCGACGGCGAGGGCGGGTGGGCTCTGGTGGGTGAGCGGCCCGCCCTGAGGCGTCCAGCTGCGCAGCTCCCCCGCTCCCTGCCCGAGCGCCGGATAGGCCCGACGCAGGCGCGTCAGCCGGCGCACGAAATCGAGCCAGGCTCGATCCCCGGGGTTCCGATCGATGTTCCGCCAGTCGATCCACGAGATCTCGCTGTCCTGACAGTAGGCATTGTTGTTGCCGCGCTGCGAATGTCCCAGCTCGTCGCCCTGCAGCAGCATTGGCACGCCGCGCGACAGCAGGAGCGTAGCGAGCAGGTTACGACGGGCGCGCAGGCGCGAAGCGACGGTGCCGGGACGGTCGCTCGGCCCTTCGACGCCCCAGTTGCGGCTCAGGTTGTGGCCGTTGCCGTCGCGGTTGTCTTCACGATTGGCGTGGTTGTGCTTGTGCTCGTAGCTCACCAGATCGTTCAGGGTGTAGCCATCGTGGCAGGTGATGAAGTTGACGCTGGCGAAGGCACGATCGCCGAAGAGATCGGCGCTGCCGGCGGCCCTCGACGCCAGCTCGTGGGCGCTGCCGTCGCCATGCCAGAAGCGACGCGAGGCGTCTCGATAGCGGTCGTTCCATTCTCCCCATGAGGCCGGGAACTGCCCGAGGCGATAGCCGCCCGGGCCGATGTCCCACGGCTCGGCGATCAGCTTGACGCGGGACAGCACGGGATCGGCGGAGATCGCCTGGAAGAGCGGCGACTGGGTATCGAACACGGCGGGATCGCGGGCGCCGCGACCGAGGGTCGTCGCCAGATCGAAGCGAAAGCCGTCGACGTGCATCTCGCGCACCCAATAGCGCAGACTGGACAGCACCAGGTCGCGCACCGCCGGCTGGCTGAAGTCCAGGCTGTTGCCGCAGCCCGTCGGGTTTTCGTAGCGCCTCGAGTTGTGCGGCGCCAGCCGGTAGAACAGGCGATTGTCGAGGCCCTTCAGCGACAGCGTCGGCCCCATGTGGCCGCCTTCGGCGGTGTGGTTGTAGACCACGTCGAGCAAGACCTCGATGCCGGCCTCGTGCAGGCGACGCACCATCTCCTTGAATTCCGTGACCTGCTGACCTTGCCCTTGCCCTTGGCCCTGCCCCTGCCTCAGGGTCGCGTAACCGGCGTGCGGGGCGAAGTACCCCAGGGTGCTGTAGCCCCAGTAGTTTGCTAGTCCCTTGATCATCAGGTGCGGCTCGCGCGCGATGTGGTGCACCGGCAGCAGCTCGACGGCGGTGACGCCAAGGTCGACCAGGTGCTCGAGCACCGGTGGCTCGACCAGGCCGAGGTAGGTGCCGCGCAGCTCCTCGGGAACGTCGGGGTGGAGCCGGGTCATCCCCTTGACGTGGCATTCGTAGATCACCGTTTCGGCCCACGGCGTTTGCGGCGGCCGATCGCCGCGCCAGTCGAAGGCTTCGTCGACCCAAACGCATTTGGGCATATGCGCCGCGCTGTCGCGTCCGTCGAAGGTGAGGTCCGAGCTCTGCCACTCATGGGCGGCCGCCGGCCAGCCCACCGCCTCGAAACCGAATAGCGACGCGTCGGGCTGAGGCTCGCCGGTGATGGCGCGGGCCCACGGGTCGACGAGCAGCTTGGCGGGGTTGAAGCGATGGCCTTCCTTGGGCCGGTACGGGCCATAGACCCGGTAGCCGTAGAGCTGACCGGGAGCGACGTCGACTACTGCTGACCAGACGTTGCCGACGCCGCGTTTCAGAGCGATCCGGCGGGACGGCGTGCCGTCCTCAGCGCGCTCGAACAGGCAGAGCTCGATGCGCTCGGCATGGGCCGAGGCGACCGCGAACCGCACGCCGCCGGCGACCCGTTGGGGTCCCAGGCGGTCCGCGGTCGGCGGCGTGGAAGCGTCAGGCATGGCTCGATGGGTCAAGGGCATGGAGCAAGGCGCGAGGGTCAAGTCTAGACGGCGGATCGGCCGGTGAAGGTAGCACGGACCCTGAGACGCGCCAAGGCACGTCGCGTCGACAGCCCGATCCAACCGAACCCCAAAAAAACTTCAGCTCGATGTCTCCTTCCTCCGGGCTCGTCCGTCTCCAAGGTACAACCCAACAGCGCGCGGCTGCGAGATCGACGGTCTCCGGACAGGCGTGCGACCCACTCGAATAGGAGCACAGACATGAGCACAGATCCGATGCAAACTCACGGTGCCGTCAGCTGGATCGAATACCAAGGACAGGACCCCGAGGCTGCCCAGGCCTTCTACGGCAAAGTCCTGGGGTGGACCATCGCTCCGATGCCGATGCAGGACGGCAGCCCGTACACCGGCATCATGCTGGGCGAGCAGCCGATTGGCGGCTTCGCACACGAGGCGGCGCCGGCCAGCGCGTGGCTGACCTACATCACCGTCGACGACACCAACGCCCGCACTCGGGCCGCGGCCGAGGCCGGCGCTACGATCGTCACCGAGCCCTTCGACATTCCGGGCGTCGGACGCATGTCGGTAATTCAAGATCCCTTCGGCGCCACTCTCGCGCTCATCACCTACGAGCAGAAAGAGGGCTGAGCCCCCGCGCCTACGCCAGAGCCCTCAGCCTAGGCTGTGATCCCGTTGCCTCGGCCACAGGATCACAGCCGAAGCTCATGGCGCCTTCTTCGGCGCTGGTGGCAATGGCGCGAAGGCCGGCGAACAGCTCACGCCCCAGCCCCTGTTGAGCCGCGCTGAGATCCGGCGTGACCGGCGAGCGGGCGTCGAGATCGACCCTGGCTTCGAGGATGCCGTTCTCGGGGTCAAGGACGATTGGATCGCCGGTGCGCAGCCGGGCGAGGGCGCCGTCGACCGCCGCTTCCGGCGACACGTGGATCGCCGAGGTCACCTTGCCGGAGGCTCCGGACAGCCGACCGTCAGTCACCAGGCCCACCTTGAAACCGCGGTCCTGCAGCACGCCCAAGGGCGGCATCAGCTTGTGGAGCTCCGGCATGCCGTTGGCCCGCGGACCCTGGAACCGCACCACGGCGATGAAGTCGCGGTCGAGCTCGCCGGCCTTGAAGGCCTCCGCCAGCTGATGCTGGTGGTCGAAGACCACGGCCGGCGCTTCGATGCGCCGCAGCTCGGGCTTGACGGCGGAAATCTTGGATACCGCGCGACCGAGGTTGCCGTCCACCAGTCGTAGGCCGCCGGTCGGCTGGAAGGGATTCGACGCGGGCCGCACGATGTCCTCGTCCCCGCTCGCCCCCAGGCCCGGCCCCCAGCTGAGCTCGCCGCCTTCGAAATGGACCTCGGAGCGGTAGGCCGAGAGCCCACGACCGGCGACCGTCCGAACGTCTTCGTGCACCAGGCCGGCATCGATCAGTTGGCCGATCAGATAGCCGAGCCCGCCGGCGGCGTGGAAGTGATTCACGTCCGCCGACCCGTTGGGATAGACCCGGGTCAAAAGCGGCACGGCGGCCGACAGCTCGTCGAAATCGCGCCAGTCGATGGCGATGCCGGCGGCACGAGCGATCGCGATCAGGTGGATCGTGTGGTTGGTCGAGCCGCCGGTGGCCAGCAGACCGACGATGCCGTTGACGATCGCCCGCTCGTCGATCACCTCGGCGAGCGGCGTCGGCTCGTCGCCCGCGGCAGTGAGCGCCACCGCTCGCTGGGCGGCGGCGACGGTCAACGCGTCGCGCAACGGCGTGCCGGGATTCGGGAACGACGCGCCAGGCAAATGCAGCCCCATCAGCTCCATGAACATCTGGTTGCTGTTGGCGGTGCCGTAAAAAGTGCAGGTGCCCGGCGAGTGATAGGCCGCGGATTCGGCGTCGAGCAGGTCTTGCTTGGAGACCTTGCCCTCGGCGTGGAGCTGCCGGATCCGCGCCTTCTCTTTGTTCGAGAGGCCCGACGGCATCGGCCCCGCCGGCAAGAAGACCACCGGCAGATGACCGAACGAAAGGGCGCCGATCAACAGACCCGGCACGATCTTGTCGCACACTCCCAGGCAGACCGCGCCATCGAACATATCGTGGGACAGCGCCACCGCCGTCGACATGGCGATGACGTCTCGACTCCACAGCGAGAGCTCCATCCCGGGCTCGCCCTGGGTCACGCCGTCGCACATCGCGGGGACGCCGCCCGCCACCTGGGCGACCGCCCCCACCTCACGCACCGCCGCCTTGATCTGCTCGGGATAGCTCTCGAACGGCTGGTGCGCCGAGAGCATGTCGTTGTAGGCCGTGACGATCCCAATGTTGGGCTGATCCGTGTCCTTGAGCGCGTTCTTGTCCGAGAGGTCGCAGGCCGCGAAGCCGTGCGCCAGATTCGAACAGGCCAGCTGCTTGCGCTGGGGTCCGCTCGACGCCGCAAGCCGCACTTTGTCGAGGTAGGCCCGGCGCGATGCGCGGCTGCGTTCACGGATACGATGGGTGACGCGTTCGACGGTCGGATCGAGCTGCCTAGTATCGGTAGAGGTCATAATCTACTATCGTATCCAATCTTGGCCGAATCGTTTCTAAATCGATTGACTAAAGGCTCGAAACGCCATCGTCTTCATCACACCTTGATAGATTCTGAATCCTCTGATCGGTGTCCGAGCGAGCCGTTCGTGACAGCATCAACTCAGGAGAGCGTGACGTGACACTGCGTGAAATCCTCCATCAGGCCCGGGTACTCCCGGTGCTGAAGATCAATGAGCTCGAGCACGCGATACCTCTCGCCCGCGCGCTGGCGGCTGGCGGCATCGACGTGCTCGAGGTGACGCTGCGCACCGACATAGCGTGCGAGGCCATCCGCTTGATCGCCACCGAGGTGCCCGAGGTCACAGTCGGCGCCGGTACGGTCACCCAGCCCAGCGACTTTCAGCGCATCCGTCGGGCCGGTGCTCGCTTCGCGGTCAGCCCCGGCTACCTCCCCGACCTCGCCGACGCGGCGCGCTCGGTAGATCTGCCGTTTCTGCCCGGCGTCATGACGCCGACTGAAGCGATGATCGCTCGCGACCAGGGCTTCGACATCCTCAAGCTCTTTCCTGCCGAGGCGGCGGGTGGCATCCGCCTGCTGAAAGCGATTCGCGGACCGCTGCCCGAGCTCACCTTCTGCCCGACAGGCGGGCTCGGAGCGTCGAACTTTCGTGACTACCTGGAGCTCCCCAATGTGCTCTGCGTCGGCGGCTCTTGGGTTGCGCCCACGGCGGCAATCGAAGGCGGAGACTGGGACCAGATCACCGAGCTGGCCCGCAGCACATCATGACCAAAAACGACATTCCCTTCGACATGGTTGTGGTAGGAGCCACCGGCGATCTCGGTCGTCGCAAGCTCCTGCCGGCGCTCTACTTTCTGCACAAATACGGTGAGATCTCGCCGCGAGGGCGCATCTTTGCGGTGTCGCGCCAGGAGGGGTCTCGCGAGACGTTCCTGAAGCTCGCCAGCAAGAGCTCTCAGAAGCATATCGGGGCCGACGAGCTGACCCACGATGACTGGGAGAGCTTCAGCGAACGCCTCGACTACGTCAGGGTAGACGCCACCGACGGCACGACCTACGCGCCGCTGCGCGAGCGTCTCGAAGGCGGCGAGGACCGCGTGCGGGTGTTCTACCTCGCCACCTCGCCCACCCTCTACGGCGCCATCAGCCGGGCGATCCACGAAGCCGGTCTGGTGACGCCCAAGTCGCGCATCGTGCTCGAGAAGCCGATCGGCACCGACCTCGAGTCGGCGACCGCGATCAACTCGAGCGTCGGTGAAGCCTTCGCCGAGCATCAGATCTTCCGCATCGACCACTACCTCGGCAAAGAGACGGTCCAGAATCTGATGGCGCTGCGCTTCGGCAACATCCTGTTCGAGCCCATGTGGCGCTCCGAGCACATCGATCACGTGCAGATCACCGTCGCCGAGACCCTCGGCGTCGAAGGCCGTGGCGGCTATTACGACAAATCGGGCGCCATGCGGGACATGATCCAGAATCACATCCTGCAGCTGCTGTGCCTGACCGCCATGGAGCCGCCGGCCCGGCTCGAGCAGGACGCGATTCGGGAAGAGAAGATCAAGGTGCTGCGGGCGCTGCGCCCGTTCTCTCTCGAAGACATCGAGAAGAAGACCGTGCGCGGCGCCTACCGGCTGGGAGCGATCGCCGGCGAGACTGTCGGCGGCTACCTCGAAGAGCCCGACGTCGGCAAAAAATCACGCACCGAGACCTTCGTCGCGCTCAAGGCCGAGATCGACAACTGGCGCTGGGCCGGCGTGCCGTTCTACCTGCGCACCGGCAAGCGCATGGGGCACCGCGTCTCCGAGATCGTCATCCAGTTCAAGCAGGTGCCGCACCAGCTGTTCAAGAGCCGCAAGC
>JBCCEE010000241.1:0-12364 GCA_039030415.1 Acidobacteriota bacterium
ATCTCGGTGCCGAAGGCGCGCACCAGCGGATCCACCGGCGTCACCGCCTCGCCGTTCACCGGGTCGATGCGAATCGTCGCGCCGCGGGCGTCGTTGCTGTGGAAGCCGTAGCCGGCGTTGACAAACACCTCGGTCTTGTTCCACGGCCCGAAAGCCAGCGCCAGCTTGGGCGACACCTGGACATCGTCAGCGCTGCCGGTATTGGCGGCGAGAACGCTGTCGACGTCGGCGTCGAAGGAGTCGACCCTCAGCCCCAGGGTCGCCCGCACTTTGTCGCTGAGATCTACCGACAGCTCGCCGAAGGCTCCCAGCCCGAGCTGCTCGATCGAATCAGACCGGACGGTGCCGAAACGCGTGAGATTCTGGGTGCGGAACAGCCCGTTGTCGATGTCGTCGAAACGCACCTCGAAACCCAGCGACCACTCGGCACTGCGACCGCCCAGCTCGGTCATGCGATGGTGGCGCAGGCTGCCGCCGGTGATCGAGCGGTCGTCGACCTGCTGGAACTGGTCGCCGCGCTCCGGATCCTCCAGGAAGTAGGTGAAGTTGGAGATCAGGTTGAGGTCGTAGGTCATGGTGTAGAGGTTGAGGTGGGTCGTCGACGAGTCATCACCCCAGCGCCAGTCCGACGACAGCGAATAGCGACTGCTGTCGCCGCGCGGGCCGGGATCGATCAATCCGAAGCGGTCGATAGCGCCGCTGTCAATCGCCCGCTGCGGGACCTGATCGGTCGACAGCCAGGAAGCGTCGTAGGCCATGGCGGTCAGCGACCAGCCGCGCACGCCATCGCCCTGCGAGTAGCGCACGTAGCCGTTGACGCGCTCGAAATCATTGCCGCGAAGCCACGGACCGTCGTTGCCGTGCACTTCGAGTGCCGTGGTCAGCGTACCCCTGCCGACCGAGAACGACTCACCGAAGACCGCCCGGCGGTAATCGTATTCGCCCAGGCTGAGCTCTACGAAGCCCTCCGGCAGCACGTCCATCAGCTCGATGTCGGCGCGTCCGGCGGCTGAAAAATCGCCGCCCTCGGCGAGCGCCGTACCTTTGGCGAAGCGCATGCGCGACACCATTTCGGGAATCACGAAGTTGAGATCGGCATAGCCTTGACCATGGCCGTGGGACGGCATGTTGACTGGCATGCCGGCCACGGTCAGGCGGAAGTCGGTGCCGTGGTCGAGGTTGAAGCCGCGCACGAAGTACTGGTTGGCCTTGCCGTCACCGCTGTGCTGGGTGGCGATCATGCCGGGCACGGTTTCTACCAGTTCGCCGGCGCGCTGGATCGGCCGCGCCTGCAGCGACAGCCGGCCACTGACGCCTTCCGAGGACGTCGCGGCGATGCCGGTCAGATCGTCGACCCGCTCGCGGATCTCGACCTCTTCACGAAAGGTGGGACGCTCTTCGGCGTCTTGCGCCTCTTCGGCCGCTGGTTTGTCGTTGGACTCATCGTCAGCGCTTTGCGCCAGCGCTGGATCATTTGCTAGCAGAGAGAAAGGGATCAGCAGCAGAAGAGGAAGGAATCGGGACGCCGCAAGGCGCCGGGGTCGGGTCAGTTCGTCGGTGAATTCAGAAGCCATGGCTCGAGTCCTCAAGAAGTATCGGGTCGCCAAACACGTATCGCAGCACACTGCCTGTGCGGCAGCGGAGACGGGCGCTTACGCGTGCTCGAACCTCTCGAGAGCCATGGCGGCTGAACGCCGGGCTATGGCCCTAGGGTCACGGTGCGCTCGCGGCGCGCCGTGAATCATTCGTTCTCGGGAGAGCTAGGTTTCTAGGGCCGAGCACGCCTCAGCAAACGCGCTGGGCGGGCGGCCCGCGGGCCGGCAGCGTCGCGAGCCGAAGTCGCTCCTCGGCGCGCTGGCTCGGCCGAGGCGCCGCGGCTTCGTTCTGCGGTCGCTCGAGATGCAGGGCTGCATCGGGTAGCTCACTGGCGAGCTGCGGCTCTTCCAAAAAGAGACTGTCACGGCCTTCGTCGGGCGTTTCGTTCGGCGTTCCGCCCAGGGGCTCGTGCCGGTGGCCGACCGAGGCCGGATCGTCTTGCGAGTGGCTGTGCGCCCCGAGATACTGATGATCGTGGGTGATCATCACGCCGTCTTCGACGTGGCGGTGTAACTCGGTCGGACCACCCAGGCTCAGCGCCAGAGCGACCGTCGCCAGCATCACGGCAACGCCCGACGACCACTCACGCCAGCTCAGCGCCGAACAACTACGCGCTTGGCCGGCACGCGTTGGGCCGGCGTTGAGCTTGAGAGCCTTGAAGCTCGCTTTGTGAAGTTTCAGAAACATCTGAAGCGCAGTTTGCGGTGGCGCAGTTTGCGGTGGCGCAGATTCTGGATCGAGCTGATGACCTGACAGTCCCTATGAATAGCCTGTTTAGTGACTGGCCTTTCGATGACTGGCCTTTCGATGACTGGCCTGCTCTATGGACGCTAATTTAGGCTACGTTATCTCGTCTTCATCAGATGTTCTAGCCCAGGCTCCAGCTCTCGACTGCGCCCCGTTGGAGCACGGGCGCCAACACTTGTTCTTTGGGGAAAGTGGAGGTCGCCAGGGCGTCATCTGATACCCTCAGAGTTAAATTGAATCAGGGCGATGGGTCATGATGACGGTGCAATCGTCGAGGGCCTTTGATGCAATTCGAGAACCGTGCTTATAGCGCTTGGCTTCCTCATGGCAGGAGCACAGCTGGCAAGAACGCGCTGCATAGGCAACCTCTGGACGGCCGAGAGCCGGACAGCGCACTCTGTCGCGGCCTGCGAATGGCTCGGCGGTTCGTTTCAAATGGACCGGAGGACCTAACAGAGCAGACTCGACGCTCGACTCAATTTCGTTACCCAGGAGGACGAAAAATGGCCGATCAGGACCGCCAGCTGCCCAGCCGCAGGATCTATTCACCTCGTGGAGCGCGGCCTGCGAAGCTCCGAATCATCGGAGTCGCCTGCGTCGCCCTGCTGCTGCCAGGGTGTGCGCAAGAGACTCCAACGCCTGAATCGTCCGCGATGCCTCGCGCGGTGCTGCGTACCGCGCTGGCCGAGCTCAACGATGGGCCCTGTGAGCCCGATCAAAAGTACCAGCAGGAGGATCTCGTTCAGCCGGTCGAGATCGGGGCTCACGATGGGGTGATCGAAACCGAGCTGGTGGTGCGCATCCGCGAGCGCTGCGTGCCGGTGTGGGTGCAGCCGCCCACACCCCCTGGCGCCACCGAGCCGCCGCCGCCGAAGTGGGAGATGCAGACTTTGAACCTGCGCACCTACGGCTTTCCGAGAGCCCCCGGTACGCCGATCACCGAGGCCGACGCCGACGCCCCGAACAGCCCCAACATCGCATGGAGCGCCCCCGGTCCGACGTTCGTCGTGCATCCGGCGACGTACCCCGGCGCCCCGGACGGCACGCAGTTCAAGATGCGGCTCTACAATCGGATGCCCTTCGAAGAAGATCCACACGCCTGTGTCCCAAACATCAAGTGCAACACCAAGGGGCCCGACGCCGGAGTCGATCCCGTCACGGGCGAATGCAAAGTACCGCCCGATGAAAATCTCGGCGGTTGGCCGGCGCAAACGCCCAGCCAGGTGGTGGACGGCAAGGTGATCGAGCCACCGAATTGTTTCCACGGCAACAACTCGACCAACTTTCACTTCCACGGATTTCACGTCTCGCCCCAGCTGGGTCAAGACAACGTCGGCCTCGAGCTGAGGCCTCCCTTGCCCACAGGCGTTGCCGAATCCGACATGCCGGAACACGGGCCGCACGGCGACTATGGCAGTGTCGCCTACGGTCAATTCGACTTCGACGTCGATCCGTTGCGTTACACGCAGCCCCCTGGAACTCACTGGTACCACGCCCACAAGCACGGTTCTACCGGCCTGCAGGTGCTGAACGGTTTGGTCGGCACCTTCAAGGTCCACGGCGAGTTCGACCAGCAGCTCGAAGCGTTCTTCGAGACCTCCGGCGGTGGAACGCTCGAGGATCGCCTCTTGGTCGTCCAGCAGCTGCAGGAGAAGCAGCCTGGGCTGGGCGGCGCCGACCAGAATCTCTCAGTGCTGGTCAATGGCCAGGCCAACCCGATCGTGCGGATGGCCAAAGGCGAGATTCAGCGCTGGCGCTTCATCGGCGCCACGATGCAGGCTTCGGCGGCGCTGCGGGTCGGTTTCCCAGACCTCCCGGGTCGTGAGAGCCCAGAGGTGCGACAGATCGCGATGGATGGCGTGCAGTTTTCGCCCGAGAACTACAAGTGCCAGCCCTTCCTCAACAACCCGGACTGCACTCCGGCCGGAGACGACAGCGAGTTTGACGAGCTCGCGACCTTCAAGCTCGATCCCGGCAACCGCATCGACGTGCTGGTCAAAGCACCCGACGAGGCTGGCGTTCACTGCATGCTGCACGACATCACCGCCGTGCTGCACGAGAACGCGAGCGAGAAGGTGCGCGGCGCTCTGCGCCAGCGCGCGAAGCTCTCAGCCGGCACCTGCGGGCTCGACAACGGCCTCGGGCCGCTGTTCACTCTGATCGTCGAAGATCGTGAGAAGCCGATGACTTTTCCCGACACGAGTCAATTCCCGCCTCTCGCGCCCTATCTGGTTGATATTCCCGCGGTCACCGACCCGTCGCTGCAGAAGGATGTCTACTACCAGATGGTCAACCAGGGAGACCTTCCCGGCAGCCAGTTCTGGATCACTCAGCAGAAATACGATCCCGAGTGTGCGAACGAGACCCTGGTCCTAGACCGTCCCGAACAGTGGACTCTGTGGAACAACAGCTCCGGTATTGCGCACCCCTTCCACATCCACCAGAATCCGTTCCAGCTGCTGTCCGAGTCCGATCGCACCCCCAGCGACTACACCTACCCGGTGTGGCGTGACACCCTGGCGATCCCCAAGGTGGCAACGGCAACTCAGCCGCCGAACTCGGACCCGACGGACGCGACCAATCCCTGGGGGCACGCCAAACTCCTCTACGTGGCCAAAGAGTTCACCGGCGGTTTCGTCAACCACTGCCACATTCTCGGCCATGAAGATCGCGGCATGATGCACAACACCCAAGCGACCTGCGCCGACGGCAGCTGGGCGACCACCGGCCCCGTGCCGACGGGCGCAGTGTGTGACGAAGAGGGATTCTGTCCTGGTGATTGCCAAATCGGCGAGCCTGAGCCAGCCATGCCGGCATGCCCCGCGCCACCGCCGCAGCAGAGCGACTGGCCAGCCGCCTTCGGCGCGCCCTGACTTCGAACTGAAACCCCTTCTGGATCTCACTCGCGAAGGCGCCAGGGTTCTTGCCCAGCCGCGGAACACCGCGGCCGGGCCCATGACGGGCACCGTCGGCCTCGATTCGTTCAGCCCCGACGATTCCCCAAGTAGAGCACCGGTACCACCACCAGATTGAGGAAGGTGGAGGTGATCAGGCCGCCCAAGATCACTTGTGCCATCGGGCTTTGGATCTCGTTGCCGGGGGCACCCGCTGCCAGCAGCAGGGGAACCAGCGCCAGGCCGGCGGTGAGAGCCGTCATCAGGATCGGCGCCATGCGCTCTTCGGAGCCGCGACGCACGGCTTCGTCGCGCGGCAGGCCGGCGGCGCGCAGACGCTGAAAGTTGTTGACGAGCAACACGCCGTTGCGGGTGGCGATGCCGAAGAGGGTGACGAAGCCGACCAGGGTGGCGATCGACAGCACGCCGCCGCCGAGCGCCACCGCTACCACGCCACCGATCAAGGCCAGCGGCAGGTTGACCAGCACCACCAACGTGTCGCGGTGGCTGCCGAGGCCCAAGAAGAGCAGGCCGTACATGCCCCCTAGGATGAGGAACGCCAGCAGGCCGAGGGTGCGGGCGCTGCGCGCCGCCTCCTCGAACTGACCGCCAAAGCTCACCAGGTAGCCGCGCGGCAGGTCGACTCCCGCGTCGACCGCAGCTCGGGCACGCTCGACCGTACCAGCGAGGTCCGCACCGGCGACGTTGGCGGTGATCATCGCCAAACGCTGGACGTTCTCGCGCCGGATCATCGAGGGCCCGAGGTCACGCCGCACCTCGGCGACCGCGCCGAGACGCACGAGGTCACCGGCCGGTGTCGACACCGGCAGCTCGGCGAGCGCCTGCGGTGACGCGCGCAGTCGTGGCGGCAGACGCACGACGACCCCGGAAGCCAGGCCTTCGTCCAGAATCTCGCCGGCCTCTACGCCCTGGAAGAGCGCCGCGACGGCGTCGGCCAAATCCGCCGGCAGCAGGCCGTAGCGCGCCATGGCGGCGCGGTCGAAGCGGATCACCAGCTGCGGAATCGCGGACTGCTCCTGGTTCGACAGATCGACAATGCCGGGCACGCCGGCCAGCACCTGCTCGACTTGTGACGCCAGCGAGCGCAGCACCGCCAGGTCCGGGCCGAAGACCTTGACCGCCAGGTTGGTCTTCGAGCCCGAGATCATGTGGTCGATACGGTGGCTGATCGGCTGACCGAACGACACCGTGGTGCCCGGCACCGTCGCCACCGCGCGCCGCATCTCGGCAACCAGCTCATCCTTGGAGCGCCCTTCGAGCGGAGCCAGCACCACCTCCATCTCGGACGCGTTGACTCCCTGTACGTGCTCGTCTTTCTCGGCGCGGCCGGTACGCCGGCTGGTGGAGATGACCTCCGGGAAGGCCAGCAGAGCTTCTTCCACCTGGCGCCCCAGGCGATCGCTCTCGGCCAGCGGAATACCCGGCGGACTGACCACCGACACGGTGAGTGAGCCCTCGTTGAACGGCGGCAGGAAGCTCCGGCCCAAGCCCGTCACCAGTGCCACTGCCGCGACCACCATCACCACCGCGGTACCGATCACCAGCCGACGGTGGTCCAGGCACCAGGCCAGGGTGGGTCGATAGAGCGCATGGCAGATCCGCAGCAGCCAAGGTTCGCGAGACGCCGAAGCGTGGCGACCGCCCAATAGCAGTGACGACAGCGCTGGCGTCACCGTCAGCGCTACTGCCAGGGAGGCGGCGAGGGCAGCGATGAAGGCCAGCCCGAGCGGTCGCAGCAGCCTGCCCTCGAGACCCGGCAGGAAGAAGATCGGCAGGAACACCAGGATGATGATCAGGGTGGCGAACAGGATTGGGCTAACCACCTCGGTGGTGGCCGCGGCGACGATTTCGCGCGTCTCCGCGGCAGACTTCTGCGAGGACTGCACCTCTTTGAGCCGCCGGAAGATGTTCTCCACCGCGATGATCGCGTCGTCCACCAAAAGGCCGATGGCGATGGTCAGGCCGCCCAGGGTCATGGTGTCGATCGACAGCCCGAAGGCCGAGATCACCAGCATGCCGGTGACCAGAGACAGCGGGATCGCCAGGGCCGAGATCAGCGTCGTGCGCAGGCTGCCGAGGAACAGCGCCAGCACCACGACCACGAGGATGGCGCCGTCGCGCAGAGCCTCCGAGACGTTGCCGATCGCCACCCCGATGAAGTCGGCCTGCCGGAAGTTCTCGGTCTCCAGCACGACGCCTTCAGGCAGCGACGCCTGCAGCTGCTCCAGCATGCGATCGATCTCCGCCGTCAGGTCGAGGGTGTTCGCCCCGGGCTGCTTCTGGACCGACAGAATCACCGCCGCCTTGCCGCGGTAGGAAGCCGTGCCGCGCGCCGGCTCCGGTCCCCACTCGACCCGGGCGAGCTGACCAACGCGCAGCGGCACGCCGTCCCGCACCCGCACCACCGCTGCCGCGACGTCCTCGGGGCGACTCGATCTCCCAAGACCTCGCACCAGGTACTCTTGCCCACCCTCGACGTGGAAGCCCGCTGCCGGGCTGGCGCTGGCTCGCGCCACCGCCTGCACGACGTCGGACAGCGCGACCTGAAACTGAGCCAGCGCGGTCGGCTGCACCGTCACCTGCAGCTGGCGCAGCTCACCGCCGATCGGCGCGACTTGTGAGATGCCCGAGATCGACAGCAGGTTGCGTCGCACCACGGTCTCAGCCAGGCGCCGCAGCTCCATCGCCGAAACCGTCTCCGAGGTCATGGCGAGGAACGTGATCTCGCCCATGATCGACGAGATCGGACCGAGCTCGGGACGCTCCGCCTGCGCCGGCAGGTCGACCCGCCCGAGCCGCTCGGCCACCACCTGACGCGCCTGGTAGATGTCGGTGCCCCAGTGGAATTCGACCCACAGCACCGAGATGCCGTCGGCCGACACCGAGCGCAATCGACGCACGCCGGCCGAGCCGTTGAGCGTCGACTCCAGCGGGAAGGTCACCAGCAGCTCGATCTCCTCTGGAGCCATGCCCGGCGCCTCGGTGATCACGGTGACGGTCGGCGCCGACAGGTCGGGAAAGATGTCCACCGGCAGACCGGCGACCCACACCGCTCCAAGCCCGGTGAGCAAACCGGCGGCGACCAGCACCAGCCAGCGGTGGCGCAGCGAAAACCGGATCAAGCGTTCGAGACTTCCCATCAAAGCACTCCTAGTGAACGTGACCGTGGCCGCCACCACCCGCGGCCAGCAGCGAAGCGCGTCGGATAGCGTCGCCGCCGCGGCTCACCAGCCGCTGACCGGGCACCAAGCCGGCGACCCGCAGGCGCTCGCCCTGACGCTCCAGCACCTCGATCTGCTGGCGGGCGAAGCGCTCGCCGGCGAGCTGCAGGTAGACCACCGGCACGCCGCCGTCGTCCACTACCGCCGAAGCTGGGATGACGATGCCCTCACGCTCAGTCTCGCCCAGCACCTGCGCCTCGAGGGTGGTGCCGAGCACCAGCCCCGGCGTCGCCGGCACTTCCAGCAGTACCGTCACCGTCCCGGAGTCGGGCGACGCTTCCGGCGCCACCGAGATCAGCCGCACGCCATCTTCCAGGTGCGTCGTGCCGTGCTCGGGACCGGTGAGCACCACCCCGCGCACCCCGTCCGCGGCGATCTGGCGAGCGCCGGCCGGCGACGCCAGCACCTCGACCCACACCGCGTCGGTGCGCACCAGCCGCGCCAAAGGCTCTCCCGCTGCTACCGTCACGCCCGGCGTGGCGTCGAGCCACGCGACCTCGCCCGAGAACGGCGTTCGCAGGTGCAGAGCGTTCTTGACCGAGCCGCCTTCACGTGACCTGTGGGCCGCCGCCGCGTCGCGTTCGGCGGCGGCGTGCCGGGCTTCGAGCGTTTCCACCCGTAGCCGCGCCTGGCCGACCTCCCGTCGGCTGGCGGCCTCGAGCTCGAGCAGCTCCTCGAGCCGCGCCACGCGCCCGCGCGCCGCCGCCAGCTCAGCCGTCAGCGCTGCCAGCTCGGCGTCGAGGGTCGCCAGGCTGCTGTCGGCGGCGACCTGCGGCAGCACGTGGAAGAGTACGCTGCCGCGCTTCACCCGTTGGCCCACGAACGGCCAGCTGCGCGCACCGGCAGCCGGTCGCAGCACGCCGTTCACCGACGAAGTCACCACCGCTTCACCGCCGGCCGGCGGTCGCAGTCGAGCCAGGCCGGCGACGCTACGCGCCAGCCGCCCGGATCGCACCCAGGTGGTGGCGAAGTGACTGCGCCACTGCTCTTCCTTGAGAAATTCTTGCGGCTGGCCACCGTCGGTCGCGCCTCGCGGAGCCGGCGCCACGATCAGCCCGCCGGGCTGCTCGGCGCTGCCCACTCGCACCTTGCCGCCGCGCAGCTCCTCAGCACCCTCGGCCGTCTCGATGCGAAACGCCAGCTCGTAGTCACCCGCCGATTCGGGCGTCACTTCCACCTGGAACACGCCGGGCTGCTCGGCTTGGCGAGCGGCAAATGTCTGGGAACCGGCGCCGCCTGTGAGCACGATCTCGACACTGCCTTCCTCGAGCGGCTCGTAGCCGTCGAGCCGCGTAGCCTGAAAGCGAGCCAGCGCGGTTGCCCCCGCCACCAGCGGTTCGACCGTCGGATAGGCTTCGAAATGCTGGCCCCAGGCCGTCACCGTCCAGCTGTTGGAGCCTAGGCCATGATCGTGCCCATGGCCGTTGCCGTGATCGTGTCCCGCGCCGTGATCGTGCCCGTGTCCGGCCCCGTGCCCAGCATCATGAGGCAGGTGACAGCCCAGGACGACCAGCGCCAGCAGCAGACCGACCAGGCGCCGGCCGCGATCAGTGTGAGTGCTCACCGTCGTCGTCACCGTGGCTGTGCTCACCGTCATCATCGTGGCTGTGCTCGCCATCGGCGTGGGAGTGCTCCTCACCACCGTGGGAGTGCGTCTCCTCCTGTTGCGCGACGTCGTCTTCGCTCAGGCCCTCGGCGCTGACGTCTTCGGGATAGGCCGGCTCGTAGGCGACCTCGTCGCTGGCTGGCGCTTCGCCGGCCGCCGCGTCGGCGGGAGCCTCCGGGGCCGACTCTTGGGTGGCTGGAGCGGGTTCGTTCGCTTCACAGGCGGTGAAGACGAGGGTTGCGAGCAGCAAGAGCGAAATGCGGATCATGGTGAATTCTCCTGGGGATCGGTCTGAGGAAGTTCTATTCGGGAACGTTTAGAATTTTCGGATTCGAGGTTGTCAGAGCTCGAGGAGCCAACGGCGCCGCCCGCGGCCCGCTCGAGATCGCGGTGTGCGGCGAGGGCAGCGGCGTGCAGCTCGATCAACGCCAGCTCAGAATCGGTGACCGCGCGGTGGGTATCGAGCAGATCGGTCAGACTCGATTCACCCAGGCGGAACGCCGCTTCGGTGCCGTCGAGCATGCGCGTCGTGCCGTCGAGCTCCGCCCGGGCGGCGGCCAGCGCGGTCGCCAGATCGCGGTAGCGCGTCTGCGCCCCCGCAAGGGCCGCCGTCAGCTCCCGCTGTACCTGCTCGAGCCTTGCCTGAGCGGCGGAAACGCGGGCCTCGGCCGCCGCCTGCTCGGGACGCTTGCGGTCGAACGCCGGCACGGTCCAGCCAAAGCCCAAGATCGGTCCGTCGACCCGTTCGCCTTCAGCCTCCTGCTGCTGCCAGCCGAGTGAGACCTCCGGTGAAGCGATGAAGCGCTTCGCCACCTGACGCTCGAGGGTCGCCACCGCCAGCTCCTTCTCGGCCGCTCGCAGCAGCGGGTGCGCCCGCGCCAGCTGCGGATCTACCGCCAGCTGAGGCAGGGTTGGCCGCGCGTCCCGCGGCAGATCCGGCAACCAGCCGGCTGCTCGCGACCGCGCTTCGCCGGCGGCGGCTATCGCCAGCGCCACCCGCGTCCGCAGGCCGCTGGCCGCCAGCTCGAGGCGTCGCGCCTCCAGCCCTGAAGCCTCACCGCGATCGGCCCGCAGACGCTCGCGCTCGGCCAGCGCCGTCACCCGCTGGGCCTGGCGGCCCAGGCGGTCGTGGCGGGCTGCGGCCACCGCCCAGTCGGCGTAGATCTCTCTGAGCTCGAGACGCAGCGCCAGCCGCTGCTGCTCGAGCCGCGCAGCCTCCGCCTCGGCCGCCGCTTCGCGCGCTGCGATACGCGGCTTGCGGTCGGCTCCGGGCAGCTGCCAGGCGAGCACTAGTGTCGTCTGCTCTATGGGTCCGCTGGGATCCTCGCGCATTGCCTCGAAGCGCGGATTCTCGAGCGTCTGCGCTGCCGCCACACGGCTGCGCGCCACCTCGAGCGCCGCCATCCGCTCGACGACCGCGGGATGCGCTTCATCCAGGGTCGCGAGGAACGCGGCCTCGGTGACGACCGGCCGGGCTCCAGAGGGTTCCGGCGAGCTGCCGGCATAGCTGGGAAGAGCGAGAATGACCGGCAGCAGTCCGGCCAAAGCAAAACGCTGCATGCTGACTCCTTTTCACACATATCGGGGGTTCAAAGCTCGCAATGAGCCTGCCTGCGATATGAGGATCAGAGCAGCAGAGAGCAGTGGGCCGTGAACAAAGCCAGTGGCGGCCCACGCCGGGGCGACGCGTCGCAGGGAAGCGAGTCCGAGCCTACCGGGCCACGAGCTACTGACGCCAGCCACAGCGCCGAAGCTTGGCTACTCGGTCTCAGCGTCGGAGTCGAGGCGTCGATCCGCGACTCGTGCTCGTGCTCGGGGGCGGCGGCGGCATGGTGGTGACCATGCGTCGCCGCTTCGGCCAGAGCAGAGAAACCACAGTCCTCGGCATGGTGGCCGTGATCGTGATGGCCATCAGCGACGTCATGGTGCTCTAGTGCCAGGTGCACGCCGAGCCCGATCGCCCCGAGGTTGGGCGACATCCACAAAACCAAGGCCAGAATGGCGAGGGCGCGCTGGGTCGAAATGCTCACGATTTCAGGATGTCAGACCAAAATTCCGCGCGTCAAGCACGCGACGCCCACAAAGGAGCAAATTCCCGCCGTGCCAGAATATGGGCACGCCCACGGTGTATGGCGAGGGGGCAGGCCCCAGGGGAGCTAGCGATCGCTTCAGCGCGCTAGTCGACGTCGCACTGCGGCTAGCCAGCTCCGCCGGATCAGGCCGCTGCCGGGGCGCACGACGCTAGCCCCTCGAGCTCGCCAGCGGCCCACGCGTCATAG
>JBCCEE010000242.1:0-12323 GCA_039030415.1 Acidobacteriota bacterium
CGCAGGCCGGTGGGATCGCTGACCGCGAACACCACCACGGTGGCGGTCTCGATGCCGGCGTGGCGCAGGATGGCTTCGCGGGTGGCGTCGCCGTAGATCATCGGCTCGCCGGCTTTCAGGGCCTGCCGTACGATCTCGCCGTTGAGCTCGATGACGACGTAGGGAATGGCGGTCTCGCGCAGCACCCGCACCAGCAGGCTGCCGCCCAGGCCGTAGCCGACGACGATGACGTGGCCGGAGCGCTCCGCGGCGGCGGCTGGCTCGGCGTCTGCCAGCTTCCTGCCGCTGCGGGCATAGAGCTTCAGCAGCGCGGCCGGCCCGAACTGGGATAGCGCCGGCGTCGCCAGCATGGTGAGCACCGCCGCTGAGAGCACGAGCTGGTAGCGATCGCCCTGCAGCAGGCCGTGGGTGCGGCCGACCTCCATCAAGACGAAGGAGAACTCGCCGATCTGCGCCAGCCCCAGCGCCACGCTGAGAATGGTGCGGAGCGGAAAGCGCAGCACCATCACCGCCAGCGCGATGGCCAGCGCCTTGACGACCACCACGGCGAGCGCCAGGCCGAAGACGACGCCGGCGTGCTGGGCGACGTAGCCGAGGTCGACGAGCATGCCGATGGAGACGAAGAAGACGCTGGCGAAGACGTCGCGAAACGGCAGGATCTCGGCAACCACCTGGTGGCTGTACTCGGTCTCCGACACCAGGATGCCGGCCAGGAAGGCGCCGAGGGCGAGGGAAAAGCCGAGTGAATGCGTCATCCAGGCCATCCCCAGGCAGGTGCCGAGAGCACCGAGCACGAAGACCTCACGAACGCGGGTGCGCGCGAACTGGTAGAACAGCTGCGGCATGAGGTAGCGGGCGGCGACGAACACCAGCGCGATGGCTATGAACGAACCGCCGAAACGGCTCGCGAGCCCTGCGGCGGACGCCGCTACGGCGCCGCCGAGCATCGGCGTGAGGACGATCATCGGCACGATCAGGAAGTCCTGAAAGATGAGGATCGCCAGAGAAACCTTGCCATGGGGCGCGCTGGTCTCCCGGCGGTCGTCGAGCAGCTTGAGCACGATAGCGGTGCTCGACAGCGTCAGGACGAAGCCGTAGAACAGCGCCGAGCCAGGCCCCAGGCCCCACCAAGCGGTCGCCGCCGCCGCGCCGATCAGGGTCGTGACCAGCGCCTGCACCGAGCCGCCGATCAAGAAGGTTCGCCTGACTTCCTTCAGCTTGCTGAACGACAGCTCGAGGCCAATGACGAAGAGCAGCAGCATGACGCCGATCTCCGCCAGCACGTGGATCGTTTTGAGGTCCGAGACCAGGCCGGTCGCCGAGGGACCGATCGCCAAGCCGGTGAGCAGTAGCCCAGCGATCGGCGGCACCTTGAGACGATAGCTGAGCAAAAGCACCGCCACCGCGGCACCGAGCACCACCACCGCTTGGTGTAAGAAGTTATCGAGCTCCATCGATTCGAATGATGTCGCGACGCCAAGGTCGCGTCAATGCAACGGTCGCTTCAATGCGCGGCCGGGAGCTCGCTACTTGACGCGCGTGCCGTTGGGTACCGTCGCCGAGGGTTTGAGTAGCACCGGCAAGCCTCCCTCTTCCGCCGCCAGCACCATGCCGTTGGATTCGATGCCCATCAGCTTGGCGGGCTTGAGGTTGGCGACGATGATGACCTGACGGCCGACCATCTCTTCCGGCTCGTAGGCCTTGGCCATGCCCGCGACGATGGTGCGCGGAGTGTCTTCGCCGGCGTCGACGGTGAGCTTGAGCAGCTTGCTCGACTTGGGCACGGCCTCGGCTTCTTTGACTTCGGCGACGCGCAGCTCGACGTCGAAAAACTGATCGATCTTGATCTTGCCGTCGCTCGCCTTCTGATCGGCCTTGCCCGAGTCCTTCTTTTTGTCTTTCTTGGCCTTCGGCTGCTGCTTGCCCTTGCCCGCCTTCGCCGTATCGTCGTCACCCGCCGCGGCGGCGAGGTAGGACTTCTTGTCGATGCGGGGAAAGATCGGCTGGATTGCCGGCAGCTCGGCGCCGGTGGGCAGGCCCCCCCACTCCAGGGTCGACAAGCCGCTCGGTACCTCGGCGCCGATCGCCTTCAGCACCTCGGGCGCCTTGTCGGGCAGGAACGGCAGCAGGGCGCTCGACACCAGGCGCACTACCTCGAGCCCATCCCACAGCACGCCACCGACGTGCTCCGCCGCATCCGGGTCCTTGAGCTTTTTCCACGGTTCTTCCGCCACCAGGAAGCTATTGGTTGCCGCCAGCAGCTTCCACAGGCTTTCGAGGGCACGGTTGAAGGCGAATGACTCCATGGCGGCGTGGTATTCGGCGATCGCGGTCTCGGCGGCTTCGCGCAGCGTGCCGTCACCGCGCTTGGCCGGCAGATGCCCGTCGCCGGCGCGGCGCGCCAGGGTCACCAGACGGCTGGCGGTGTTGCCGAGGTCGTTGGCCAGATCGCTGTTGTAGCGGTCGATGAAGGCTTCGTCCGAAAAGCTGGCGTCCTGGCCGAAGACCATCTCGCGCAGCAGGAAAAAGCGCAGGCTGTCGGTGCCGAACTGCGCCATCAGCTCGTCGGGACGCACCACGTTGCCGACCGACTTGGAGATCTTGTCCTCGTCGCGCAGCCACCAGCCATGGGCCCAGACCGTGGTCGGCAGCGGCAGACCGGCGGACATCAAAAAGGCCGGCCAGTAGACGGCGTGGAAGCGCAGGATGTCCTTACCCACCAGGTGGACGCGCGGTCCGCCGGCGCTCCAGAAAGATTCGTAGAGGTCGCGACCGTCGGTGGCGACGCTCTCGCCGCCCTCCCCCTGGCCGTAGCCGAGGGCGGTGATGTAGTTGCTGAGCGCGTCGAGCCAGACGTAGACGGTATGCCCGGGATGATCCGGGAACGGCACTGCCCACTTGACGCTGGTGCGGCTCACCGACAGGTCGCGCAGGCCGTCGGCGACGAAGCTGCGCACTTCGTTGGCGCGGGTGGCGGGCTGCACCGGCGCCGGGTCGCTGTCGTACCACTCGAGCAGGCGGTCCTGGTATTTGGACAGCCTGAAGAAGATGTTCTCCTCGGTGCGACGCTCGCACACGGTCTTGTGGATCGGGCAGCGGAAGCCGGGGAGCAGCTCTTTCTCGGTGTAGTAGAGCTCACAGTCCGGGCAATACCAGCCTTCGTGCTTGGCGACATAGAAGTCGCCCGAGCTCGCGATGCGCCTGATAATCGCCTCGACGCCGGTCATGTGGCGCTTCTCGCTGGTGCGGATGAAGTCGTCGTGCGAGATGCCGATCTGATCCCACAGTCGGTGGTAGCGCTCCACGACCTTGTCGCCGAGGGCGATCGGCTCGACGCCGCGCTCGGCGGCGGCGCGCTCGATCTTCTGGCCGTGCTCGTCGGTGCCGGTCAGAAAGTAGACCTCGTCACCGCACAGTCGCCGGTAGCGGGCGATGGTGTCAGCGACGATCGTAGTGTAGATGTGCCCGATGTGGGGCAGATCGTTGACGTAGTAGATCGGGGTCGTAACGTAATATCGGCTCATCTCGAGTGCCTCGAATCGGTAATGCTCAGGCCCGGCTCAGTTGACGGCCAGGTCGTCTCTGCTGATCTCGTAGCGGGTGCCGCAGAAGGCACAGGCCGCGGCGATGCGCCCCTGCTCATCGACCAGCGCGTCGATCTCTTCGCTCGGCAGCCGCTGAATCGGCGCCAGCAGGCTCTCGCGGCGGCAGCGGCAGCTGTGGCGCAGCGGGTAGCGCTCGAGCTCTTCGCAGTCGAAGCCGGTGAGCACCGCGTCGCGCAGGGCTTCGGCGCCGCCCGCGGAGAGGTAGGCGCTGACTCCGCCGAGCCCGGCGATGTTGGACTCGAGCTGCACCAGCGTCTCCTCGGGAACGCCCGGGAAGGCCTCGATCAGCAGGCCACCGGCCGCGCCGATGCCGGCCTTCACCGGCAGCACGCCGAGCAGCGCGGCGGAGCGAATCTGCTGACTCTGCTCCAGGAAGTGCACTAGATCGTTGCCGAGCTCGCCGCTGACCAGCTCGACCTGGCTGCTGTAGCGTCCCCGGTCGGACTCCTGAGTCACCCGCAGTGTCCCCTGGCCGATCGCCCATTGGATCGACAGTCCCTGGTCTTCCTCGGCGGCGAGCTGAGGGTTGCCGACCAGGCCGCGCAGACGACCCTCGAAGTCGACGTCGGCGATGATCTTGCCGAGCGGTCCGTCACCCAGCACCTCGAACAGCAGCTGGCTCGGCCCCTTGGACGAGAAGCGCAGCACCAGGGCCGCCGCCGCCACGGCCCGGCCCAGAGCGACCGCCGCTACCGGCGACAGGTCGAGGGCTTGCCGCATCGACTCGAGCGGGGCGGTGACATCGACGACCGCCCACCGCAGGTTGCCCTGGGCGGCAACGCCGAGCTGCAGGGAGCCGAGCTGCTGAGAGCCCTGCCGGGAGACGAAATCGGAATCAGATTGGGTCATGATCGAGGCCTGCGAACGAGTGCGATAGGAGGGATGAAGCTGGCCCGCCAGCGAAGGGCGTCACAGCTTACCAGCTCGAGCCAGCAGCGCCTATGCCCGAGCTCACCAGGCCCCGCGGCGCCCCAGAGAGATCCAGCGCCCCGAGCTGCCGAGGATCAGATGATCGGCCAGGCGGATGCCGACCAGATCCCCGGCTTCCGACAGACGGCGGGTGAAAGACAGGTCTTCGACGCTCGGCGAAGGGTCGCCGCTCGGGTGGGTGTGGAAGAGTATGAAGCTGGACGCCGAGCGCAGCAGGCCTTCTTTGAGAATCACCCGCGGCTCGACCGCCGCCCGGCTGACGGTGCCACGGTAGATGTCGCGCTCGGCGATCAGGCGCTGACGGACGTCGAGATAGAGCGCGCCCATGACCTCCTGGTCGAGCTGGGCGTAGCGCAGCGAGAGGTAGTTGGCGACCAGGTCAGGACGGTCGAGCAGATTGCGCCGCGGCACGCGGGTGCGGGCGATGCGGCGGCTGAGCTCGATCGCCGCCAGCAGCGTCGCCGCTTTGGCCTCGCCCAAGCCGCGGCGCTTGAGCGCCACGCCGTCGGCCATAAGCAGGCCGCTGAGGCCACCTTGCTCGGTGAGCACCTCCTGCCCGAGCTCGATCGCCGAGGTGCCCGGCGTACCGGTGCGCAGCAGCACCGCCAACAGCTCGGCATCGGAGAGCGCCCCGCCGCCCAGGCGCAGCAGGCGCTCGCGAGGGCGATCCTCAGGCGACAGTCGGTTGAGCAGATTGGGGTTCGACTCAGATCTGGCAGACTCGGGGGCGCTCGGCATCTCTCGTCCTCTCAGGGTAGTTTCGTGGCAGTGGATACACTCCACCCGACCATTACCCTTATAAGACGGAAAAACTCGGCGCGATCTCACGCTCGAGGCCCAAAAAGATTGGGCGAGCTGTGAGGTGGACCAGAGCCTCAGCGGGGTTGAAATCGAAGCCAAGGCCCTTGGCTGGTATCTCCGAAGGGGTTGACAACCCCGCGTTGAGCATAAACGTCGACCTGCAGTTCATTGGCGAGGCCCTGAGCTAGGCTCAAACGCCCGGGCGTGGCCCCAAAGCAGATCACCAGCTTGACCGGTTGACCGCTGCCCTCGGCTCCGTAGCCTTCCCCCCGCAAGTAAGCAGCCAAGGTGCGACTATTGATCGGTCGATTCATGTACTCGCCGCTGGGAGCTTGCCATTCGGCCAGGCCGTAGCGCGGAAGTCCGTGCAGAGCCACCGTATCCGTTGCGATGGCGGGATCCGGACCCAGGGCGACCGTGGTCAGGCTCCTCTCCCAATCGACGGCCGCCTGACTGTCGCCTGACGCTACCCACCGCGTCCATCGACTCTCCAGCTCGCCCGTCAACCGATCGTGAGGTGCCAGAATCCGAACTCGGCCACGCAGCCCCCCTGCCGATCCGTGCGTCCCGGTTGGATCCTGCGCGTTGATCTCACCAGGCTCTGTCAGCTCGACGGGATACACTCCGACGTCGCCCCCCAGACGCGTCCAGCCCATGTGCGCGCCAGCCGCCATGACGCCGGCTCCGGCACCGGCCACCGCTCCGACGGCGATGTTGACGCCGAGCGATTCACTGAAAAGGGGCTGATGGGTCATGCCAGCGCTCACTCCCGAAGACGCCAAAGCCCCACCGATCCCTCCTGAGATGCCGGACGCGAGGCTTGCAGTCGTGGTGATGGCACGAGCCGTGAAGCCAGCCGCCAGGGCCCCCCGAGCGGCCAGCTGACCGGCGGCTCCTCCCGCCATGGCACCGGCGACACCGCCGGCAGCTCCAGCCAGCAGATCGATGCCGATACGCTTCTGAGTCATGCGATCGCCGTCGACTCGGGCCGTCGTGGCGTCGCCTGCCAGGCTGCCAACGGCGCCAGCTACGGCGCCAACAGCCGCCGCGGCGGCAAACCCGGCACCCAAGGTGAAGACGCCAGCGACTCCGATCGCGAGCGTCACCGTCGCCCCCACCGCGATGCCTGCGATCATGCCTTGGACGGAGCCTCCCGTCGGATCGGTCAGCAAGATCGGATTGTTGGCGGTGTAGCTGTAGGGCGACGGCCCCTCGAACCTCGGGTCGGGCATCAAGAACTGGCTCAATCCCGGGTGATAAGGCCGCATTCCGAAGAGGTACAGTCCGGCGTCGGAATCGTAGGTCTGGCCGGTGAAAAGGGTCGTCCAGGGAATCGGCGGTGATTGGACGACCGTCGTCCCGCCATAGAGATCGTAGGTGTATTGGCCCTGCACCTGCCCCGAGTCATCGATCACGGCTCGAATCGACCCGAGATGATCCGCTAGACCCAGGTAGGTAGTCCCGTCACTGATAGCCACCGCCGTGTCCGGTGTCGAAAGCAGTCGGATGACCTCCTGATTCTCTCCCGAGAGCAGGATCACCGTCGCGTCCCCACCGTGTCCCAGAGAAAGCGCCGTGATCGGGTTGGCGCCCTGCACCTGCCGGATGGCTCGGCCTCGGGCTCCGTAGTGATAGGTGATCTGTGTCGTGCCGTTCGAGTCCGTGCGCTGGACGGTCGACAGGTTGCCGCCGGTACGACCGTAGGTGAGGGAGAGATCGCCATCGGGGTCGCCAGTGATCGTGCGCACCGCTCCGTTGTCGCAATAGGACAGTCTCTGACTCGTGGCATCGCCGGAAATCTCGACGAGACGGTTGCTGCCCGGCGTTGGCTCGTACGCAAAGACCTCCTCGACGCTGTCTCGGGTCCGCGTTTGGAAGGTCCCGTTGGGCCCCAGCTGCCAAGCCATCGCCGCCGAGCTCGAGCCATCGCCGGGCTGGCCTGCGGTCATCTGCCCCAAACCATTGACCGCGAACGCCTGATTCTCTTCATCTCCGGCCACGGAGATCGATTGACTGGCGATCGCTCCCGTCCAATACCCACCGCCGTCAGCGTTTCCGTGGGTGTAGGTCAGAGTCTCCTGAAGGATCGGGTCGCTGATCGACGAGGGCCATTCCGGACTGGCGTAGTCGTAGGACCGAAGCATCGCCAGGCTAGCGGGTAGAAGGGTCGACGCTTGAAGCTTGCCCGCCGGGGTGTACTCCACCGTCGCCAGGGTCGTGGACGCGGAGTCCTGAACGGTCTCGACGCCGACGATTCTCCCCGCCGGATTCCGCTCCTTGCGGTGGGTGATCTCCGTCAGAGAGTCGGTAGTGCTCAGCAGGGCTCCAGAAGCGCTGTATGCCATGGTCAGGCTGATCGGAGAGACGGCCTCGAAATCTTCGAATTCGCGGGTGTGCTGGAGGAGATTGCCACTAACGTCATAAGCGAAGGTATCGACGACGAGCCCGGACTGCTCATCACCCTCGAGCGGAAGATCTCCCCCGTTCTCTGCGCTGTTGTCGACCTCGGCTCGCCACAGCCGCCCGACCATGCAGGGCGTGTCATCGGTGCCGTCGAACGTGTTGCGAACGTACGCGCTAGCTCCCGTTTCGGGCCAGCTCGGATCCTCGTCGGCCAGGCTTTGAAGCTGGTCTTGATCCCAGTCTCCCGCGACCCAGCCAACTTCGGTCATGCGACCTTGCGTGTCGTATTTGCGATAGAGAAAGTAGCCCTGGGCGGCGCCGTCCGCGTCCTGCAGGAATCGAGGCTGAGAAACCGCGGTGTAGACGCACCGATCGGTTCCGGTGTCGGGCGTGGTGGTGCTGATGCGCTGCCCCCAGAAATTGAAGGTCGCGGTCGTCGCTGAAGCCGGAATCTCACCGCCTTGGGTGATCCCTTCCGCGTAGGTGGCCGGGGCCAGAGAGGCGATGGGGCGTCCCAAGACGTCGAAAACGCGGCTATTGATCCACGGCGCGCTCTCGCCCTCGGAACTGACCACCGTACCGATGGCGTTGCCCGCGGTATCCAGCGTCGTCACCGTCACCGTGCCATCGGCGTCGGTGTCTACAACCTGGTGGTACTCACCGACCGGCAGAGCATAGAGAAACGGACCGGAATCCTCGTTGCTACCGAATGAAGTGGCGACGACCCGCTGGTTGCCCGGTCGGATCGCGAAATCGTAGCCGGGCTTGCCGGCAGCAACGGAGCGATTCAGCGGTGAGGCCTCGAACGCGGTTCGGGCGAACGGATAACCGCCATCGTCGGGATGGTAGAGATCGACGACCTGCCCTGTCATCGGACCACCGTCCCACAGATCGCTGCTGAAATCCGCATTGGTCACGTAATCGGGCTGATAGAGGAAGGGGTCGGCGGTGGTATCCGTGGTCAGTCGAGACGGGCGGATCGAGATGGCGGCATTGCCGCGGTCGTCGAAGAGTCCTGATGCCAGAAGCGTCGCGCGGCCGCTCTCCATCGTCAGGGTCTGCAGAGTGCGCGACAAACCGTCGCTGTAGGCCAGCTTCAAACCGAGGTTCTCGGTCACGGCCAGATTCTGGAAGTAGCCGTCGCCACCCAAACCCAAGACGACACCGTGGTCTGATCCTTCGACCGCTTCGTCGTCATAGCTGAACAGCAGGGCGCCGTTGGCGAAAAACAGGATGCGGGTTTCGAACACCATCAGCAACCATTCCTTCTGCCAGGCCGTGAGGGTGCTCCGAGCCAGGATGACGGGCGTCGTACCACTGTCGTCTAACAGCTGCCACTCGGATCCAGTCCACGAGACTGCGTACCTTCCGCAGCCCACGCTGACCACCCCGTCAGGAGCACTCGTGTCCTCACCGTTGACCTGCACGGAGATCGCCAGACTCTCAGCCGAGAAGTCGTCCCGGCGCAAGCGATCTCCCAGTGGACTGTCGCTGCTGCCGGTGTGGGTCAGGCGGCGCTCGCTGCACGTCCAGGAGTCCACAGAGCCCTCGAGGGCCGAGTAGTCGCTCAGAGCACCGGCCTTGAACTGGTCCAGGATTCCCGGATCCCGCCCCATCGCGGTGATCACGAGGTTGGGAGTGTCGGTGGGAAAGGGCTCCCCGTCCGTCATTGGCGTCAGCTGCCGAGTGAAGAATGGAGCGGTGATGCTCTTCACGCACCCCGTGGCCACCTCACCCGTACCGGCGGTGATCGCCACATTGGCCTCGAGAAAACTATTGTATAAGCGCCTCGAGCACACGCCGTTGGCCGCCAGGCTGGCGGATTGGGTCATCCGCTCGCTGTCGTAGGCCGTGGCGCCGAACTGGGCGGTCAAGGGAGTGACCCATAGGTCATCCAGTCGCACCCATTGGCCGGCGTCGATCTCCGAGACGATCGACAGAGTGAGCTCCGCTCCCGCCGCAACGTTCAGAGCGCTGAGGTCCGCTATCCATTGGGCCGCCTTCCATTGACCCGGGGTCGGTGACAGCACTTTACTGAGGGTCGCGCCTTGATAGCTGAACTCGAGGGTAACTCGCGGGATGGCCCCCTCGGACGGTACCTTGAGCCACAAGCCAAAGACCCACGAGGATCCGTCCATATCTCGAGGCAGGGTGAGACGGCGTTCAAACGTGCTGCTCGCCGAGATCTGGACGCACTGCTCACCGGTGAACGCATCGTCGTCGATCACCGCTGCGCTACTCCCCGGACTAGCGCTCCAGGTTGCGGCCTGGTAGGTCTCGAAGCTGTCATAGCAGGCTCCCGCGTCGGTGTTTCCGAAGGTCGCGATGGGGAATCGGGCGGCGTCGTCGTAGAGGGTCAGGGTCGGGCGCCCCAAGGGATCCAGCCGGAGCGCTACCGCACCTTGGTCGTTGCGCTCGAGGATGCGGCTCTTGGCCTGCCAGGTCGAGGGCGGCGTTTCTCCTGTCCACCAGGCGAAGTCGGGGCTGTCGGCCTGCTTGGGAATCCAGGTGTCCTTTTCGGCCCAATAAATGCTGCCATCGGCTCGCGTCCAGGCCTCGAAGGTGTGGACGGTCAAGGCGATCCTCTGCCACTGTGCATCGCCGTCGTATTGACTCTCCAAGACCGCCTGAGCGACCGGCGCGAGGATGTTGCGGGTCCACAAGTCCGGATAGATCTGGAACGCAAATTCGCTGGTTCGTCTCTGGAGCAACAGGCGGCCGGTGCTGTCGTAATAGCTGCTGATCACTGAAGAGGGAGAACCGCTAGCCGGATCATAGGTGAAGTCCATGCTGCGGCCGATCCCCTGCTGGCTTTCGAGGATGCTAGTGATCTGGGGCATGCCGACATAAAGATCGCGCGAGCTGGAACCGTCCGGGCTGGTGGCAACCTGCGTGCTGACGGCCCACGTGTTGACCGTTTGGGACTGCAGGTCGTCTCCATGGTCATAAACCTCTTTGGAGCGCGACAAACCCGAGAGCAGCGAGTAGCTCTGCTCCAAAACGTCATGATCTTCTCCTTCCGAGGCTTCCTGAACGCCCGTGCTCGTCGGAGGCAAGCCATTGTAGAAGTACGACACGGTATACCCGTAGGCTTGGTCGGAAGGCTCTGAGCACGCTGAATATTCAGTGACCTTCTCGAACTGTAGCACCGTACCCGTGCCGTCGGTCGCCGCGGAAAGGTCAGCGTACGCGTAGCAGCGCTCTAGGCTCTGATACCCGCTATCGATCGTGATCGATTGCACTACCCAAGCCTGAATAGGATCGCGGACCGAGTAATTGGCGTAATGATGCAAGGTGATCTGGTCGGTCGCATCCAGATCGGAGCCGGCAGGGAATGTGACGAAGCCATCGGGAATGGCCGGTAGCTTGCCGCTGAGAGCCGTCTGGTAGCGGTGGGTCGGATCCAGAATCTGAAACATTTGTTGGCCGGTAAATGTCTCGACCAAGACCTGGCCCTGGTCATCACGCATCAAGCCGCCATTGCGGAAGAACACAACCTTCGTCTCCTGAGGATCACCGCCGTCGTCCCGGGTCATGAAAGCCAAGAAGTGAGGGCTCTGGTTGACCATGGTGGTGGTGTCTATCCCCGCTGCTTGCAGATCGGCCTGCATGGAGACCGGCACCTGGGTCCACTGTGGCCAGACCGACCGCGGGTAAACGGTACTATCTTGGCTAGCCACCTCATTCGTCAGGGTGGGAAAACCTTCCGTATATCGGCCAGAATCCGAGTCCGAGTCTTGCAGTGTCAGGGTCGACCAACCGGCCTCGGGGTTGCTGGGATCGAAGCAAGACAGCTCGCTGACGATGCCGGAGATCGTGTTCTCGGTCTTGATGATGGACGTGTCCGAATAGCCATACCAATAGTATTGAGTCGAGGGATCATTGAAGCCGCTATAGGTGATGCCCAGCGTGTGGTACGTCCACTCGACACCATCGAAACGGAAAATATTTGGCCCGGTGCCGATCGCTGCACCTCCGACTGTCGCTACGGGTCCCACCGAAGCCAAGATCCCGATCGGAACGTTGTTGAACGTATCCTCTTCCGAAACCTCAGGAAGCGAAGCGAACGTCAGGTCCTGGAAGTCTTCATCCCATGACAGCACGGCGACTTCATAGTCGAAACTCGTGATCTCGCTGCTGCCGCTGAATGAGGTCACATAGGCCATCGCCACGAAACTCGGACCACAGTCCATCTGAAAGTAGGAGCTGTTGTCCCTTCGGGCAATGGTGATTTCGCTCGAGGTGAGCGTTCCGCCTTGATACCAGATCCAATCAGAGTCTCGCCAGAAGACACTGAACCGACTGGACGCGCTATTGACGTCATAGCACATCAGAACATAACTGTTGCTACGAGCCGCCGTGGTGTAGCTATAGGGAAATCCTGTCCCGGCAGGACACAGGCTTCCTTCATCCGCTAGCTCGACGACCTCCCAGCTCTTGGTGAATTTATTCCAGGCATAACGATCGCAACCCGAGTTGTCATTGTCCGTGATCAGAAAAAAGTCGTCTCCCTGAGATGGGCCCGTTATAACGAGTCCCAATTAGCTACTCTGGGAACCCATTATAATCGTTCCGGCCCAGAAA
>JBCCEE010000243.1:0-12285 GCA_039030415.1 Acidobacteriota bacterium
GTTTCCTGCTCTCGCTCATCCTGCCGACCGCTCATGATCGGAGCTTAGCAGAGCAATACCCAGGGCCTGCCCCAATCAGGACAGGCCCTGGCCGTCGCGACGGAACGAGGCCGGCTCGCCGCCCGGGGCCCTCTACGCCCTCTAAGCCGGCCTAACGGTCGCTGCAGATCCTGTGGATGTCGCGGACGAATCCGCGCCACGGGGCACCACCCGCGATCTCCTCGGCGATCTCCTCGTGATTGCCACCGAAGGCGAGCTCCAGGAAGCACTCGGTGGTACCGCCCGCGTCGACCGAGCCCTGGCACACTGCAACAACGAGCTGCCGTGGTTCATCCTCCCGATCGATCTGTTCTTGGAAAGCGCCCAAGTCGTCGCGATAGTCCCACAGCTGCGCAAAGCACTCGATCGGCCCGACGGGATTCTCCATCTTGGCGTTCCGGCACAGGGCAGCGGTGCCTTCCCGACCGAGGAGGTCAGGAAGGCCGCTCGACCGGGCTTCGTGCAGGCACCTGCGTGCGCCAGCGCCTGCCGTCGAGGGAGCTGTAGAGGGTGCTGGCTTCTCGACCGCATCTTCAAACTCCTCCAGCCTCTCTCGGGTCCGCCGGATCGAGTAGGAGGTCAGCCGATCGGGGCCGACCTTCACGTGCTCGATGATGTCGCCTTCCAAAGCCAGCTGAATTTGGTACTCGCCTGGCGGAACGTCGACCGGGTCGCCGTCGACGAACCCCGTGGCATAAACGCTGCCGTTGCCGTTGACGACTTTGTAGGGAATCTTGAACGCCTGGCGGAGGGCGTCGTCCAGGCTGTCGCGATGGGCCGCATCGAAGTATCGGCCATGACCGTCTTCTGCCCACTTCTCGAATTGCTTTCTGTGCGCGTCGTTTTCAATCGCATAGCCGACGATATGGACGTGAACATCCTCGACCTCCCGAACCAGATCCTGGATGGCTCTTGACGGATTACCTTTGCAGGTTTCAGCTCCGTCGGTCACCAGGAGCACGATCTTCGGACCACTTACCCCCGCTAGATCTTTTCCTACATCCTCGATCGAAGCCGCCAACGCGGTCTTGCCTTTCGCATCGAGCCCGCGAATCGTGCCAATGAGCTTCTCCTTTGAAAATCGTTCCCTCGACAGGACGAGCTCCGTGGCACAAAAATCATTCTCTCGGTCGACGACCTCCTCGTGGCCGAACGCGCGCAGCGCGACCGGAAGGTACTCCGGCAAGTCGTCCTCGATCACGTGCTGGAAGATTTCCTTGGCCACATCGAAACGCGTGGTGGAATGGCCTTCGGGAAACTTCGTGTCCATCGAGCCAGAGGCATCGAGGATCAGCTCCACCGTCCAATCCGTGGGCAGGCGCATGGACTTGGCTTCACCCCGGGGAGCCGCACCCGTGGTGTGAACCCAGATTCCTCCCTGATCTTTGAATTCCTCCAGCCTCTCTCGGGTCCGTCGGATCGAGTAAGAGGTCAGCTGACCGGCAGCGACCTTCACGTGCTCGATCACGTCGTCTTCCAGAGCCAGGCGAATCTGGTACTCGCCTGGCGGAACCTCGACCAGATCGCCGTCGACGACACCCCTCGCGACCACGTTTCCATTTGGGTCGATGACCCGGTAGGGAGGCCGCAACGCATGACGGATCGCCTTGTCCAGCTGGTCGGGATGGGCCGCATCGAAGTATCGGCCGTTGCCCGCGGCGGCCCACTTCTCGAAGTCCTTCTTGTGCTCGTCCTTTCCGATGGCGTAACCGACGATGTTGAGGTGGACATCATCAGGCAGGGACTCTGCTGCTTTCAACGGATTGCCCTTGCAGGTTTCATAGCCGTCAGTCACCAGGAGCACGATCTTCGGACCGCTTACCCCCGCCAGGTCTTTCGCCGCATCCGCGATCGAATGGCCGAGCGCGGTATCGCCTTGGGCTTGCAGCCCGTGAATCCGATCGACGAGATCCCTCTTGCTGTACCGCCCCCTCGGCATCACGAGCTCCGTGGCACAACGATTTTTCTTGCGCTCGACCAGCTCTTTGTGGCCGAAAACGCGTAGCGAGACCGGAAGGTTGTTCGGCAGGTCCTTCTCGACCACATCCTCGAAAATGCGCTTGGCCACCTGGAAGCGCGACGTGCCGCTGCCCTCGGGGAAGTCGTGCTTCATCGAGCCGGAGGCATCGATGATCAACTCCACCGTGTAGTCCGTGGGCAGGGCTACCGGATCGCTGTGTGACCCGGGCTCCGAGCCGGACTCGCTGCTATGAACCCAGAGGGTTCCCGATTCGGCGAGTGCCGGCGCAGAAGCGCCAGCGATGAGCAGCGTGAGAGCGACGAGCGGCAGCCAGAATCGGCCGCTCCTCCAATGTCGGACTGCCCGTAGCGACCGAGAGGGCGAAAAGAGTCGAGGGGCGCTCTGCTCGAGCGACCGAGAGTCGGCAGGGAATCGAGTTGTCTTCTTCATGATGTCTCCTTCTGAATCTTGAGCCGTGCAATCCACCCCCCGTATTGCACTCGAGGCTGCTACCCGACCGCGGGATGCGTGGCGCTTGGAACAAGCAAAAGAGCAACCGCCGTGCCAGGCGCGAAAGCCCCGCCAACTCCTGGAAAACAGGCGCTGAACGAACCCGCCACGAGCCTGGGCAAAACGTCCGGGACGTTTCACTCGGGCTGGCCAATGTCCAACAAAGCCCGGGACGTTCGGGTTGGATCGCAGCCTGCGGGACTTTGCTGGCGAGCGAGGAAGTCTGCTAGCCTGCACCGGTCCCCAGCGCTACGACAACCCGGCGCTACGACAGCCCGACGCTTCGAGAAATCCCGGCCCGATCATGGAGGAGAAGAGCACCGCTTCAGCGCACGACATGGTCCGACGCATCGCCGCCGGAGATCATGCCGCGGAAGCCGAGCTCGTCGAAACGTACGGCCAGCGCCTGAGCTTCCTTCTGCGCCGCTGGACCCGTGACGAAGACGCCGCTCAAGAGCTCTATCAAGAGACTTTCCGGCGAGCGATCGAAAAACTCCGCGCCGGCGAGCTGCGTGAGCCGGAGCGACTCGCTTCCTATCTGGTCGGCCTGGCCAAGAATCTCTCCACTTATCACTACCGCAAGGGAGATCGCCGCGCGGTCCACCACGAGGATGCCGGCGAGAAGGCGGATTTCGCCGATCCGTCGTCCGGCTCGCTCACCCGCGTCCTGAGCCGCGAGAAGGCCGATCTGGCCCGCCGCGTCCTGGCCGAGCTGCCGACGGAACGCGACCGCGAAGTCCTGTCCCGCTTCTACCTCGCCGGAGACGATTCGAAGACCATCTGTACCGAGCTCGAGCTCGCCGCGACACATTTCAAACGGGTGCTCTTCCGGGCGCGCCAGCGTTATAAGACGCTCTTCGAGGCACGGATGGGGCGCCTGGACACCGCTTGAGGAGATCTGAGCTATGGATCATCCGCAAATCGACGAGCAAGACGTCCTCGAGCGCTACCTCCAGGGACGCCTGGACCGCGACGACGAGCTCGCCTTCGAGGCGCATCTGCTCGAGTGCGAGGAGTGTTTCGAGCAGACGCGCTGGGCCGATGAGCTGGGTCAGGGGCTACGCGCCGCCGCGGCGCAGGACGTCGTCCGGGCCGCCGCCTCCGCGGGAATGCTCGCCTGGATCACCAGCCGCGGCCGCAGGTGGGGCGGAGCGCTCGCTATCGCGCTGATGCTGATCTCCTCGGGGCTCTACCTGCGCGAGAACGCCCGCCTGCGAGAGGTGATGGCGCCCCAGATCAATACCCCCGTCTTCACCCTCGGCAGCGTCCGCGGCAGCACGGTTTCTCAGGTGTCCCTGCGCGAGTCTCCGGAGTGGATCGTGCTGACGATGGCGCTGCCGACGGTCGAGCATCCGAGCTATCGCGCCGACTTGGTCGATGCGGCGGGGAAAACCGTCTGGCGCGGCGACGGCCTGGTGCCCGATGCCGCCGATCGGTTGGTGCTCAGCGTCTACTCGACGCTGCTTGCGCCTGGTGAGTACGAGCTGCGAGTCTCCGGTTCGGAACCGGACGCTGAGCCCAAGACCTTCCGCTTCGAGGTGACGCGATAAGGGCCGGCCTCAGGATACCGTGGGTTCTCACCCTGATCGGTCTGGCCGCATCCGCCGGCGCAGCAGACCCAGGTTCGCGACCCCTCCCCACCGAGCCGGTAGAGCTCGAGATCACGGGCGGTGACGCCCACGTCTGGCACGTCGCCCTGGCGGTGGACGACTACCTCGGGGTCGTCGTCGAGCAGCGCGGGATCGATCTCGTGGTCGAAGCCTCGGCTCCTGGGGGCGAGGTCCTGCTGCGCGTCGACAGTCCCAACGGGCGGGTCGGTCCCGAGCCGCTGACGCTGATCGCAGGAGCGGCGGGCGAGCACCGAATCGTGGTCCGCTCGCCGTCGACGAAGGCTCCCCCCGGGCGCTACCTCCTGCGGCCTGAAGAGCCCCGCCCCGCCAGCGCGGAAGATCGGCGCCGTCACGCCGCCGAGCGCGCTCAGCTCGCCGCTCACCAGGCCGGCGCCCGGCGCGACGCCGAGAGCTATCGGGAATCGGCGCGCCACTACCGAGAAGTGCTCGCCGTGTGGCAGGCGCTCGGCGAGCTGCCACGACAAGCGGAGGTCCTCCATCGCCTCGGCACCCGTCTGCGGATCCTCGGGGAGCGGGAGGGAGCCGCGGAGGCCCAGCACCGGGCTGTCAGAATCTTTCAGGAGCTCGGAGACCTCCACGGCGAGGCCACGGCCTGGACCCAGCTGGGGCTCATCGCCTGGGCGGGCAACGAGAACGAGCTCGCGAGAGAGAGCTACCGCAAGGCCCTCGAGCTGCAGGAGCGGTTCGGGGATCGCTCGTTGCAGGCCGAGACCTGGAACAACCTGGGGCTGCTGGAGCTCCGTGCAGGCCGTCTCGATGAAGCCCTGGCATCCTACAGCCAAGCGCTTCAGATCTTTCGCGAGATCTTCGACCGCAGAAACCAGGCGGTCAGCCTGGTCAACGTCGCCGGCGTCCACGATCTGCGAGGAGATCCGACCCGGGCTCTCGCCAGCTATAGCCAAGCCCTCGAGCTGGCCCGGGCCCTGCGCCATTCGCGTCTCGAAGCCCAGATTCTGCACAACCAGGGAGTCCTTTATCTGCGCTTGGGGAGAGCAAGAGAGGCGACGTCCCACCTGGGTAGGGCTCTTCCTCTCTTCCGTCAGCAAGGAGACCAGCGCCGACAGGCCGCGGCGCTGGCGAATCTGGGTGCGCTGCACTTCTGGCTGCGTGACACGGAACGCGCGCTGGACGAAATCGGTGAAGCCCTCGAGCTGGAGACCGAAATCGGCAACCGCAGGGGGCAGGCCGAGAACCTCCAGATGCTGGCCGCAATCTATCTCGAGCTCGAGCAGCCGGCACGCGCACTCTCGTTCTATCGCAAGGCGCTGGAGATTCAGCGCGAGGTCGGTGACCGACTCCGAGAGACCAGGATCCTGCGAGGGCTCGGTAAGAGTCTGGTGCAAATCGGCGAGACCGGCGAGGGTCTGGCGACTCTTTCCGAGGCCCTCGAGCTGAGTCGTGCTCTCGGCCTGTCGCTAGCCGAAGCCAAGGCATTGCTGCGTCGGGGCGAAGCTCATCTCATGCTGGAAGATTCAGAGAAAGCCCTGGCCGACTTCCGCCACGCTTACACTCTGAGCCGGAGCACAGGGGCTCGCAAGCTGGAGATCGAAAGCCTCGGTCAGGTCGCGAGAGTCGAACAGAGCAACGGGGATTTCGCGGGCGCCCTCGCCACCACCCAGCGGGCCTTGGAGCTCGCCGAGCTCCAGCGCACCGTGATCGCCAGCAACGACCTTAGAACGTCTTACTTTTCTCATCTGCGCTCGATCTACGAGCGGGCGATCGAGCTCGAGATCCAACTCGCCGAGGGCTCAGAGGATCGGCGAGCCATGCCGCGCCGGACCCTCGAGATTGCCGAGCGCGCCCGCGCCCGCGGCCTGCTCGATCAATTGCGCGAAGTCCGCGTCGAGATCCGCCGCGGAGTGGACGAAGCACTGTCGACGCGAGAGCAGCGCTTGCTGCTGGAGCTCGACGACAAGGTACAACGTCAGCGAAGCCTGAGAGAGCAAGGCGACGCCGCGGCCGCCTCCGTCCTGGAGCGAGACATCGATCGTCAGCTTCGAGAGCTGGACGATCTGCGCGGCGAGATCCGCTCGGCCTCCCCTCACTTCTCTCTCGGGACACCTGAAGAGCTCCTGCTGAGCGACCTACAGACCCGCGATCTGGCGGACGGCACCGTATTGCTCGAGTATTTTCTCGGGGTGCGGAGGAGCTTCCTCTGGTGCGTGACCGCGACCTCGATCACGGTTCACGAGCTCCCTCCGAGAAGCGAGATCGAGACTCTGGTGCGCGAGGTCTTCGCCGACCTGAGCCAGGCGGATCCGCGCCGGGACGTAGGTCAACGCCGGGCTCTGGAACGATTGGGCGGGATCCTTCTGGGGCCGGTGTCGGCACAGTTGGCGGGCCAACGGCTGGCGATCGTTGCCGACGGCGCCCTCGAGTACCTCCCTTTCGCCGCCCTGCCGGTGGCGGGTAAGCCCTTGGTGGTAGAGCACGAGCTAGTTTTTCTACCGTCGGCGGCGGTACTCGGTGAGCTGCGTCGAACCGCCGCCGGGCGCCAGCAGCCGGCCCATCGGCTGGCTCTCTTCGCCGACCCGGTCTTCTCCAGCGAGGACCCGCGCGTCGCCGGTCCGGGTCCCACGGCGCAGGCTGCCTCAGCGGAAGTTTCACCCGACACGCCGCCAGATATGGCGACCCGGGAAGGCTTCGAGCGCCTTCCTTGGACCCGGCGGGAGGCCGAGTCCATCGCCGAGGCGCTGGGGCGTCGATTCCCGGCCGAGGAGCCCTTCCTGGCCACGGACTTCACCGCCGACGCCCACCGCGTGACTTCGGGAACGCTGCAGGACTACAGGATTCTGCATTTCGCCACCCACGGGCTGATCGACTCGGCGCAGCCGCAGCTTTCGGCCTTGATCCTCTCCCTGGTCGACAACACGGGCAGACCCAGAGACGGATTCCTGCGCTCGTACGATATTTACGGCTTGGACCTCAACGCCGACCTGGTGGTGCTCTCGGGTTGTCGCACCGCCCTGGGGCGCGAGATCCGCGGTGAAGGACTCGAGAGCCTGGTTCGTGCCTTCTTCCACGCCGGCGCCTCGCGGGTGATGGCCAGCCTGTGGTCGGTTCAGGACGAAGCGACGGCTGTGCTCATGGGCCGTTTCTATCGAGCGCTCTTCGAGGATCAGCTGACGCCTGCCGCGGCCCTACGGGCCGCCCAGGTCTCCCTGTGGCAGGACCCGCGGTTTCGCGATCCTTACTATTGGGCGGCCTTTATCTTGCAAGGTGCTTGGTTACCTGCGGGTGACAAGTGATCAGCCTGGGCCAGCGACGAGCCGGCAGAGCGATCCGCTCCGAGCGATCGACCCCAAGACACATATCGCCCCTAAGACACACAAGGAGAAGAGATGAGCAAGACCTACAAAGTCATCATTCAGCAGAAACCGACTCCGTCGACCAAGCACAGTATGCTGAAAACGGGTGATTCGATCACGATCAGCGACACTGGAGTGGTCTTGCCTTTTCAGACTCTCCCCAAGAGTGGGGCAGTCTATGAGTCTAGTTTGTACACTTTGACTTTCAACCCTGGAGGGATCAGTACACTCGAATGCCATCCCGGCCATCCCGGCCAAGAGGACCCGGAGAGCACGGAGACATTCACCACCTCCGACGGTGGCCCAGGGGGGGATACTGGCCCCATCCGGAGACTTCTCCGTGGGTTGTGGCGTGCATTGATGCGCCTGTTTCGCCGCTGAGCGAGTAGAACCACCTGTCCTCAGAACGGCCCGGAGCCTGCCGGCTCCAGGCCGTTTTTTTTATTTTCAAAATTGGGTGAGACCCCCTGGCCCGCCGGGTCACTCCTTCCTTCGACAGTGAGCGAAGGTTGGCCAACCTCCCTCGGATCCTCGAACCAGAGACCACGGACCCCGAGTCCAGGGAGGCAACGATGTTCTACAGCACCCGTTCGATCCGCAGCACCCGCGTCCTCAGCCGTTTCTTCACGCCCCTCCTCCTGATCCTCTGCCTCGCGGCAGCGCCGAGCTTCGCCACCGAGCCGGAAGAGAACGACCCCGACCCCGGTCTGACCCTGGCCCCCCCGGTGGCGGACGTCGAGCTGGAAGCCTACGATCCGGGTCTGATCCGGCCCAGACCATCAGCCAGCGCCGAGCGGCAGTTCGCGAGCGCCGTCGACCGCATGGAGCAGTGGTGGCTCCGCGCCTGGCAAAGAGTCCTCGGCCGCGCCGGCTCAGGCGTCATCGACTAGGCGAGCCGGCACTGGCGGAGACGGTCGCAGGGCGATGCTCTGCGGCCGTTTCCTCGTCTCGGCGAGATGCATGGAATGCCTCGACCCGCCGCAAAGCCTCGCCGGTCTCGGCGTGGACCTCGCCGCGGATCTCGCGCAGGCCATGATAGCTGTCGACCAGGAAAGGCTCGGCCTCGTCCCGGTAGCCCGCCGCCGCCAGGTAGCTCCCCCACACACTCTCGGCTTCGAGAATCGCCCAATGCCCGGCCGGCTTGGCGCCGCGCAGGGTCGCCAGGGCGTCTTCGAGAAGCGATCCGGCCGCGACCGTCTGCCCCTGGTCGAGCAGCACCGCGGCGAGATTCTTGGCGCTGCTCGCTACGTCGACGTGGACCTCTCCGAAGATCTGGCGGCGCAGAGCGAGGGCTGCTTCGAGATGCTCGCGTCCTTCGGCCAGGCGGCCTCGGGTGTGCAGCACCCGGCCCAGGCTGTTGAGCACCCTGGCCTCGGCCGCGCGCCGGTCGTCGAAAAGACGGTAGATCTGGAGCGCCCGCAGCAGCAGGGGCTCGGCCTCCTCCATGTCTCCCCGAATCCGGTGCAGCGCCCCGAGGCTGTAGAGGCTCGCCGCCATCTGCACGCTCTGCGGCCCGAAGATTCGCTCGCGGATGGCGAGCGCCTCGGCCTGCCTGGCGAGGGCCTCGTCGAAGCGGCCTTGCTGGATCAGGACGCTGGTCAGGTTGAACAGCGCCAGCGCCACGTATTCCTCTTCCCCAAGGCGTCGCCAGATCGCCAGAGCCTCGCGGTAACGCTCCTCGGCATCATCGTACTCGCCGAGCTTGTAGTGCAGCCCTGCCAGGTTGTTGAGGTCGCCGGCCAGGTCGGTGCGCTCGCCCGCGGCCGCGGCGCGGCGATCTGCCAGCGCCTCCTCCTTGAGCTCCCGAGCCTCTTCGAAGAAGCCCAGGCGCTGATAGACCGTTCCCAGAACCGCCAGCAGATCGGCGCGGACCTCGGGCTCATCCGTGAGCCCGTCGACGAGCTCTTCGCGGCCCCGGTCGACAAGCTCGCGCGCCGTCAACGCCCCGCCCTGGGCCCTCTCCGGATCCGCCGACCTGAACAGTCTTTCGAGAAACTCGGAGACCTTCTCCGCCTGCGCCTGAGCGCGCTGTGCCGCCGCCCGATCATGGACCGCCTGACGCCACAGGACGGTAGTGGAGACCGCGAGCAACACGACAAACAGTGCCGCCACCATCCCCAGCTTGTGGCGCTTCACGAACTTGCCGGAACGGTAGCTCCAGGTCGACGGCCGGGCCCGCACCGGCAGGCCGCCCAAGGTGCGCCGGATATCGTCGGCGATCTCTAGGGCCGATTCATACCTCTCGCCCTGCCGCCGGCGCATCGCCTTCCCCACGATCGCGTCGACGTCACCTTCCAGGCGACGTGCGGAGCCGCTGTCGAAGGTTCGCGCAACGGAGCTCGGCGACGGCGGATCCTGCCCGCAAACCAGCTCGATCCCACGCACCGTACTGATGCCGTCGAGACGATAGGGTAATCGACCGCACAGCAATTGGTAGAGCACGACCCCCAGGGAGTAGACGTCACTGGCGGTGGTGATCGTCTCGCCCAGGAGCTGCTCCGGACTGGCGTAGGCTGGAGTCAGCAGGCCGCCGCCGTCCTCGGCTTCGAATCCAGCGAGGTCTGCGGTCTGAGATTCCGCGCCGCCCTCAGCCGCGGCGAGAAAGATCTTCGCGATGCCGAAGTCGAGCAGCTTCGGCTCGCCTGCGGCGGTGACCAGAATGTTGCTGGGTTTGAGATCGCGGTGGATCACCAGGTTCTGGTGCGCAAAGTGGACCGCCGAGCAGACCTGTTGAAAGAGCTCGAGACGCTCGTCGAGAGAGAGGTCTTTCTCGTCACAGTAACGGTTCAGAGGTACGCCTTCGACATACTCCATGACCAGGAAGGGCATCATGTCGTCGGTCGAGCCGCCATCGAGGAGGCGGGCGATATTGGGGTGCTCGAGCCCGGCCAGGATCTGCCGCTCGGCGGCGAAGCGGCGCAGGATCTCGACGCTCTGCAGCTCCGGCCTGACCAGCTTGAGGGCCACCCGTTTCTGAAAATCGTCCTCGCGCACCGCCAAGTAGACCGCGCCCATCCCACCGCGAGCGATCAGGCTCTCAATGCGATAGGGGCCGATGCGACGGCCGAGGCCGGGGTCGGCCGAGCTCTGGGGCGGCGCCGCAAAGTCCGCGAAGGACGCGGCGCGGGTAGGATCTATGGTGCCCAGGGTATCGAAATCGTCGGCCATGGATCAGATCATTGGCGAGGTCATCTGTAGCGTGAACGCGCTATCTATTCTCCCATCTGGTTGCCCGAGATTTGCTCGAGACGGCCATATTGGTCAGACAGCAGACATAAACTATTGCCCAGCAAGGGTCTACCGGAATTCGTGCCGTTTCCGTAGCCTCATAGTCCTAGCCTCTCGCCACGGACAGCGAGTCGGCGGCGTTGAGCGTCCTTCAGTCGGAGCCGGTATCCTCCGACGAGCTCGCGGAGAACCCGATTCTCTCCCATCAAGTAGTCGATTCGAGCTTCTAGGTGGCGATTGAGCCACCAAACCGCAGGCATTGCAGAGCTTGGAGCATAGCCAAACCCTAATCGTAGGACTACGGCTAGGGAAGCGCCCACAATCCATGACTCTTCTTGGCAGGCTTCACAAATGGACAGAAGCAGTCTGCGGCTATCGAGACTGATAGACTAAACCGCCTGCATCGGGCACTCGATCAAGGAGCCGCCATCATGACAGTAGTTCAAGTCCAGTTCGACACGGACATCTTCACGACTCTTCGTCGGACTCCAGAGGAGGTGGCTGAAGAACTTCGACTAGCTGCAGCGGCTCGCTGGTACGCGCTCGGACTCGTTTCTCAAGGCAAGGGGGCTGAGATCGCCGGCCTCAGCCGGGCTGAGTTTATTGACGCACTTTCGGCAAGCGGCGTCTCGCCGGTCCAGGAGACTATCGACGAGATTCGAGAAGCCGTAGCGCGTGGGTAGATCCTTTGTCGTCAACGCTTCCCCGCTGATCCTACTTTCGCGTATCGGTAGGCTGGATCTGCTCACATCCCTAGCCGAGACTTCTGCCGTCCCTCGGAGAGTCCTCGAAGAGCTGAAGGTTGGGGTAGAACGCGATGAGGCTTTCAGCGCAGTGAAGACCACTGTAGGTTTGGCAATCGTCCCAGACGTAGAGGTCCCTGAACAGATCAGGCTTTGGGATTTGGGTCCTGGAGAGTCCCAGGTTCTAGCGCATGCCCTGACGAGTGCAGGACTGGAAGCAGTTTTAGACGACCGGGCTGCCCGACGGTGTGCACGGGCGTTCGCGGTTCCATATACAGGAACTCTCGGAGTTGTGATTGCCTGTCGAAGTCGGGGGGTGATTCCTGCTGCGCGACCACTAGTCGAGGCATTACAGGAGCAAGGCATCCGATTGGCGCCCTCACTGATCGAGGCAGCGCTCGCCGAGGTAGGAGAATAGCTCGACTAAGGTTGCCGGGCTCGAGCTCTTGGCCAACGACCTACCGAATCAGCCCACCTCATAGTCCCGGAGACGAGGCACTCAGCGACCCCTCGAAACCCGGGGTCGCCAGCTCACGACTCGAGACGGCGATCGCTCAAGGCTTGGCGCTGCCAAACTCGCCCGCGTAGCGGCTCAAACCGGCTGCGAGCGCCGCCTCGAGGTCCATGTGAGGCAGCCACACGTCGGAGTCGAGATTGAGGTCGGGAGCACGCTGGGGAAGCTCTAAAATGGAGCGGAGCTCGTTGACGAGGCTAGCGCTGGCCTTCACGTCGGCCTCGGCGGCGGCCCGGTCGATGACCGCTCGCGCGAAGTACTTCTCGAGCCACTCCGATGGAATCGGCACGTTGATGGGAGTCCCGACGTTGCCGACGCTCTCGTAGCTGAGTCGACTCGAATCGTCCTCCCA
>JBCCEE010000244.1:0-12273 GCA_039030415.1 Acidobacteriota bacterium
CCTGGCCCCGTCTGCCGGTGGATCCTGGCTTACCGTCAGGAGTTCCACGGCCAGGTCTTCGCCTGGCTCGGCGACCCGCTGCGCGACGGCCGCACGTCGGGCTTCGCAGGCATTCAGGCGCTACCCAACGACCTGTCCGTGGCCTCCCGGTTCGTCGCCTGGCCGCTGCGGCCGCTGGCGACCCCGCACCCACGGTCCGCGGATCCCGTCGAAGAGGCGACCAGAGTCTTCCGTGAAGCGATCGAGAAGCCGCTCGAAGTCGAGGTCGCCAGGCAACGCGTCTACCCGTGGCGTTTCGCCCCCGGCCACGCCGAGCGTCTGGCTCGAGCCTTCGCCGATGTGCGAATGCAGAATCCAGGGGCGCCCCTGGTGCCCGAGCTGCAGGTGGTGCTGGCCCACCTCCTCGAACAGGCGGGAGAGCCCGAGAACGGCGAGACGCGATTCGTCGAAGTACCGGCTGAACCCGCCCAGCTCATCGACCGCGCGCTCGAGGAGCACCTGCGTCGATCTCTCGACCTGGCGTTCCCCCACCGCGCGGGACAGCCGGATCGCACCGCGCGGACCCAGGCCGTTCTGATGCTGCGCGAGCTGGCGGACATCCATGGGCGCCGCACCCGCGGCTTGACGGCCGACGTGCTCACCGAGGCCTTTGGCGTCGAGGGCCAAGCGACCCTGCAAAAGCTCTCGGCTCCGCGCTTGCGACTCGTCCTGCTCGAGCAGCAGGGTCAGAGCTGGTGCTATTCGCTAGCCCACGATCGGCTCGGTGAGATCCTCAGGGACATCGTCGACAACGGCAAATGGGCCGAGCTCGGCATCGACGCCAAGCTGCTCAGCCTACGCCGTTTCGTCATGCTGCAGAGCCAGCTCTACGACTCCGGCGACATCGCCCAGTCGACGGCTCTCACCGAGAAGCAGTTCAAGCGCATCGACGCCCACCGCCGGGTCTTGCTGTGGCGAGATACCCACCGCAGGTGGTGGGATGCGTGTCGAGCTCGGCGACTCCGCGAGCGCCGGCAGACCAGGGGACTGCGGGCCCTCGCCGCGCTCGCCGTGATGCTGGTCGCCATCGGGACCTGGGTCATCACCGATCGCCAGGCTCGCCGAGACGCGCTCTTGCAAGAGGTCGTCGAGGGCGACCCGGCTACCGCCTTTGCCGCCCTCGATCGCTTGAGTGCCAAATCCGAGGTGCCGGCTGAGCTTCTCGTCGATCGGCTGCGTCGCCGCGAACAGCCGCACGATGTGTTCGACCGTGGATTGATCGGCTCCGACCTGGCAACCCTTGCCGACGCGGTATTGCGGAGTGTCGCTCTTGCCCTGCCGCTGGTCGAAGAAGACCCTGAGGATCCCGAGCTGATCGCGAGCCTCGCCTGGGCGCTCGACTTCGTGATCCATCACCGGCCGGAGCTCCAAGACCAGGCTATGGCCTTGCGCAACCAGGTCCTCGAGCCGCTGCGGCGCCTTCGCCCAGCACCCCCCTTGCCCGAACGGCAGGATCTCGACTGGGCCGAGATACCTGCAGGCTCGTTCCGGCAGGATGCTCCGACGCTCGCCGCCGATGGCTCAGCGGGGAACGAGAGCGAGCTGATCCAAGTCGATGCGTTTCGCATGCTGACCCATGAAGTCACCAATAGAGAGCTCCGAAGACTCTTCCCACAGAACCATGCGGTGGACAATCACCCGGTAGGCTCCGTCAGCTGGTATCAGGCATATACCTATGCGGCTTGGCTAGGTGGCCGACTGCCGACGGAAGCTGAATGGGAGTATGCCGCTCGCGCCAACTGCAGCTCTGCCTATTGCAGACACGACGGCAGTGCAGCAGAGCTCGAAGACGTTGCTTGGTGGCTCGGAAACTCGCGTTCGCAGGAGACCAACGAACCGTTCGTTCAGGCTGTCAAGCAGCTCGAGCGCAACCCGTTCGGACTCTGGGACATGTACGGCAACGTCTGGGAGTGGACTGCCGGCCTGGATCAGGCCTCGGTTCAACTGGCAGACGGCTCCTCTCGCTCTGGACATCGAGCACCTCCCACGCGTGCGGTACGAGGTGGCGCCGTCATCGACACCGCCAATCTCTTCTTGGCGACCTCGCGGATACCCTTACTCGCAACCACAGAGCTCGGCCCGCTCGGATTTCGGGTGGTGACTTCAGACTTTCCTGCGGAGCCACCAGCGGCTTCTCTCGCCAGCGAAACCCCGGCATCAGATTGAGCACATTCGGGCAGCGCGACCCGAAAGCCCAGATGCAAAGTGAGACTGGGTGCACCTCGGGCTCGCTCGGACGCCCGGGTCCATTCAGCTCGACACGAGAAGTTACAGCCCCGCGAGACCCGCAAGCCCACTCGGGAAGCCGCGACACCCCAAGGGTCGAACTGGGGGCTCCTCTCATATGGGCCATGCCAGTCGGCGACCCATTCCAGCTGATTCCCATACATATCGAAAAGGCCCCAAGGATTCGGCTCGAGCTGCATCACCGGCTGAGGTGACAGGGTTCCGAGCTGGGGGTCGAATGCGTTGCGCACCATCCAGGCAACTTCTTCGACCCTGGCGGCCTCACCGTCGCGCGAGCAATAGCGGTGAGGGCACCCCGCGCGCGCCGCATACTCCCATTCGGCTTCTGTCGGCAACCGTCCACCAAGCCAAGCAGCATAGGCATAAGCGGCATACCAGGATACGGCACCTACCGGCATGTCGCCGGCGGCACTTGGCTGGTAGTCGGGCTTCAGTCGCCGATAGTCGGCATGAGTCACTTCGTGACGCTGCATACAAAAGGAGCGCAGCGTCACCTCATGTCGAGGCAGCTCATCGGGCTCCCCCGGTTCCCCCTCAACTTGGCCCCGAATGTAGGTACCCGCTGGAATGCGGATCCAATCCGCCGAAGACACGAGAGGTGGAGGAGGAATCGCTCTCCGCAGCGGCGCCAGAACGCGATCCCGCATTTCCCTGGCCTGCTCTGTGAACCGCGCATCCCGAGCCGGGGCGTAGTCCAAGGCCCACAAGATATTCGCGATCAACACTTCGTTCTGCGGCTCCTCGGCAAGCCAAGGCAGCGCGATCTCAGCGGCTCGCAGCACCGCCGCGCTGCGCAGAGGCCCTTCGAGCCCGCCCATGCCGTACTCCAGAACATCCATTGGTGATTCCCGCTGCTTGAGCAGCTCGAGCAGCTCGAGCGGCTCCGTCGAGTCGACATCGGGGTCGCTCGCCACTTCCGCAAGGGCTCGCAGCGCCACCTCACTGTCGCCATGAGCAATCTGCTCCAGCAGCACGCGCTGCGCGGCGGACTGCAGCGTCCAGCTCCAGGCCACCCAGGCCACCAGCCCGAGGACGATCAGGGAAGCCGCCGAGACCATGACCCGCCTCACCTGCTTGGCGCGACGTCGTTGGACGCAAGCGCGGAACCACGCGCGTCGCGCCTCGTCGCTCAGGAGCACCGCGGCGTTTCGCCGGATCAACCGAAAGCGATGCCCCGAGATATCGGTCGCGGTGGTCACCTCGCCCGATTCGAAGAGGGCGGCGCGCAGCACCACAAAGCGGTGCAGGGCGAGGATCTCCGCGTCGACCAGCAGCTTGCCCTGCCGGCCCTCTTCGGCGACCAGGCGCGTGATGACTTCCGCCATGCGACTGTGCGACAGCTGCCAGTGGGGCCCGGTCTCCGACTCCCGCACCACCACCAGACGGGTCAACGGCGTGGCGAGCTGCTCGAGAATCTCGTGCCCGTCATCTCCCACCGCCTCGGCAAGCTCGTCGAAACCGATGCCGGGCCGCGGCCCGCTGCTGGCGCTCGCCAGCTCACGCAGCGCCAGCAGCGCGCGCGCTCGACGACTCGGGCTCCTCGGAGCCCCCGTGGGGAACACCGCTTCGAGCGCTCGATGCAGATGGTGCTCGAGAGCACGATCGATCAAGCCGCCGGGGTCTTCGGGTACGGTGATCTCACCTTCGGGACCGGTCTCGGCGAGCAGCTGCGCCAGCACGACCTGCAGCTCGGGTACCAACGGAGCTTCGGGGCGCGCCAGGCGGGCTTCGGCGAACGCCACCGCCAGCGCTCGAGCGTCATCGGCCGAGATGCGCCAAGGATAGGCTCCGCCTGCCGCCACCTGAGTATGCGACTGACCGGCCTCGAACGGCTTTTCGATCGCGGCCTGAAACACTCGCGCGGATTCTGCCAGCGAATCTTGCGCCTGCGCCGGCGACGTGGCCAGCGGCAGCAGCGTCATGGCGTGAAAACGCTCGGGCTGCGACACGTCGTGGGGCAGCGCCTCGATGCCTTCGAGGCCCAGGGCGCGAGCTTCCGCCAGGACGTCGGTCAGCCACATGTTCAGGCGCCCGTACGCTTCCTGGCGGTAGGCGAGCACCCATCGGCAGACCGGCGTCGCCAAGCCGGGGCGCCGCAGCACCGTCGTCGCCAGCAGCATACCGAGCTGCGCCCTCGGTAATTCCGCTCGATTGCGGAAGACGTCCTCGAACTGATCGATCACCAGCACCGGCGCGGCGCCCGAAAGACGCTCGACCTCGTTCAGCACCTTGAAGAAGCCCTCGACGTCATGATCCTCGATCGGGTCGGCTCCCACCAGGAGATCGCCGATCAGACGCGCCAACAGCCCTGGCTCGGTGGGGTGTCGCACCACCGCCACTGGCCGCTTGGCCGCCCTCAAGCGCGGTACCAAGCCACCCACCAGAAGCGAGCTCTTACCGGTTCCCGAAGGGGCCGACAGGCCGATCAACGGCACCGGCATCTCGAGCCAGCGCTCGAGCCGCGCCGTCTCGCGTTCGCGCCCGGCAAAGAAATCAGGATAGGTGTAGGGCAACAGCACCGGGAACGGCTGCTCGGGGGCCGCCGGTGGAGGCCACGAGCGGAGTGCGACGTGGCGCACCGGTAAAGCGACCGAGACTCCGTCTGATGGGCTGTCCGACGGGCTCTCGGGTACGCGCCAGACCTTGCCGGACCGACCGACGATCTCGGCCGCCATCGCTCCTGACGCCGCGACCTCGAACACTTCGATCTCCTCGGCCACCCCCTTGAAGCGGAAACTACCGTGAGAGCGCCACTCCAAGGCGTCATCGCTCTCCCCCGCGGCGCTCCGCCTCGACACGTCGTAGGCGGCGCGGGTCATCAGGGTCTGCCCCCCCACCGCCAGAGACATCAGGCGCGCTGCCGTCGGCTTGGCCAGGCCTTCGACTTCGAGCGGCTTGGCACCGCGGACGATATCCTCCGGCGGATTGCGGTAGAGGATCACTTCGCCGAGGTGGATGCCGACCCGTGCCGAGAGCCTCAGCTCACTGAGCCCATGGTGGTAGGCCAGAGCGTAACGCACCGCCTGCCAGGGACGGTCGAAGAGCAGCAGGAAGCCGTCGGTCTTGTCGATCTCGAGCCCCGAATGCTGCTCCATGAGATCTCGCGCCAGCCGATCATGGCGCCGAAAGAGGTCCGCCGCCTGGCGATCGCAGAGCTCCTCGACCAGTTGGGTCGAGCCCACCAGATCGCTCAGCAGCAGCGTCGTCACGATCGCCTGATCGCCGCGTCGGTGACGAGCGCGATGCGCGCTGACCGTCACCTGTGACCTGCTGTCGGTTGCCAGCAGACTGGAGCCTCCCGCTACAATCTGCGCCAGCTCGGCCTCCACCGCCCGCGCGGTCTGCGGGCGCCGCGCCGGATCCTTCTCGAGCAGCTGCTCGACCAGGTCTGACAGCCGCTGAGGAACTCTGTGATGCAGCTGTCGGGCAGCGGGCGGTGAGGCTTCCTGCACCTGCCTCAGGGTCGCTTCGACCGAGTCGCCCTGAAACGGCGAACGCGCGGTCAAGATCTCGTACAGCAAGACGCCAAACGAAAACAGATCCGAGCGAGCGTCGATGCGCTGGCCCCGCGCCTGCTCGGGCGACATCGCCCGGGGCGTCCCGTTGATACCGTTGCCGGCGGACTGGCTCGCGGCGGCGGTCGCCTGGGCCGCCCGCTTGGCGGCATCGGTCCAAGACGTCGCGACACGGCGCGCCAGTCCGAAGTCCAGCACCTTTACCCGTCCGGGTTGCGCTCGCCCGGAAGGCAGCACCATGACGTTCTCGGTCTTCAGATCGCGGTGCACGATGCCGAGCTCGTGAGCCGCGTCCAGGGCCGAGACGACCTGCCTCGCGTAGGCCACCGCCAGGGCGGCTTCGAGCGGTCCGCTGCGACGCAGCTCGGCCAGCGTCGGGCCGTCGACCAGCTCCATCACGATCCAGTCGTCGGCATCGTCCTCCAGGATGTCGAAGATCTGGACGATTGCCGGGTGGGCGAGCTGCGCCAGGGTCCGCGCTTCACGCCGGAACAGCGCCCGGTCGAGGGCGGTAGCGCCACCACGCAAACACTTCACCGCCACCCAGCGTTCGAGCCGGCGATCGAACGCCTTGTAAACCTCGCCCATGCCGCCCGCGCCAAGCAATTGGCCGAGCTGATAGGGCCCCAGCTGCTTGCGCTCTGACATGACCCTCCCGCACCCACGTTCCCAGCTCTCGCCTGTTCAGGCTTTCTGCCGAAAGAGAGCCGAAGCGTAGCAGAATCCTAGAAATCGACACGTGCCGTCCGACATCGACTCGACACCTCAACGCGAACCATTCGCATCGAGCCGGACCGGACTGAGAGAATTTCCATTGTTTTGCATTAATCTATATAGGTAGACAGTCTACGATTGAGAGTTCAGTTTCTAGAGGGATCATTCACAGACGCAGGCCGGAAGCCGGCCAGAGCCCGCCGATGCTCTGGCCGACATGCTGCTGCATTCCAAGGCGATTCTCGAAGGGCGCTTCGAGTCGCGGGGGAGCTTTCTATTCATCATCAAATAACGCAGGGCAACGATCGACCTGATGGCATCGACGCATCCGATCGCGAGCTCGGAGTCTTGCTAAAGGCTTGGAATCGCGGCGAATCGGACGCCGCCGAGCGGCTGGCGACAGCCCTCTACCCTTCGTTGCGTCGCCTGGCAGGGGCTCGTCTGTCCCAATGGCCACACGAGGTGTCGCTGCAGGCGACCGAGCTGGCTCATGAGGTCTACTTCAAGCTTCTGGGCCAAACGCAAACCACCTGGAGGAACCGTACCCAGCTCTACGCCGTCCTGGCTCGACTGATGCGACGCCAGCTGGTGGACTACGTGCGCCACCGATCTCGGCAAAAGCGAGGTGGCCACTTGGACGCCATCACCCTGGACGCATCGATGCTGGCTATCGAAGGACGAGCCGTCGAGATCCTAGCGTTGGATGCGGCCCTGGCCGAGCTCGCCAGCATCGACGAGACGGCAGTACGCGTTGTCGAGACCCTGTTCTTTGGCGGCCTGACCCACGATGAGGCCGCTGAGGCGCTCGGCCTGGGCCGTGCGACGGTCGGTCGAAAGTGGCGGTTTGCACGAGCTTGGTTGAAGAAGCGCCTAGCCGTATGACCAAAAGCCGCATGACCGTAGGCCGCATGACCGTAGGCCGCATGAAGCAGGCACAATGAACGTAGCCGAAACGACCTCCACTCCGACCCAGCGCTGGGTCGAGGCCCAACAGCTATTCGATCAAGCCCTCGCGCAACCAGCGCCGGACCGGCGCCGCTACGTTGGCGAGATTGCGCGCCAGGATCCATGGCTGCACGACGCGGTTCTCGAGCTGCTCGCCCTCGACGAAGCATCCTCGCCGCTCGACTGCCCTTTACCCGACTTGTCGAAGCTTCAACCGACCGGCGTGAGCCTGCAGGCGGGTGATCGCATCGGCAAGTACCGCATCGGCGAGCGTATCGGTGCAGGTGGCATGGGCTGCGTCTATCGGGCCGAGCATGTCGTCGACTCAATGCGTCAAGAGGTCGCTCTCAAGGTACTGCGAGCCGACTTGAGTGCCGAGACACGGCAGCGCTTTGCCCAAGAGCAGCGCATCCTGGCCAACCTTCAGCACCCCCATATCGCTCGGCTCCATGACTTCGGCTCAACGCCATCGGGGATTACCTACCTGGTCATGAACCTGATCGAAGGTACCTCGATCACCGAGTTCGCCGATGCCGAGAAGCTCCCCATCGGTCAACGTATCCGGCTCTTTGTTCAAGTCTGCGATACTGTGCGCTATGCCCATCAGAGGCTGGTCGTCCATCGCGACCTGAAGCCCGCGAACATCCTCGTCGATGGGGACGGCAACGTCCAACTGCTGGACTTCGGCATCGCCAAAGTGCTCGATCCGCAGTCGCATCTACAGGGCGCTGCGACACGCACCGAGCTGCGGGTGATGACACCGAGCTATGCCAGCCCAGAGCAGCTCTTCGGCCGGCAGGTCACCACCGGCACTGACATCTGGGCGTTGGGTGTGCTGCTGTTCGAGCTGCTCACGGGCCAGCGCCCGTTCAACGGCTCCGACAAGAGCCTGCTCGAGCTCGAGCGCCATTTGCAGCTGGCACCTCGCCCCAAGGCCAGCGCCACTTTTTCCTCAGACTTCGAAGGGGCAGCGCAGCGCGCTCGCCTGCGCGGCCAGGAGCCGCTTCGCTTGCGCCGCCAGCTGCGGGGAGATCTCGATCTGATCGTTGCCCGAGCCCTGGCCTACCGGCCCGAAGAGCGGTACCCGTCGGCCGAGGCCCTGGCACAAGATCTGGAACGGTTCCAGAACCAGGAGCCGATCCTCGCTCGGCCCCCGAGCTGGACTTACCGAGCCAGCAAGCTCATACGACGGCATACCGTAGCGGCCCTCTGCCTGGCGCTCACTTTGACCAGCCTGATTGCGTTCGCCGTCCTCCAAACCCTGCAATCGCAACGTCTAAAGGACGAGCGAGACTTCGCCCGCCAGCAACGGGACAAGGCCGAGCTGATGAGCGATCTCTTGGAAGACGTTCTCGGCCTGGCAAATCCCTCCAATCCGAAGCTCAATCGCGCAGCACAGACGTTGCTCGAACAAAGCACCCAGCGCCTGCTGAAAGACTTCGAGCGGCAGCCCGAAGCCCGCGCCACCATGCTGACGCGAATCGGCATTCTCTATCGCCGTCTCGGCGACTACGAGCAGGCCGAGGCGTTGCTGACTCGAGCCGCCGAGACCTGGCAACAGCATCAGCCGCACGACCTTCTGGCTCGAGCCCAGACCCTCGATGCTCTTGGATTCGTCTACCACCATCAGCGAGATCCGCGAGCTGCCGAGACCCTGCGCTACGCTTTGAAGCTGTTCTGGCAAGGGCACCGTGGAGATCATCCCGAAGTCGCTCAGACGCTCACCCATCTCGCGGCGACCCAACGCTACGCTGGCGAGCCCAATAGATCCGAAGCACTGCTGAGCCTCGCCATCGCCATGGATCAGCGTCTCGGGAACGAGCTCACCGCCGAGGCCGGAGCCCGACTGGCGGATCTCGCGACGCTCCTCGGCCAGCGTGGTGAGCGCCAGCGAGGCCTGGCGCTCTTCGATCAGGCGCTCGAAATTCAAGGCGCTGCCTGGGGCCGAGACAGCGTCGTGTTCGGCCTGACGCTAAACCGCAAGGCCGGACTGTTTCAGGAGCGACCGTTCGCAGAGGAAGCCATTCAGCTACTGCACACCGCGACAGAGATCTTTCGTCACCGGCTCGGCGAAGACCACCCGCTGGTCGCTACCGGCCTCAACAACCTCGCGCAGACCTACCAGCTGATCAACGACTACCAACAGGCCGAGACGCTGCAGCGTCAAGCCTGGGAGCGTGATCTCCAACGCCTCGGCGAAGAGCATCCTTCGACTCTGGACGACCGCCTGGGATTGGCGATGATCCTGCGCGAAACCGGACGACTGGAAGAGGCCGAGGAGCATCTCAGAGAAACCGTCACGATACTGGCTCGCGTCACGGCATCGGATCACCCCGCGCTCATCTCCCAACGCATCGCTTTTGGACGCGTGCTCTCAGAGCGCGGACTCGAGGACCAGTCGGCGCAGCAGCTCGACCTGGCCCTCACCGCGGCCCGCTCCAAGATGGGGCGGGAACACTGGCTCACCGGCAGCACTCAGATCAGCCTGGCTGAGCTGGCGCTACAGAGCGGTCGCCTGGAGGAGGCCGAGACCCTCGCCTCGAGCGCGGTACACATCTTCCGTGACGAGCGGATAGGTCCCGAGCGTTGGCGTCTAGGGGAAGCACGCAGCGTGCTCGGCGCAACCCTCATCCGCCTGAACCGCCACGAAGAAGCTGTATGTCATCTGCAGTCGGCGGTGGCGACCCTTGAGGAGCTCCGCGGCCAGACGGTAGCGACGCGTTTGGCCAGGTCCCGGCTCGACAGGGCAGCCGCTATGCCCACAGGTCGACCGGGGCAACCTTTCGAGCACACCGCATGCTCGAGCTGAAGCCCCGGCCGCTGTCAACGCCTGTAGCTTTGTCGAGCTCAGAGACTAGCAGCTGAAGTTTCGCGTGTAAGTCGCGATGGTCCGGCAGCCCAGAGGGAGACCGCTGCCATAAACATACACCAGCCCCCAGCCCTCACCGGTGCAAGAGAAGGTAGGCTCATTGCCTCCAGCTGTAACCAGCGCGGTCAAGATATTCTGGCTCCCTGACTGCGAAACTCGAGGCGGAAAATCACATCCAATCGTGCCGCAGAAGGAGGCTTCAGCCGCGACCATGGCAGATCCCGCGGGCGATGTTCTGCCGAAAATCGTCTTGGCTTGAACAAACGGATAGGCGAAGTTCGGCCGCACCAGAGCATGGTCAAAGATCGCGGTTCCGGTACAGAGCCCACACGTCTGCATTCCACAGAGGTCACCGAATCGAGGCTCGACCTGCTGGAGCTCTTCATGACGCACCAGCAGCTCGTGCAGCCGCAGCTCTTGCCGCTCATCGAGCTTCTCGAGGCTCCCGAGCGCTTCGAGCTCGGCTTCGATACGTTGGGTCGCCCGCTCGAGAGCCACCCCCCCAAACGTGATCTCGGCCTCATCCCCATTGTCGAAGGTCTTGCGCCAGATATCGGTGGCCGTCTGTTGCCAGCCATCCGCCGCCAGCTCCTCTACGGAAGAGAGCTCGAAACGAGACGTCTCGCTACGAGCTTCCAACTCTGTGCTCGCGTTGAGCCCCTCAGCCCAAGCAGGAGGAATCCATAGCACGGTTGTGAGGGTCGCCAGGCAAAGGATCTTATTCATGATGTTCTCCAAAAAGAAATCGTGTGAGGCCTGCCGATGAGTCACCCGACCATCGAGCACGTCCGACAGGCGCCTTCACCCCCGAGACGCGACAGCTGCGAGTTTTCGTGATCATCGGAATGACCGACAGCCCCGAGAACGCTATGCCGTCGGCCCTCACGGCTGGAGTGGCTCCACTGCCTGATGGACCTGCTTTGGGAACTTCCGCCGTCCGGGCAGGGTCGAATATCGTCGACACGGAGTCCATCGTCATCCCTTGGGGTCAGGAGGAATCATGCGTGCTCGCCTTGCCAGCGTCTGGGTCGCCGCCGCTGCTTGTTTGGCCCTGGCCTACTTCGTCTTGACCCAGAGGCCTGGGCCAGAGGCTCCTCCTGCAGCCCAGGCTTCTCCTGCAGCCCAGGCAACGCTCTACGACACCGAGGTGCATCGCCTCACCTCGACGTTCGCGGAGCAGGAGTACCGCCTGCTCGTGGCTTTGCCGCGCGGCTATGCCGAGTCCGAAGCGCGTTACCCCGCGCTCTACGTGCTCGACGCCGACATCCTCTTCGGGACGATCACCGAGACGGCGCGCCTACTCACCCTCGAAGGCGTCTTCGTCGGACTTCAGAGCGTGCCGAACCTGATCCTGGTAGGCATCGCCTATCCCGGCGGCTTCGACGAGATGGCCGAGAAGCGCGGGCGCGACTTCACCCCGACCACGGAGCTCGATAGCGAGACCGAGATCGAGCCTGGCAATACGCAGCCCGACGGTGCGGACCGCTTCTTCCGTTTCCTCAGCGAACAGGCCATTCCGTTCATCGACGCCAGCTACCGTACCGCACGAGACGACCGAACGCTGATCGGCACCTCGACCGGCGGTGCCTTCATCCTCGACACCCTCTTGTGCCACCCTGGCACCTTCCAGCGCTACATCGCCACCAGCCCGCGCATGGACGACATCCTCTTCCGTCACGAGGCAGCCTTCGCGCAGCGCAACCAGGATCTGAACGCCGTCCTCTACCTGTCAGCGGGCACCGAAGGTGAGATCGAGCAGCAGATCGCCAGAGCCGTCGAGCGATTCGGCGCCAGCCTGGCGGCGCGGGGCTATCCCCGCCTGAAGCTCATCACCGAGAGCCTGGAGGGCGAGAATCACGTGTCCGCCCAGCCTACTGCGTTCACCCATGGTTTGAAGGCGGTCTACCGCAACTAGCCGCGCCGGGTTCGAGGGACCGAATTCCG
>JBCCEE010000245.1:0-12273 GCA_039030415.1 Acidobacteriota bacterium
CCCCATCGATGACGCGCTGAGCCGTCGGCACCCGGATATCTGAGATGTGTGAATCGCTTCACACAAGGAGATTCGGCGAACAGATGTGATTTGGTTTTCTGGTAATCTCATGGCGGCCTCCCGCCGCCTCCGGTAGCGCCCTGTGTCCCGTGCAGGGCCCTGAGGGCACACAGGGCTCTCCCGGTTCTCGCCACCGTATCGTCACTCTCAGAATCGCTCTCCGCAGGGTCTCCTCCACAAGAGAGCCTCCTCAAAGAAGGAAGTGTATGAAGTCTCCGTCTATCTCGAACCGCTGGCCAAAGTTGGTGGGTGCTCTGATCCTCGGCCTGGCGGCGGCAATGAGCTGGTTTCGCGTCGGACCTCCGCCAACAGTGTCGATCGTGCCCGAGCTGCCCGGCATCGGCCGCGCGACGCCGGTCACGGTGCAGGTGGCGGCAGGGCAGCGCGGGCTGTCGACCGTGACGGCGGAGCTGGTGCAAGGGGACCGCGTCGAGCGACTCGCGGAGCGGGCTCACGTGCCGCGACCGTTCTGGGCATTCTGGGGGCCGCGGGTGACGGAGGACGAGCTGGCTTTCGAGGTCGGCTCCGATACGGTGGCGGGTTTGGCCGAGGGCGAAGCGGCGATCCGCATCACCGCCGAGCGCGCTTCGACCTGGCTGCGCTCGCCCGCGCCAGTCGTCGAGCAGTTGATGCTGCCGGTGCGACTCGAGCCACCCTCGATTCAGGTGACCTCGTCGCAAACCTATGTCGCCCAGGGTGGCAGTGAGGCGGTGGTGTACAAAGTCGGAGCCTCCGCGGTACGTGACGGCGTGCGGGTGGCGGGCCACTGGTTCCCGGGCTATCCGCTGCCCGGCAGCGAGACCGGCGAGCGCTTCGCGCTGTTCGGCGTCCCCCAAGATCTCGGCGATGCCACTGGCATCCGGCTGGTGGCGGTCGACGATGTCGGCAACGAGGCGGCGGTGCGATTCGTCGATCGCTTCATCTCCAAGCCGCTGCGCACCGACACCATCAACCTCTCCGATCGCTTCATGCAGCGGGTGGTGCCAGCGATCTTCGAGCGCACCTCTCAGGTCGAGGACCAGGGTGATCTGCTGGCGAGCTATTTGGCGATCAACCGCGACCTCCGGCGGCTCAATGCCGAGGCGCTGAACGAGCTGGCGAGCGAATCGGCCCCCGAGTTTTTGTGGAGTCAGCCGTTCATACAGCTGCCCAACGCTCAGTCGATGGCGTCGTTCGCCGACCGGCGGACCTACGTTTATAAAGGGCAGGAGGTCGATCAGCAGGATCACCTGGGTTTCGATCTGGCTTCGGTCCGCCAGGCTCCGGTGCTGTCGGCCAACCGTGGGCGGGTGGTACTCGCCGAGTATTTCGGTATCTACGGCAATACCGTGGTAGTCGACCATGGCTATGGGCTGATGACCCTCTACGCGCACCTGTCGAGCATCGAGGCTGAGAAGGGGCAGGACGTCGAGCGCGGTGAGTCGCTCGGCCGAACCGGTGAGACGGGTCTCGCGGGCGGCGATCACTTGCACTTCTCGATCCTCCTGCACGGCATGCAGGTCAACCCGCTAGAGTGGTGGGATCGGCGGTGGATCTCGCACCGTCTGGGCCGCAAGCTGGGGCCCGCGCTCCCCATGCAGGAGTCTTGACCCTTCCGGGGTGGGAGCGCAGTGGGGTTTGGACGATCGGAGCCTGGGCGATCCAGCGCACTTGCGGTGTGGAGCCCTGAGCTCGGAGGGTATAATAGACTATCCTTCTGTCAGCCAAATGCCGTGAGGGCTCAGAGAAATCGAGAGATTTTGCTGATGTCTCGAAGTTTAGGAGCCATTCGTTTAATCTAGTGGCCTGTGTAGCCAAGACACGAGCGGTTGTCTGTCCTGCGCCGAGAGTGTCTGCTCTGTTATGTCTGTTCTGTGCCTAGAATCCCATGCCATCCGAGACTTGACCCGCCACTGCGACTCTGTGATTTTCCCCAACCTTTAGCTCATGGCAATCGCCAACCTCGGTACTGAGGCCCTCATAGGGCTGCATAATCTTGCTCGCGAGCTGCTGCAGCTCGAAGACTACGATCGCATGGTTGATGCGGTCGTCAAGCACTCGCTGGAGAGCCTGCGGGGTGAGCGAGGGTTCTTGGTGCTGCAGCGCGGGGACGAGCTCGACTTCAAAGTCGTGCGCAACTGGAGCCGCGACGAGTTGGAAGGTCGTGGCGAGCCGGTGAGCCGCTCGATCGTCACGCGGGTGCTGGCCGACGGCAAGCCGGTGCTGATCGAAGATGCGTTGAGCGATCAGCGCTTCGCTCAGACCGACAGCATTTTGCGGATGCAGATTCGTTCGGTGCTGGCGGCTCCGCTGAAGGTGGACGGCGTGCCGTCCGGCGTGCTCTACCTCGAGTCCCGCACCCTGGACCGGCTGTTCAGCGACACCGAGCTGGCGCTCTTCAAGCACATCTTGGAGCTTTCGTCTCCGGCGCTCGAGACGTGCATGAAGCGGATCGTGCTCGAGCAGCGCAACCGCCTGCTGGAGGCGAATTTCCTGGAGCGCAACAAGTTTCCCGGCATCGTGACCCAGGATCCGGGCTTCTTGAAGATCCTCGAGACGGTGGCGCAGGTCGCGACCTCGGACCTGCCGGTGCTGGTGCAGGGGCCTTCGGGTACCGGCAAGGAGCTGGTGGTGCAGGCGCTACATCTCAACAGTCCGCGCGCCAAGGAGCGCTACGTCACCGTCAACTGCGGCGCGATCTCGCCCAATCTGCTGGAGTCCGAGCTCTTCGGCCATCTGCGCGGCGCGTTCACCGGCGCGACGCGTGACAAGGAGGGCGTCATCGCCTCGGCCGATCGCGGCTCGGTGTTTCTCGACGAGGTCGGCGAGCTACCGCCCGAGCTGCAGGTCAAACTGCTGCGCACTCTGCAGTTCGGCGAGATCCAGCCGGTGGGGTCGAGCCGCCCGTCGACGGTCGATGTCCGGTTCCTAGCGGCGACCAACCGCAACCTCGAGGAAGAGGTGGCGAAGGGCAACTTTCGAGAAGACCTGCTCTACCGGCTCAACGTCGTCACGCTCGATCTGCCGCCGCTGCACGAGCGACCCGATGACATTCTGCCGCTGTTCTACCACTTCCTACACCAGGCGGCGGAGAAGGCTGGACGGCCTGATCCGCAGGTCTCGCCGAGGCTGGAACGGGTGCTGGAAGAGTACAGCTGGCCGGGCAACATTCGCGAGCTGGAGAACGAGGCCAAGCGATTGGTGGCGGTGACTCCGCAGGGTACGCCGATCACCGTCGATCGACTGTCGCAGCGCCTGGTGCGGGTCGAAGAGACGGCGCGCTCGGCGCCGGCCAGCCTGGTCGAGCACGAGAAGGAGCTGATCGAGCTGCACCTGCGTCAGGCCAAGGGTAACCGCACCCGCGCCGCGCAGAGCCTGGGGATCAGCCGCGAGGGCCTGCGCAAGAAAATGAAGCGTCTCGGGCTCGCTTGAGGCGGGCCGAGAAGGGCTGAAGCGCTAGTTTTTCGGGCTGAGGAGTTTTGACCCGGTTTGGCGGGTCCCGTACACTGACGAGCGATGCTCCGTGCCTGAAGGAATCCGTCCGCGGCGACTCGAAGAATAGTGGCCCGAGGAGAAGGCGATTTCCTTCCCGCCCTGCCTGGCCGACCGTAGAGAAACTTCTGATTGTCGGCTACGTAGTATCCTTACCGCGAATTGTAGGCAAGATCCCCCTCCCCGATCCATTCACCCAGCTTGGATGATGCAGCGGCTCGCGCGCCCAACCCGATCGATGTACGTTCTCACGAACCGCCTCGTACATCGACTCCGGTCGCTCGCCGCTCGCTCCAAGCGAATTTCGAGGTCCGAGATATGAGACCCAGTTCACTTCGCTTCCGGCGCGCCGCCGGTCTCGCAGCGCTGATGCTGCTGGCCGCCGCCACGCCGCCGCTCGTCGCCCAGGACCTTCTGGGCGACTTCGAATCCAGGACGTCCGTGCACACGCTAGACAACGGCTGGACGTTCATCATCGTCGAGCGACCGGTAGCTCCGGTGTTCTCGTTCGCTACCGTGGTCGACGTCGGCGGCGCGCAAGAGGTTCCGGGCATCACCGGCCTCGCCCACATGTTCGAGCACATGGCGTTCAAGGGCACGCCCAATATCGGTACGACCGATTATGAAGCCGAGCAGAAGGCGCTCGACGAGGTCGAGGCTGCTTACCAGGCTTACGAGCAGAAGCGCCGAGATCCCCATGCCGATCCGGACGAGGTCGAGAAACTGCACGCCGTCTTCAAGGAGAAGGAAGAGAAGGCGGGAGAGTACATCATCGCCAACGATTTCGGTGACATCGTGGAGCGTGAAGGGGGCGTCGGCCTCAACGCCTTCACCAATTCTGACCATACGGTCTACGCGTACTCTTTCCCGGCCAACCGTCTCGAGCTGTTCGCCTTCCTCGAGTCGGAGCGCTTCATCCATCCGGTGTATCGCGAGTTCTACAAGGAGCGCGACGTGGTGCAGGAAGAGCGCCGCCTGCGTACCGATTCGCAGCCGGTCGGCCGGCTGATCGAGCAGGCGCTATCGTCGGCCTTCGTCGCCCACCCCTACAAGCAGCCGGTGGTCGGCTACATGTCCGACCTGCAGTCGTTCACCGCGACGGACGCCGACGCTTTCTTCAAGAAGCACTATGTGCCGGCGAACATGGTCACGGTGCTGGTAGGCAGCGTCAAAGCCGACGAAGTGATGCCGATCATCGAGAAGTACTTCGGACGCGCGCCGGCCGGCGACAAGCCCGAGCCGCTGCGTACCGTCGAGCCGCCACAGATCGCCGAGAAGACCATCGTCATGACCGATCCGGCGCAGCCCTTTTACGCCGAGATGTACCACCGGCCGAGCGTTCTCGACGAGGACAACGAGGTCTACACCGCGATCGACGATGTGCTGTCGAACGGTCGCACCTCGCGGCTCTACCGGTCGCTGGTGCGCGACAAGAAGATCGCCCTGTTCTCTAGCTCGCTGTCGGGCTTCCCGGGTCGCAAGTATCCCGGCCTGTGGGTGACTTTTGCGGTGCCGGCCAAGGGTCACACCAATGAAGAGGTGCAGACCGCCATTCGTGCCGAGCTCGAGCGCCTGAAGACCGAACCGGTGAGCGATGCCGAGCTCAAGCGCTTTCGGACGCGCGCCAAGGCCAACCGCCTGCGTCAGGTGCGCAGCAACTTTGGCCTCGCCGTGCAGCTCGGCATGACCCACGCAATCTACGGTGATTGGCGGGAGTTTTTCCGCGATCTGGACCGGATCGACAAAGTGACCAAGGAAGACATCATGCGGGTGGCGCAGAAAACGCTGACCGCCAACAACCGAACCGTCGGGATGATCGTGACCCAGGAGCCGGAGGATGCTGCCGGTTCCGGTGCAGCTGGCTCAGCCGAGTAGGAGCATGTGACCATGAAAACAACTATGAAGCCAAACGACTTCAAACGACCCGTGATGCTCATCCTCGGGGTGCTGCTCGCCGGCGTGCTGGTGGCGCCGGCGACCCTGGCGCAGGTCAAGAGCGCCGACGACATCGTCTATCCGCCGCTGATCGAGATCGAGGTGCCGCAGCCTCAGCGGGTAGAGCTCGACAACGGCATGGTGGTGATCATGCTGGAAGATCACGAGCTGCCGCTGATCGACGTTCAGGCTTTGATCGCCACCGGCTCGCAGTGGGAGCCGGCTGACAAGGTCGGCCTCGCCGACCTCGCTGGCCGGGTGCTGCGCAGCGGGGGTACGCAAAAGATGGCCTCGGACGCGCTCGACGACTATCTCGAGGATCGCGCCGCGTCGATCGAGAGCACGATTGGCGTGGTCAACGGCAACCTGCGGATGAGCTCTCTGCGCGACGATTTCCCGGAGATGCTGCAGGTGTTCTCGGACGTGCTGCGGCTGCCGGCCTTCGAAGAAGACAAGATCGAGGTCGCCAAGACCGAGACCGTCTCCGGCATCTCGCGCCAGAACGACGACGCCAACCAGATCGCCGGTCGGGAGTTCCGCGAGCTGATCTACGGCTCGGATTCGCCCTACGCGCGTCAGGCCACCTACGCCACGATCGACAACATTAGCCGCGATGATCTGGTCGCCTGGCACGCCAAGTACTACCACCCGGACCGGGTCATTCTCGGCTTGGTCGGTGACTTCGAATCGAAGCAGGCGCTCGAGCTGATCGAGAAAGTCTTCGGAGACTGGCCGCGCGGGCCCAAGATCGAAGATGGCGAAGTGGCCTACAACAAGGAGCCCACGCCGGGGGTATTCTTCGTCGAGAAGAATGACGTCACCCAGTCAGCCATCCGTCTGGGTCACCTTGGAATCCGGCGCGACAATCCGGACTACTACGCGGTCGACATGATGAATCAGGTGCTGGGTGGTTCGTTTGCTGCCCGGCTGTTCAGCCGCGTGCGCTCCCAAAAGGGTCTGGCCTACAACGTCAATGGCGGCGTCGGCAGTCGTTGGGACCATCCCGGTATCTTTCAGATGGGGATGAATACCAAGACCGAGACCACCGCCGCCGGTATCGACGCCCTGCTCGAAGAGCTCGACAACATGACCAGCGAGCCGCCGACCGACGAAGAGGTGGCGAAGGCCAAGTTGGCGGTGCTCAACTCGTTCGTCTTCCGAGCCGATTCAGCGGCCGAGATCCTCGGTCAGCAGCTCACTTACGAGTACTTCGGCTATCCGCTCGACTGGCAGGCGCGCTACCGCAAGGGTATCGAAGCGGTGACCACCGAAGAGGTGCGTGCCGCTGCCAGGAAGTATCTGCATCGTGATCGCCTGACCTTCTTGGTGGTCGGTCCCACCGAAGGAGTCGATCGGCCGTTGAGTGATTTCGGTGCGGTGCAGAATGTCGACATCACGATTCCGGAACCGGAGGTCGAGACCGTCGCAGCAACCGAGGAAGGTTCCGCCAAGGGTCGTGAGCTGATCGCCAAAGCGGTCGCGAGCGTCGGCGGTGCCGAGCGGCTGGCGTCGTTCAAGACCTACCGCTCCGAGATGTCGGTCGAGGCCACGACGCCGCAAGGGGCGATGCAAGTGAAAGCCAAGGCGACCATCGTGCTGCCGGATCGCATGCGCTGGGAGATGGTCATGCCGTTCGGCACCATGGTCCAAGTGCTCAACGGCGATGACTCGTTCGCTCAGACTCCGGGCGGCACCGGTCCGCTGCCGGCGGCGCAGCGCGCAGACCTCAAGAAGACCCTGCGACGGCTGCTGCCGGTACTCCTCAAGCATCACGACGCCGAGGGCTTCGAGGCGGTTGCCGCCGGCTCGGGCGACGTCGACGGCACGGCGGTCGAGAAAGTGCAGGTGACGCTGGATGGCGAGGTCAATACGCTGGCGATCGATCCCGAGAGTGGTCGGGTGCTCAGCCTGGAATATGCCGGTACCAACATGATGGGGGCGCGCGGCCAGATCGTGCAGCGCTACTCGGACTATCGCGAGGTCGATGGTCTGACGCTTCCCTTCTCCTCGGTGACGACCTTCAACGATGAGCCGATGCTCTCCGGTGCCATTGACTCGACCGTGGTTGACGGCGAGATCGCAGACACGGAATTCGCCAAGCCGGCGGGTTAGCGGCGGGGTCAGAGTGGTCGGAGGTTTCGGGGTATTCGTGCCCTGAGACCTCCGATATTCTTGCGTCTATGGACAAGCACGAGCTGCTCGGCCGAATCAGAGCGCAGATCGAGAAGAGCCTGGGCGTCGCGTTCATCGTGCCCGAGGATACGGGCTACTTCTCGATCGACGACCACATGGTCGGTCAAGTGCGGGAGCTGATGAAGGAGACCATCGAGCTGCTGCGCGACCTCACCGACTACTATGACGCCGAGAGCGCGGCCCACGGTGAGAAAGACGAGACGGCAGCCGCAGACGGCGATTTCCTGAGGGAGATCGGAGCTCAGATCTCGAGCGAGCTGGCGGCGCGCGAGGTTTCGAGCCTGGCGTTCGTGGCTCGCGGCCAGCTGCTCGAGATGCAGGACAATTTGACCGGTGCGCTCGAGAACCGGCAGGTGTGGGGGGTGGCTTCCTACGCGGATTCCGGGCTGCGCCACGTCGGCAAGGCGCTGATCGCGGCCGAATCGGCGGTCTGCGAATACGAAGGGCTACCGGCCAGCGATCGGCGCTGGGTCGACCTCGCCGATTCGCTCGAGATCCGGCGCCTCTACGCTCAGTTCAGGCGTGCGATCCTGCGCAGTGGGGATCCTGAGACCGTCGACCAGCTGACCCAGCACCTGCGCGGTGCGTCGACCCGTATCGCGATTCTTCGCGACCTCGAGATCTACCCCTTTCTGCGGATCGACGATCGCCGCACGATCAAGCAGCTGCAGCGGCGCATCGAATCGTGGCTGAAGCAAGAACAGGGGACCAGCGAGGAGAGCGGCTTCCGGCTGTGGGAAGATCTCGTTTCGTTCGCCCGCCTGTTGATCAAGATCAACGATCGTGAAGAGCTGCGCGAGCACGACCGCCAGGTGGTATCGACCGTGCACCGCATGCTGTTCAGTCCTCAGCGACCGGCGGAGCAGCTCACCGCCGGCCATCGCAAAGAGCTCGAGAGGCTCCTGGGGCGCGATGATGAGCTCGATCAGATCATCCTGAACGTCGACGAGCATCACGTCGAAGATCTGCGCGGGCCGATCGAGAAGATGGTGCGTCAGCTCACCCCGTCGGCTGAAGTGCCGCTGGGCTAGAGATCGAGCTTCAGCCGGTCGGTCAGAGCACCCTGCGCATCTTCGGAACGCCGCTGCCGGATCGTCTGGAAGATCAGGAAGCCGCCGAAGAGCATGAACAGGAGATACCAGTAGTCGACCAGGATGGTCAGGTCGATCCGGAACACCTCCCGCAACAGGCCGTAGAAGCCGAGCAGGAAGACCGCGCTACCGGCGATCAGCCCGCCGGATCCCATGGTGGGGTTGCGGCGTTTGCTGGAGATCTCTAGCTCGGGTGAGTACCCCAGGTTGATGAAGGTGGCCTGGCGGTAGGCGTCGAAAATGTTGAACAGCCAGACGAAGATCACCGAGAACACCAGCAGGACCGCTTCGGGCTCATCGGTACCGGTCGCCAGCCCGATCAGCCCGAAGACGATCACGAAGAAGGTGACGCCGCGCAGATACAGGCCGTTGTAGACGTTGCCAAGTCCGGGAAACAGGCTGAAGAAGGCAGCGAGTCCGGGCGATCGGGTCGCTCTGGGATTTGCTCCCGGGCCCTGCTGGTGCTGAGGCATCGCGGGGGCAAAAGGCGGCTCTTGAACTTGGCGCATCGTCGGTGGCTCGGGGGGTGGCTCCGGTGGGATTACGGACTCTGGGGCGGCTGAGTGGTCCGGAGCCGCGCCTTCAGCGTGCTCGTCCACAGTGTTCTCTTGTGAGGTGTTTTGTGATTCTGTCACGGGTTTTCTCCTTCAACCGATCGACGGCGATCGGGTATCAGTTCACGGGTGGTGTCTTCAATCGCGCGATAAGCGTCTCCAGCCCATCTCGAGCCGGCCTCACGGTAGCTGTCGAAGCGGTTCCAGCCCTCGGCCAGGCCGCGCTCGAGCGGAGCGGTGGCGGCGACCCAAACTCGGTTGCCGCGATCCTCGCCCGCCGCGGCCCAGACGCTGACGCGCGAGGTCATGTTCTGAGTGGCTTCGCTGAGGACGGCCGAGGCGTTGTCCGTCACCGCCAGAGTCAGAGTGGCCACGAGGTAGCAGGCGGCAGCGGCGTAGCGCGTATCGCTGATCCACACCGGCACCAGCCGCTCCGGACGCTTGGCGATTTCGCCGAGACGGCGCGCCAGTCGTGTCGGCATCGCCAGGCGCTCGGGCTCGAACGCGCATTGCAGCGTGCCGTAGGTCACGCGGCAGCGTTCGCAGCTGGCGAGGTGCTGCGCGCTGGCCGGATCAGGCTCTCGATCCTCGGTGGCGGCACCCGCCTGCCGCTTGGCTTCGCGATAGAGCCTCTCGACGTCGCGGCAGGTCACTTCGTGGCGTGGGATCTCGCGCAGTCGATCGCGTAGCCGAGCCGACATCGGCCGAGGCGTCTCGACGGCGGTGCTGCTCTCCAGCACCTCCGCGAATCGAGCGCATTCCGGGCATTGATCGCGATGGGGATCCTGCGCGATGTTGGGCTCGGGCTGTTTGCCGGACAGAAGATCCTCTCGGAAGCGCTGGCATGCGGCGTTCGATGGCGATGACGGTTTCATGACGAGGTGCTCACGCTGTTCTGTTCATTCGGCTGGGTGATGTGGCTCTCAGCGCGCGACGCCCGGGGCCTGCTCGGTGGAAAGTGGCATGCCCGCGGCGGGCGGCATCTGCAGGCGCGCTTCGATCCGGAGCACCAGCTCCTTGCGAGCTCGGTTGAGCCGGGACTTGATGGTGCCCACGGGAACCTCGAAGAAGCCTGCGATCTCTTCGTAGCTCAGGCCCTGGAGGTCGCGCAGCATCAGCGCCGAAGCCAGACTCTCCGACATCTCGGCCAGGACCTCGTGCACCAGCCTACGGCGCTCCTGGCTTTGGCTATGGCGTCGCGGGTCGTCGTCCGAGGGCATGTGCGCCAGGATCTCGTCGGAGACGGTCTCCGTCTGGTGGCGGCTGCGTTGAGCGCGGTAGTGGTCGATGCAAAGGTTGCGCGAGAGTCTGAGAGCCCAGGCCACCAGCGGCACATCGCCGCGGTAGCGATCGAGATTGCGGTAGAGCTTGAGAAAGATCTCCTGCGTCAGATCTTCGGCTTCGGCGGTCGTACCCGCGAAGCGATACGCGACGTTGTAGATGCGATCACCGTAGGCCTCGATGATCTCGTCCCATGCCTGCGGATCGGCCTTGGCCGCTCGGCGTGCCAGGAAGAGGTCGGGCGAAGCGATGGTTTCGGGGTGGGTGGCTTGCATCTCACACCCTATGACGGAAGCCCGCTCGAAAAAGTTCGCTGCAGAGTCCTGATGCTATCTCCTGGCCGGCTCACCGGCGCTATACTGAATGTTCAAGAGACAGAACGAGGAGGATCTGAGCATGTGGTGCAGCGACTTGTCGGCGCGAAGTCATCCGCGATTGAGCCTGCGAACCCGAGCGGTGCCGTCGCTCCGCGAAGCCATGGCAGCCGACCCGCGTGGCGCGGCGTTCATTTCGCCCGTCGCGATCGGCGCTCTCCTGGTCGCGGCCGTTCTGGGTTTTGCAACGCCTGCAGCGGCTGTCGACGACAGCATGAAGTACGATCGCAAGGCTGACTTTTCGACCTACGAGACCTACGACTGGATCGAGCAGAAGAAGCGTCCGGAAGGCTCACCGCTGGCGGTGGGCGGCGAGATCGACACCAAGATCCGCAATGCCATCGACCGCCAGTTGGCGGATCAAGGCTATCGACCGGCGATCGATGAAGAGCCCGATTTTCTGGTGTCGTTCGATGGAGCCATGGTGCAGGTCACCGATATCGAGGCCAACCGTCGGCAGATCGCCAGTGGGGTGGCCTGGGTGGTCGAAGGAGACATCAACTCCTACCGTAACGACACCCTGATCATCTCGATCCATGACTCCAAGACCGAGAAAGCGGTGTGGAGCGCCTGGACGCGCAACAAAATCAAAGATCCGCGCAACCCGGATCGCCGCATCAAGAAATCGGTCAGGAAGCTGCTGCGCAAGTTCCCGCCGGCGAACTGAAGCCTGTAGGAGCTAACCCTCCGCGTAGATCAACTTGCAATCGCTGCTTGTAGCGGCTCGCGCAGGTCGTCTCGCAGCCGGTCCAGGGCCTTCGAGATTAGGCGATGGATCGACTTGTGAGCTCCGAGCGCTTCCCAGGCTGTGACTAGGTCCTGCGGTCGGTCAGCTAGCAAAACCTCGATCAGAAGCTCGGACTGGCGAAGGTCCTTGGCGACTTTGGCCTGCTCGCTGACCGGGCGTCGCTGAGACGTCCACAGTTTGTGTAGGGCGAATCGCGCCGGATCCGGTACGTTGACCAGGATGCCGCTGCCGCCAACGATTACTGCCTGGGCCGGCTGTTCGATCAGGTAGTCGAGAAAGCGCAGCGGCTGGGCTGCTACGCGAAACGCTGGTAGAAAGATGGGTTTACTCGACTCGGGACCGCGCAGAGGGGTGAGAAAGTCGACTCGCAGGTCACGTCCGCGAACTTTGAACGACGTCGAAGGATCGCGGGGATCAAATTCGGGGATCGGATGAAATCCAAGCTTCGACTCCGTCAGGGCCTCGGCGACGTCCTCGGTATCGCCACTGGGTGCGAGCGCGATACCGATGGCCGGATCTTGCGCGACATCGATATCCTGGGTCCTTAGAGCCTGACGGTCGAAACG
>JBCCEE010000246.1:0-12230 GCA_039030415.1 Acidobacteriota bacterium
CGCGTCGGGCCGGCTCGGGCTGATCGACACGCGTCGACTCGAGACCTCGAAACTGCCTTTCAATGCCGGATAAATCGCTGGCCAGCACTCCGATCAGTCGGTAGTCGATAGCGCGACTGTGGGAGTAGAAGGTGTGGAAGCTGAGCTCTAGACGGTCATCGGGATGGAGATGCAGCAGCAGGGCTTCGAGGTTGCTGGCTCGCGGATGGGCAGAAACGCACGCCAGTCGAGCTCCCACGGCGAGCTGGTCGTAGGCGTGGCTCAGCCAAGCGTCGTCCGCTGCACGCAGCGACTCCAGCCGCTGCCGGTTGTAGGCGCGCGCTTGGCCCGCGATCTCCCGGCTCAAGACCATCTGCTCGAGCTCCTGGCCGAAGCCCGGATGGGTGTCCTGAAAACTGAAGTCCAGCTCATGCTGGCTCAAGAAGTCGAGCGCCAGGGGGTTGCCCTCGAGCTCGTCCAAGATCTCTTCGGAGAGCAGGAGTCCGTGCACCAAGAGCTGATGGCTGCCCTTGCGGTAGATGCCGAGGCTGATGGCTCTCGCCAGCAGCCAGGTTGTCGCGTCGACCCGGCTGAAGGTGAAGATGCGCAGGGGTGACGAGGTCTCGTCATGCTCCGTCTGCAGCACGGATCCGGCGATGTCGGCACGCCGCGAGAAGTCTCGGCGAACTTCCTCTGAGATGCCGGGGCTCTCGGCCACGATCTGGCGCACAAAGTCCGCTCCGCCGCGGGGATTGGGGCTGCGGGTCGCGAAGACGAGATGGGGGATGCGTCTTCTCAGCTGTCTGCTCCACCGGCTGTCATCGACTCGACCAGTTTTTCGAGCTGCTCGAATTGGCCGTCGGTCGGATTCTCGGGCAGCGATGCGCCCACTTTCTGCTCTGTCCAGGAATAGGCGAGATCAGCCAGCGCCTTGGCATGATGCGGGCCAATGGCCTCGAGATTTGGCATCAGATTTTCGGATATTGCACCCTGCTGAAGATCGAATCTGGCCAGCTCTTCCTCGAGCCTTTGGTTGGCCTGATCGGCGGTGGCTTTGATCAGCGAAGCGGCGCCGGCGGCTTCGGTCCCGGTCCAGGAGTAGTCTGGGCTCCAGACCGACGTCGCGCTACAGCGTTCCTGGCTCAGTCCGATATGAGCTCGCAAGACGCAGTTGGCAGCGGGACTGTTCCAGCTCAGCTGCTGGGTCTGCTTCGCGAGCTCCTCCGCGGGCAGGTCTTGGCTCGCCTGCGGTAGACACTCCGTGCAGTCGCCGAGCTGGGCGGCGAGCTTGCCCCGACTGCCGGCTCCCCAGCCGCCATCGACGCCGGTCGCCAGAGCTTGCTGCAGGATGGCGATTTGGCCGGCTTCGGTGATCGGGACCCGGCCCAAGTTCACCGCGAGAGCGAGGGTCCGTGCGAGCCGAATGAACGGCTGAGACCCTTCGTCGACAGGCTCGGCCTGAACCGTCGCCAGCAGGGCACTGGAAAGCGCCGGGTCCTCGAAGCGCTGGACCAGACTCCGGCGGCGTTCCGCACGTCGCTCTTTGGCGGCTTCCGCTTCGAGCGCGGCCTGCGGCTCGTCGATGGGATCCGTCTCCGTCGGCGAACGGTTGAACCATAGGATGCCAAGCGCTATGACTGCGAGGGCTAGGGCTACCGGCAGCCAACGAGCGAGCGGGTGGTGCGCGATGCTCGAGCCGCCGGGCAGCGAAGCATAGATCCAGTCTAGGGTGTTCTCCCACCATCCGCGCTGCTGTACGCTGTACGCTGTGCCGGTGCCACCCAGCTCGTGATGCGGATCGTCGGGGGCGGCAGTCACGACCCGCGGAGGAGCGGCTTGGCCCGGCAGTGGCTGACGATGTTGCTGGCCCGTCTGCAGAGAGCGCACGGCGTCCTCCAGCGCCGCGACCCGGTCGGCCAAGGACCGCTCGAGCCGTAGATGCCTTTGCTCGGCATCTGCAGTCGCTCGGTCGACTCGAGAACGGAAGCTAGCGGTGTCGGTGCGGACCGCTTCGCTGAGTTTGTTGACCGCTGCGTTCAGGGACTGTTGATAGAGGTCGAGCTGATCCTGCAGGGTATCTTTGCTCGCGTCGAAAGCAATCTGGGCCGTGCTTTCGACTTCGTCGCGACGTGCCCACGCTTCCTCCTGCTGCGCCATCAGGCTGAGCTGATCCCCGGGTTCGTTCCCTAGCGGTCGTGGCCCTCTGGTTTCGGCGGTTGCCGGGTGACCGGAAGGTGGGGGGCTCGGGGCCTGCTTGTGCCTGAACGAGGCGAACCACTGCTTGGCCGAGCTCGGACCCTCTGCTCGATACACTGCCTCCAGCTCGTCCCAGGCTCCTTCCTGCATCACTTGGCTGAGCCACCGCACGTAGGCGTCACCACCTTTGCCTCGCGATCGGGGAATCGCCAGGTGGCTGCCCAGGTCGAAGACGACGGAGCCCTCCATCGCGAGGCTCTCGGCAGCGGCAGCTGGGAAACCCACGATATCCATCGCGGGCAGCATGGCTCGGATTGGGCTGGTGGTCCGGAGGGTGAGGCAGCGCTGCCGTCCCTCGACTCGGTAGATCCCTCGGAGTGCCGGGTGCACGACGAGCGGCAAGACCATGATCAGCTGTTCGAGGTCTTCTTGCGAGGTTTCGGGGCCTGCCAGCACGCGCAGCGGTCGCAGGCCGTTCGTCTGGTGGATGACGGCTTTGAGCAGAGGAGCCAATCTGGGTGCTGGCACCACGCGCTTGACGACTTCGAGACGCTCGACTGGCCCTGGCTCGAGGTTCGGCAGGGCGAAGGGCCTGTCGTCTTGCAGAGCTCCGCCAGGGCCCAGCCAGCCGAGAGCTTCGAACGCCGCGGCCGCGTCCCACTGGGCAGCCGCTAGCCAGGTCTCCGGTACTACGATGGTCTCGGCATGGAAGTTGCCGTGCCGGTCGTCGGGCATCCGGCCGGTAGGAGTCAACGTGGTGAGGGCGTAGGCGTCAAAGCCCGGTACCTGCGCCAGCTGTCGACAGCGGGGCTCGTCGCCGTTGGGAGCACTGAAGCCTTGGACCAGCTGGACAATCGCCGGAACCAGGTTTTCGAGTCCCTTGGTGTACGCGATCGTCTGAAAGCCGCTGTGGCCATCTGGCTCCGACGGTTCGGTAGCCGTATAGATGTGCCGCAGACCACCGATTCCACTCATCGAATAGGCTCCTCAGAGAACGTCGTCGTCATCTTCCGGGATGGCACGGCTCGGCCTGAGCTTGCCCGGGCGGGCCACCGTCTCGTCGCCATCTCCCATGCGATCGAGCAGCGCGAACAGCGCCTCGTGGACGCGCATTGGGGTCACGGGTTTGCGAATCGCTGCTGACGGTTTGTGAGCGTAGCCAAAGCTGGATGAGAAAAAGTACGACGTCTCAGCGAACAAGTCGACCGCATCTTCGAAGATCTCGGGGTCTTCGAGGCGCTTTCGCAGCCAAGCCGCGGCCAGCTCGCTGTCCTCGTTGCGCGACTGCCAGTAGCCGCTGGTGAGATGATCCTCGCTGTCATCGGAAGCCCAAAAAGTGTGCTGCCGGTTCAAAACGAGGTCGGCTTTCGTCACTACGACCGCGAGGTACTTTTGTTCGGGTCGCAGCGGTAGCTCGGCATCTTGGCGTCGCCGCGGCGCGGCCTGCAGCACGCGGCGATAGTTTTCGAGTATGTCCAGGCAGGTCGGCTCCCCATGATGCCAGGCCCGCCGCGCACCTTTGGCAGTTGGCTCGAACGCCAGGGGGTCGGCCAGCAGAATCACACCCGAGGCGTGGCGAAGGAAGTGGGCTTCAGCGAGTCTCTCACGATCTGCGATCGCCTCGCCCGAGTGGTCTTCGAACCGCAAGACCACGCGCCGGTTGCCGCTTTTGTGGGTCAGCACAAGGCGCAGGCTCTCCTGCGACCCTACCTGGGTTGCAGGCAGCTCTTTCTGATCGCGGAACAATGGACGGAGAAAATCTCGGCGGATGATCTGCCGCATCCGAGGCTTGGTCTCCACCCTCCAAGTGTCGCCGCCCACTTTGTCGTGCAGCAGTTTCTGAAAAAGCGCCGCGAGGTAGTGACTCTTGCCGGCCTGGCGTGCTCCGAGAATCGCGATCATCCGATCCTCGACCTGCCCGATGTCGGCGTCGAGCTCCTCCCAGCATTCTGGGCAGGCCGGCACCAAGCGCTCCGGCTCTTCGCAGTAGGGGCAGGGCTGAGACAGGTCCAGCAGCTGTTTCCGCCGCCCCCAGAGGCCCTCGTAGTCCGGATCGAGGCGTCTCGGACCACGGTGTCCCGTCGTACGCTTGACGTCTGCGCACTCGACCGATGTGCACAGAGCGCGGAGACCTCGATAGGGGAAAAAGTGGTAGCAGTGAGTGCAGAGGATGTTGAAGGGGTTTCCTCCTAGATCAGAATAGCGGCGTGAGAGCGCCTCACGAGTCCCCGGGCCGGTCCCCTGGCCATCACGACCTGACCTCTGAGACGGCGGCAATTTACCACGGAAATTTCCCCGCAGCGGTTCGGAGTGAATAGGATGGCGGGCGAATCGTAACGACTCCTCAATGCTATGGCTCATCATGAATTGGCGTCACCCGGGACTGCCTGAAACGGACTCTGCCAGTTGTCAGATACAGCTTCTGGCCGTTGATTAGCACGTGAACTTCTACGACATACGCCTGCTCTATATTCATGAGCTGCGCTGCGCGTTACGCGAGCGCGGCATTTTGATGAACAGCGTCTTGATTCCGCTGTTCCTCTATCCCGTCATGTTCTGGCTGATGATCGTCGGCATCTCGTTCGTCCAGGGTCAGCAAGAGCGCTGGGTGTCGCGGATCGCCCTGGTCGACGTGCCGGTCGAGCACGAGGCGTTGCGCACCGCGCTCGAGGAGCACGAGGGGATCGAGCTGATCGACGCTCCGGGGGATGTCGAGGCCGCGATTCAGGCGGGGCGACTGGACGCCGCAGCGGAGCTGCTGCCGCCGACTGAGAACGGCGCCGGGCTCGACGGCAACTTCCTGGTGCGCCTCAGCTTCGACGCCTCCAAAGACCGCAGCCAAACCGCTCGCCAGCGGCTGGACGTCGAGGTGGCGAAGTACCGCGTCGACTGGCTGGAGCGCGCGAGCGCGGAGCTCGGCATGACGCCTGAAGCGTGGCAGCACTTCCGGGTCGACCGTCGCAACGTCGCGACCGACGACGAGATGGGGGCGTTTGTGCTCGGCATGATTGTGCCGATGCTGATGATCATCATGATCGCCCTGGGCTGTTTCTACCCGGCGGTCGACGCGACGGCCGGCGAGCGCGAACGCTCGACCTGGGAAACCCTGATGACCGTGTCGGCCTCGCGCTCGAGCGTGGTGATGGCCAAGTACCTCTATGTGGCGACCCTCGGCGGCGTGGCGGGCCTGCTCAATCTATTCGCGCTGTCGCTGTCGATGCGGGCGATCCTGGCGCCGCTGCTGGGGGGTGGCTCGGGCGGGGTCGAATTTGGCATTCCCTATGCGGCCCTGCCGCTGATGGCCTTGTCTTCGTTGCTCTTGGCCATGTTCATCGCCAGCGGCATGATGATCCTGGCCGCCTTTGCCCGCACGTTCAAAGAAGGCCAGTCGATGATCGGACCGCTGTACCTACTGTGCATTCTGCCGCCGCTGCTGGCGCAATCGCCGGACCTCGAGCTGACGGTGAAGTGGGCCTTGGTCCCGATCGTCAACATCTCGATCATGTTTCGGGAAGCGATTGCCGGGGTCTACCAGTGGCCGCTGATCGGCCTGACGCTCGTGGTGCAGCTGGTCACGGTCGCGCTCTGCCTGGCGCTGGCGCGCTGGGTGCTGAGCTTCGAAGACGTGCTGGTCGGTTCCTACAGCGGCAGCTTCGGTAGATTTCTTCAGAAGAAATGGCTTCAGGGGCGCTGGTCGCGCCGCAAGCAAACCGCGGAGGAGGCATCATGAGCGGTGCGGCAAGAGTGGTGGTGGAAGGCCTGACTAAGAGTTTTTTCGACGAGGGAAGAGGCGAAGTGCAGGCGGTACGCGGCATCGACTTCACCTGCCACGAGGGGGAGATCTTCGGCCTGCTCGGCGCCAACGGGGCTGGCAAGACCACGACCCTGCGCATGCTGTCGACGATTCTCGAGCCGAGCGGCGGCCGGGCAGCTCTCATGGGGCACGACGTGCGCAGCGCGCCGGAGCTGGTGCGCCGCAGCCTGGGCTTCTACTCGGCTTCGACGGCCCTCTATCCCCGGCTGACGGCGCGCGAGACGATCGAGTTTTTTGCCCGCATCAACCGCTACCCGCGGGAGCAGGTCGCCGCGCGGGTCGACTCGTTGATCCGTCGCTTTGGCATCACCGAGTTCGCCGACGCGCGGGTCGACAAGCTGTCGAGTGGCATGAAACAGAAGGTGTCGCTGGCTCGCACGATGGCGCACGACCCGCCGATCCTCATCTTCGACGAACCGACCGTCGGCCTCGACGTCCTCAATGCCCTGGAGCTGCAGAAGATGATTCAGGAGCTGCGCGACGAGGGCAAGACGGTGCTGTTCTCGACCCACATCATGAGCGAGGCCGAGCGGCTGTGCGATCGCATCGCCATCATCCACCGCGGTGAGATTTTGACCTGCGACACCCTGGAAGGGCTGCGTGAGGCCACCGGCTGTCGCTACTTGGAAGATATCTTCGTGCGCTTCGTGCAGGCGGGAGAGGGCGGCGAGGCGGCCGACGAGCTCGCCACCGTAGATCTGGAGTCGGGAAGCTAGCTCATGGCTGGAGGATCCGTTCTCGGTACGCTCTTCCGCTGCGAGCTCAAGATGCTGCTGCGCGACCGGCGTACCCTCATGGTGTCGGTGGTGTTTCCGATCCTGGTAATGCCGCTGCTGTTGTTCTCGACTCAGATTACCGAGCGCTCACGGCAAGAGCGGCAGGAAGCCAAGGTGTTTCGCTATGCCGTGGTCGGTGACGAGACCGAGCTGGCGCGGCAGGCGATCGCAGCGTACCAGCCGGCCGAGCCCGAAGGAGACGACGATGAGCGCGGCCCGGCCCTGCAGCTCGAAGAGACGGTGTCGTCCGATCCAGCGGCTGCGCTAGAAGTCCAGGAGCTGCACTTCTACATCGAGGCTTTTCAGCCGGGCGTCTGGCTGGCGGAGCAGGCCGAGGAGGCGCGAGACGAGGAGCCCAAGCCGATCACCGAGCGTTCCGAGGAAGAGGACATCCCGCTGCCACTGCTGCGTCTGGTGTATCGCGCCAACTGGGACGACTCGGAGACGGCTTCGAGCGAGATGGCGAGTCGGCTGCGCTCGGGCCGCGCCGAGATCCGCAAGACGGCGCTGGCGGAGCGTGGTTTCCCGGTGCCGGTCGAGGCGGTGGCCGAGGTCGAGGACAACGACCTGGCGACGGCGTCGCAGCGCAGCGGTGCGACCATCGGCCGGCTCGCGACCCTGTTCGTGCTGCTTTTTCTCCTCACCGGCGGCTCGATCGTCGCCGCCGACACCCTGGCGGGCGAGAAAGAGCGCGGCACGCTGGAGACGGTACTGACCACCGCCGCCAGCCGGCGCGACATCGTCGCCGCCAAGCTGCTGCTGATCATCGCGGTGGGGATCGGCATCACGGTCATCCAGCTCCTCAATCTGCTGCTCTACATCGGCCTCGATCTGATCCCGGTTTCCGAGGGCTTCTCGGTCGATCTGTCGGCGTCCACGATCGTGCTGTTGCTGCTGCTGTTGCTGCCGCTCACCGCGTTGGCGGGCGGCGTGCTGCTGCTGGTGTCAGGTTATGCCAAGACCTACAAGGAGTTTCAGCTCTACTTCTTCCCGGTCTTCCTGCTGCTGCTGGCGCCGACGGTGGCGTCGATGCTGCCGGCGGTCGAGCTGCGTTCTGCCATCGTGCTGGTGCCGATCGCCAACCTGAGCGTCGCGGTGCGCTCGGTGCTGGTGGGGCCGATCGATCTGCTGTTTCTGGCTATCGCCTGGTTGATCTCGACGGCGGCAGCGATGGCGGTGGGTCGCGCGACCCTACAGGCGCTATCCACCGAGCGCCTGGTCACCGCTAGCGAGCTCGACCGCGCCGATCTGGAAGGTGGTGCCGCCCTCTTCCCACGCCACGCCTGGCGCTGGTTCCTCGGCATGTGGGTGACCATGCTCTTGGTCTCGACCAACATCGAGGCCATGCAGTCCTTGCGACCGCAGATCTTCTTCAACCTGATCGGACTCTTCTTGTGCGGCTCGCTGTTTCTGATCTGTCGCTATCGCCTACCGGTGCGGGAGACGTTGGCCTTGCGCCCGGTCAAACCGGTGGTGTGGCTCGCCGTAGTGTTGGGGGCGCCGACGTTTCACGTCGCGTTGATCAATCTGGTGCACCTGTCGACGACCCTGTTTCCCATACCGGAGCGCCTGCTGGAAGGCTTCAGCAACTTCTTGATGCCCGATGAGCTGCCGCTATGGGAGGTCTTCTTCCTGGTCGCCATCCTGCCGGGCATCTGCGAGGAGATCGCCTTTCGTGGCGTGCTGCTGCATGCTCTGCGGCGCTACTTTCGGCCGGTGGCCCTCTGCCTGGTTACCGGTATCGTCTTCGGCCTCTTCCACATCGAGCTCATCCGTCTCATACCGACCGCCACCCTCGGTGTCGCCATGGCCGCCCTGACCCTCGTCACCGGTTCGATTTTCCCAGCCATGCTTTGGCACGCTCTGAACAACGCTTGCGCGATCGCGTCGGGCTATATCGGGCTGCCGCTGAACGAGCTGGAGCCGTGGGTCTACGCCGCCGCGTGGCTGATTTTCGGGCTGGTGTGTGCGCTGCTGTGGCGCAATCGGTCGGTGTATCCGGGACTGCTGGGCATGCCGAAAGCCAAGGCATAGCCCGAATGCGTCGAGATACCGGCTCTTTCCGTCCGTCGAAGCTACCAGTTCCCGATGAGCGGCTGGTCTCCCGTCTGGCCGAAGATCGCCCACAGATCGAGCTGGAGCGACCATTGGCAGTTGTCGTCGCGGTCCATAAGGAACATCCTCAGGGGCGGCCGGTAGGATCCGATCTGGTCGCTGTTGTCGTTGTTCCAGTCGCCGATGATCGGGGTGTCGTCGAGCAGCCCGAAGAGACAGCCACGGTCGCCCGGTGGGTTCCAGGTGCCGCTCTCGTCCAGGTCCATCAGGTAGACGCGATTGGACGGCCGGTAGATGCCGATGTCGTCATCGCCATCGCCGTTCCAGTCGCCGATGATCGGCGTATCGCCGTCCAGGCCGAAGAGGGCGACGTCGTCGCCCGCGGCATTCCAAGAGCAGCTCTCGTCGAGGTCCATGCGGAACAGGCGGTCGCGATAGATGCCGATATCGTCGTCGCCATCACCGTTCCAGTCGCCGATGATCGGCTCGCCATCCAGACTGAAGAACGTGCATCCGACGTCGCCGCCGGCGCCGAAGTTCAAAGCGCAGTCGCCGTTCTGGTCGAGCAGGAATTGACGGGTCGACGGCCGGTAGACGCCGAGCTCGTCTTTGCCGTCGCCGTTCCAGTCGCCAGCCAGGGGCACATCGCCGTCGGTACCCAGCTGACAGGATTGATCGGTTGGTTGGGTCAGAGTGCCGCTGCCGTCGTTGTCGGTTTGGAAGAGCCGATTGGACGGCCGGTAGACGCCGGCCCGATCTATCGCGTCGGGCGCTATGCCGTTGTCAATGTTGATCGTCACACCACCGGGATAGGGGCTGAGGTCGGAATCGTTCGACTCGATCACCAGGCGGTTGGTGGTCTGCCCGGCCGGAGCCGTATCGAAGTCAACGCTCACGGTGATCGACTGCTGGCTTCCGGGAGCCACCGCGAACGGGGCCTGTGGCGACCAGGAGATCCACGATGCCGGCGACTCGGCGGTGATCGAGGTGACCGTGAGAGTACCGGTGCCGGTGTTCGAGATCGTCAGAACCTGCCCGGTCGAGGATCGGAAGTTGGCCACGATGGAGGCGGTGAGATTGCCGGAGCGATGGTTGTCGCGCTGGTCCGTGATGCCGGTCGGTGCTCCCAGGTGGTTCACGGCCGGATTCGAGAAATGTGCCACGCGCGAGCAGCCCATCGTACATTGGGAGCTGTACGACATGACGGTACGGTACGAGCCGTCGATGAAGTGACCGAAAGACCAGTCGTACGAGGCGCTAGAGGGCGGCACGCCGTTGGCCGGATCGTGCTCGAAGCCCATGTTGTGGCCGTGCTCGTGGGCCCACGTCAGGTTGCCGACGGCGCAGCCGCGAGCCGTCACCTGAAAGGCGGATGATGCGAAACTCGAGCTTGGGTTTCGCATGACGTAGGCTCGGCCACAGCCGCCGCCACCATTTTCGGTGATCAGACTGACCATATCGGCGGCATAGGTGTCACGCAGTGCCGCCACCGTGGCATCGTTGGCAACCCAAGAGAGATCCGTGCCCGAGCTTCCCGAGTCGTTGTGATTGGCCAGCGCGGTGTGAACCAGATTGAAGCGGGCGATCATGTTGCTGTCGATGAAGGCCGTGTTGGTGACGTCGACAGCGTTCTGTATCGTGGTCTGGATGGCCGCCACTCCGCCGGCGGCATCGCGCGCTTGCGGTGTGTAGACCGCCAACACGTCGATGCGATCGGCCGGATCGGTGCCGTTGAAGGTGGGCGGCGTCTCGGCTACGCTGCGGGCCGGAGGCTCGATGCCTCCATCACAGGGGGGGAAGAGGGCTTCGTCGAGGTGTGCGAGCCCATGCCCGCCACCCGGCATGGGGACGATCTGATAGGTACCTTTGCCCGACTCGATTCGGCCGGCGACCAGGCCCGACTCGAGCGTCAGGACGACGCGTCGGCCGTCGGCGAGCCCACGCCACAAGACGCTCCCGGGACCTCGCTTCTCGCCGTCGGTACGGGTGGCCGTCAGCATCGTGCCGTCGAGCAGCTCGAGCGTTAGAGCCGGTGGCAGAGTCGCGAGCCCGACGGTATCGATGGCGATCTCGAGACCGTCGACAGCTGCGGCGACAACGCCGAAGATGCGGTTGTAGTCGCTGCCAAGGTGGTAAAGAGGCAGCGCTGGACTGTCCGTCGCGCCACGTCCCACGCGCTCGGTGACGCGGTCCGCGTCTTCATTGGTGAAGGTCAACGTCAGCGGCGTCACGGCGATGGTCGGCTCGCCAGCAGAGCAGGGAAGGGTCGCGGTGTCGCCTTCCGCGAGCGTGTTGTTGTCTTCGTCCGTTTCACTGACGGTAAAGGTGTCGTCGGCGTAGGCTCCGATGTAGTAGACGCCCGGAGCAGCATTGGCGGCGGTAATGTTGCCTCCTATGTTGCTGGAGCCACCAGGTCCCAGCCCGGCGCCACCGCCCGGGCTGGCCCAAGCGATGCGGGTGTCGGCCGTGGAGATGATGCTGTTGGTGGAAGCGTAGATGCCGACTTCGAACGAGCCGGAGTCACTGGACCCGAGGTTTCGTACGGTGGTGGAGACGGCGAGAGTGCCATCGCCGTTGCACGAGGCTGACATCGCTGTAATCGTCAGGTCGATGGTACTGCCACCGGGCTCGGGATCTCCTGGCGATCCCACGGTCTCTTCCGATTCAGAGGCCGACCTGGCGGTTGCGGGATCGATCTCGATCAGTGAGTCGGTGAATCGCTTGGAAGGATAAGGCTCATGGGTGACCGTCCCATCTTCCGCCACGGTCACGACCGCGTGGGGCTGGGCTCCCACCTCCCCCGCCGATTGGTCCGGGCTCGGGCTCGAGCTTTCGTGGGCTGATAGCTCCGGGCCTGAGTGAGTCGACAGGCCGAGTATTGCGATGCCCGCGACAAGGGTTCTCGAGAACCTGGTGGCGGCTAGGTAGGCGGAAGGAAAACGAAGGGAGGCGCTGCGTTTCTTGTGCCAGTTCGATGTCATGAGCCCGGTTTGTACTCCCAGCAGTTCGATGCCATGTGACGTATCGGTCCACGGAAGCGCTTCGAGCGAGACGACGCGCTAGATTTGGTTTAGCCGGCGCGTGCCTCGAGGGTCTTGGACCAGCGGTACGCTGTTTATAGCAAGTTGAATATAACAGCATGCATTAAGAAATGGCCTCAAAGTCAGCGGTTCGAGCGAGCTCGTTTCAGGTGCTCGCCGCTCTGAGCCGTGACCCTTCGGCGTTGGGACGGGGCACCACTTCGAATGCGACTCTTGGGAAAGTCAGGTCAAGGTGAGCCGGTTTCCTGGGAGGTGACGCGTTTAGGGATGAACACTATGAAACGCATCGGCGATTGCGTCATCTGCCTGACAACAATATGGATCAGGTTTCCCTCGGGAGGGATCCCGTGAAGCCCCGGGCTGCACAAG
>JBCCEE010000247.1:0-12229 GCA_039030415.1 Acidobacteriota bacterium
GGGGGCGCTCGCGGGGGGGGGGGGGGGGGGGGGGGCCCCCCCGCGTGCCGTCCTCCAATGAGGGAGGAATCTTGTGAAGGCGGGCCAGCTCGCTGTCGACCTCCAGCCGCCATCCCGGGAAGCGCCATAGCCACGAGGCTAGAGCGTCGGCGTGGCGACGGATGAAGACGAATTCCTCGGCGTCTCGGCGGGCCGTTCGCAGCGGCTCGCGCAGCAGGGCGCGCAGAGCACGGCGTCGCTCGCTCACTGTTGCCTGGTCGAGAGCGCCAGCGAGGTCGGGTCTGGGCCTCACGGGAATGCCTCGGGAGCTATGGAGGTCTCAGGCGCGAATGCTGCCAGCAGCGAATCGACTGGCTCGATTGTGATCCAGTGATCCGGCCCCGAGAATTGTCCGTGCGAGGTCTCCAGGGTCGCCGTGCCTTCGTTCATCGGCTCCAGAACGATTTCGAGCACGCCATCGCTCGACGTGGCGGTGACGGTTTCCGTACCCTTGGTCCGCCGCGCCAAGGCTTCGCCCAGCAGATCGAGAAAGAGGTCGAAGGCGGTGGTGTCGAGTGCTCCCAGAGCCGACAGGCGAATGCGTCCGTCGGTGCTCAGGCGTCGTTGAGCGGTAGCAATCTGCTGAGCTTCCTCGGCGGCGAGCTCGGCGAGCAGGGCCTTGGCCTGGCTGCGATCGATCAGGCGAGATGGTTGGATCGGACGCGCGTAGCGGCCCGTCTTACGCAACCTTGCGGTCAGCCGCAGCGGCGGAGCGTCGAGCCAGCTGGTGGTGGGCGCTACCGGATCCTGATCGTCGCGCTCCAGGCTGGCGGCGTCGATGCGCAGGTGGCGGCACGATGTCAGGCCGAACGCCGCTCGCCAAAGACGGTGAGCGTCGCGCTCGCTGTCAGCCTCGGCGAACCAACGTGCCAGGGTACGAAAGTCGGTTGAGCGATCGCTGCGGGTGAGACGCTGGTCGTGCAGGGTCTCGACCGCGGCTAGCAGGGCAGGGATGGCAGATCGGGCTCGCGACCGCAGAATCTCGGCTTGAGAAGTGCCGCTTTGGTGAGTGAACCAGGCGGTGAGACCATGCCAGCGCTGGCGCCAGGTTTCGAGAGCCTCGTCGAATGGGTCTTCAGTTGCCGTCATCGCATCGGCGACGTCGCGCTCGGCGGCCAGGCGCAGCAAGCGATCAGGGCCAGCTTTTTCGATCTCACCCAGCAGGCGACTGATCTCGCTGGTCGCCATCACCAGCTCGCCGATGAAGCGTTCCAAGTAGTCGACCAGCTGCTCTTTGTAGCTCATCAAGGCCTCGAGCTCGACACCCTGCAAGTCGATTCGGCGCTGCAGGCCGCCCATGAACGTCTGGGCGCGGGCCGTCAGCTCCTCGAAGCGATGGGCCAGACTCTGCAGGGCGAGGAACACCTTGCCGGAATCGGGTCCGTCTTCCTTGGCCAGCCTCACCAAATCCTCGAGCAGGCTGCGTATATCGTCGAGTGCCGCGGTCTTGAGCTCTCCAGGCTGAGTCAAGACTTGATGGTAAAGGGCTAGGGCTCGCTCTGCCGCCTCGCCGGCCGCGGTCAGCTGAAAGAGTAGGCGTCGGCGGTAGAAGTCTTCAACCGTCGCCACCGCAGCGGTGTCCGGGTGCGCTTCGAGATTGCCCCAAGCACACAGCTGAGACAGCCGGGGCTCGATCAGCTCTTCTTCGAGACTGAGATCCGGGGCCAGCCGACGCAACCTCGTCAGCACGTCGGCTGGCCTGAGATGCAGCGAGAAACCCTCCTTGGCGGCGATGAAGACGCGCATGATGGCACGGTACTCGCTGGCCTGCTCGGCGTCGACGTAAGCGAAAGGCCGCAAACGCTCGAAACTCGACGGGGTCATGGATATAGCCTCAGGTGTTGAAGAACATCAGAGAAACTACCTCAAATCGGTGGCGATTCGAAGGATATCTGTGCTCTTTCATCGTCTAGCGCTACGAGCGACAGCTCGATAAAGGCCAGGCCGAGCCGACGCGTTTCACCTTCGGGAGTGAGCGCGTCGGGTAGTGTCAGCTGGATGTGCTGGAGGCTGTGTGGGCTCAGCAGCTCTGGCGGGATCACGAGCGTTCGGGTGCTGGGTTCGAAGCCTTCGAGCTCCAGCTCACCCAGCGGCTGATTCTCGAAGCTGAGCAGGACGCGCTGTCGGCCGAGGGTGCCGGCGGTGAGTTTCAGAGCTATCGGTGCGTCGGGTCGTTCGCCCATAGGATAGGCGAGGGTCGCCGTGTCGCCGTCAGTCCAGCGCCAGCCGGACTCGGCCGAGCTAAAGCCTTCGAGGAAATAGGTGTCCTGGGTGAAGTCGATACTACCGAGCCGAGTCATCAAGGGCGAGAGCTGGAAGGAGCGCAGGGCAATACCCAGGTCGCGCGGATCCTCGGAAGTGCCCCCGGGGTCGGGAACCTGAAACTCGATGGTGTTCTCGGCGCCCGGCCGCAGCAGGCTGGGGTTGATGCTCAGCTGCTGCCGGCTGGGCTCGAAGTCCTCGAAGACCATGGTGCCGACTGCGACGCTGTTGACTGCGACGGTGACCTCTTGTGGTCTGAGGGAACCAGCCTCGAGTATCAGTAAGTAGAGTCGAACCTCGGGCAACGCTCCGAGCCTGACGGTGAGAGCCGGGGCCCGTCCACGGCTCCAGCGCCAGCTGTTCTCAGGTCCGTACCAAGCATGGAAGAGAGCATCTTGGGTGTCGTGGGCGAGCTCCTGACCGAGCTCGAAGGTGCCAAGAGTGCGGCGCTGAAATTCGATCTCGCGGCTGTCGAGCAGTTCTCGAGTGGCGGCGAACTGGGGATAGCGCCAGTCGTAGAGCGTGCTCGGGTAGATGTCGACATTCGGGCTTTCGTTCCACGCACGGGTGGCGGGGTTGAACAAGCCTTGATAGCTGTGGATGACCATCGCCAGCAGCCCAAGGATGCCGTAGAGCGTGGCGATCACGGTGCGTGGGGCCATGGCGAGGGGTTGACCAAAGTGGCGCCATAGCAGCGCAGTGAGCAGCACGAAGGCCGGCATCAGCTCGGTGAACAGACGGGGGCCGTAGGAGTGGCCTCCCCACCAGATGCTGCGGGTCGCGACTCCCAAGACGTGGAGCGTGATCCACGCCAATGAGAATACGATCAGGCGGTGGTATCGGGCGCTGCGGAGCCACCATGCGGCGCCGGCGATCACCAGCAGCAGGAATGGGCAGAACACCAGCAGTCCGCGGGAAGGAGTCCACAGCGTACCGGCGAGGCCTTCCAAGAGCGGCGCTTTGGGGTAGAGGCGTGCCGGTGAGAGGTAGTACAGCGGCGTCGGGATCCCTCGCAGCCCACCCATCCAGGACACGGCGATGAGGGCACAGCCAAGGCTTAGAATCGCCACCGCAGCGCGCCCGATTCGCCGATCCGCAGCGCCGAGCAGGCTGATCAATAAGGCCATCCCCGCGAAGGCGGACGAGGGACGAGTGAAGAAGGCGATACCCAGGCATGCCGCCATGGCCACCAGCTCACGGCGAGAGCCGCCATTAGAGTCGTAACGCGCCATGAGCAGAACCGCCAGGCTCAAGAAGACCGCGGCGTAGTCGGCGGTCCACAGGCCGGTGGCGACGGTGCTGATCAGCGGGCTGCCGAGTACCGAAACGGCGGTGATGACCAGGCTGGGTATCGGCTCGAGTACAGTACGGCAGGCCTGGTAGAGCAGCCAGAAGATGGCGGCGCAGCACAGCGCCGACAGCAGGTTCTGGAGCGCCTGCTCGGCCGCGAGATCGAGCATGTGGTAGCCGAAGCGATTGGCTACCCACACAAAGGGTAGCGACAGGATCGGAACCCCGGGAGCGTAGTAGTAGATTTTCCCGTCGCGTTGCCGCAGGCGATAGTCGGAATCCAGATCGTAGGCAAACGCCGGATCGTCACGGTAGACGTCGAGCCGCAGGGTCTGATGGTCGAGCAGCGTTTGGCTGACCAGCAGCGCGATACCGGCATCGGAGTCGACGCTGGTGACCGGCGACAGCAGGGCGATTGCGAAGACGACGCTGACGAGCAGCGCAAGAGTGGGACCCTGCAGGCTTTCGAGACGCATCATGCGGCCTGGACTCTAGCAGTCTGTAGCAACGTTCGACCGCGTTGTGGGCGGCAGGGTGTGAACGCAGGAATCGGATGGTCGTTTACGCCTGGCGGCAGCTATAGTCAGCTGATGGCTCGTCAGCCCAAAATGGTAGCCGCGATGGAGGCGGAGGTCGCCGGAGTCGAAGCGATAGTCGCACGGCTGCGTCGGGATCCGGGCGCGTTCGAAAGTCCGGAAGCCCTGGCCGCAGCCACGGGGTTGGACGTGTCGCGCCCTGCCGTATCGCGTCTGGAGGAGCTGCTGCGTACGCATTACCACGCGCCGGCTGACGAGCTGCTGCAGCGACAGCGTATCGAACGCGCCGGCCGCCTGCTGCTCGCCGGGGAACGGATTGATGACGTGGCTGGGCTCGTCGGCTATTCGGACCCGGTTCGCTTTGCCAAAGAGTTCCGACACCGTATGCGTCTCGAGCCCGAGAGCTACCGTGACCTGCCGGGCTCGGACGCCTTCGAGCTCAGGCTGCCGTCGTACTTTGTGACCGAGCGCGTTTTGAGTTATCTGGGGCGGGATCCGGTGAGCGAGACCGAGCGGGTGGTGGGGAAGACGTTCACTTACGGCACCCATCTGGGTGACGAGCCACTGGCGGTCCAAGTCGAGCTCGGCGGTCGCCGCGCGCGCTGCCGGATCGTTGCTGGCGGCAAATCGCAGCGGCGAGCCTGCGAGGCTCACGCTCAGGTGCTGCGCCTGCTCGGCCTGGTGGTGGATCCCCGGCCGTTCGAGTACCGTTCAGCGGACGAGCCCGAGATCGCGCGGCTGGTAGCCGGAAGACGTGGTTTGACGATCCCGCAGACTGCCATCCTCTTCGATGCCCTGGTATGGGTGATCGCCGGCCAGCAGGTCAGCCTGCCGGTGGCGTTCGCTCTGCGCCGCCGTCTTGCGCGGCGCATCGGTCGCAAGCTGGGGGACGGCCTGCACGCGCCACCCACCGTCGAGCAGGTGGCTGAGCTCGAGCCGTCCGACCTCCACCAAGCTAGCTTCTCGCGCGCCAAAGCTGATTTTCTGCTGACCCTCGCGCGAGCCATCGTCACCGGCGAGCTCGACCTCGAGGAGCTCGCGAGGTGCTCTGCGACTACCGCCGAGCGGCGTTTACTCGCGCTGCGCGGTATCGGCCCGTGGTCAGCCAATTACCTGATGATGCGGGCCCTCGGTTTCGTCGACTGTGTGCCGATCGGAGACGCGGCTCTGACCCGCAATCTGAAGCGGTTCTTCGACCTCGAGCAACGCCCGGACGCCGACGCGACGCGCCAGCTGATGCAGCCCTTCGCCCCGCACCGCAGCCTGGCGACGTTTCATCTCTGGGCCTTGAAGGAGGAAGCACAGTGAAGCTCTATGGAGACCGGGTAGCGTCACCGATCGGAGATCTCGGCCTGGTGGTCGATGAAGCAGGGCGCGTCGTCTGTATCGCCTTCCTAAGGGAGGAGGGCGCGTCGCTGGCCGAGGCCACGCGGCGTTATCTCGACGACTCTGACGAGCTGCTCCAAGACGGTGCACGCGTCGGCGTTCTCGCCGAGCAGCTGCGCGAGTATTTCGAGGAAGACCGCCGAGACTTCGAGATTGAGCTGGCGCCGCGCGGCAGCGATTTTCAGCAGCGGGTGTGGCGTCGCCTGCTGGAGATTCCAGCTGGCGCCACCTGCACTTACTCCGATATCGCCCGCGACCTCGGCCGACCAAGCTCGGCGCGCGCTGTCGGCCGCGCCAACGCCACCAACCCGATTCCCATCATCGTTCCGTGCCACCGCGTCATCGGCGCCGACGGCTCTCTCACCGGTTACGCCGGGGGCCTGGAGGTCAAGCGGGCCCTGCTAGAGCTCGAGGGTATCTTGCCGCGCTCGTTGTTCTGAGACGTCGCGCCAACTTGTGATTCTGAGCTGCTGCTGACAGACTAATAGGCGATCCACCCGCCCACAATCGAAATGCCGTCGTCTGCGTCGCTCGTTCTCGCGGCCACCTCTCTCGTGACGGCAGCTCCAGGGAGACCGATCGATGAAGAGCTCTGTGATGAGTCTGTTAGCCGTGCTCTCCTGCACCCTCCTGGCGATAGTCGCCGACGCCCAGACGCCAAGCGGCGATTCGCCGAAGGCCCCGCTGGAGGCCGAAGCCAAGGCATCCCAGGGGCAGGCTGCGCAGCCGCTCAAGAGCGTCAAGGCGCCGCCCGAGATGTGCGCCATGCTCGACGAGCCAAATATCCGGGGTCGCATGGACGGCCTGCTCTACAAGCTGCTGGTCAACTGCGGTCGCGAGCACGAGCTCGGCTCAGTGATTCAGCGCCCGTCGATCGAGCCAGAAGCCTCGGAGGGGCCCGCCAACCCGCCAGACGTGCTGGTCAACGATCCGAGCGCCGAAGACTCTGCCAGCTCGCGGGTGCAGAACGAGACTTCGATCTCCTACAATGAGACTACCGGCACGATCTGCTCGGGCTACAACGATTCGTTCCACGGCATTGTCGAGGGCACCGGCTTCACCGGCTTCAGCCGTTCCACCGACGGCGGCGCCACCTTCGACGATCGCGGTGCGCTGGGCTCCAACAGCGGCGGCGATCCAAGCATCGTCTGGCGTCGCTCGGACGGCAAGTTCTACTTCGCCGCCCTCGAGTCGAGCGGCCTCGGCGTGTGGCGCTCGGACGACGACTGCATGACGTTCGTCTACGTCGGCAACAGCCACGTCTCGAGTGGAGACGACAAAGAACTGATGGCGGTCGACAACTTCATGGGCAGCGCATTCTTCGGCCGTCTTTATATGGCCTGGACCGACTTCAACGCCGGCGCTCGCATCTACGTCAATTACTCGGACGATGGTGGGGAAACCTGGTCGGCGGCGTTGCCGGTGAGCGAGGCCGGCGGTGACTTCCAGGGCGCCTGGCCGGTGGTGGCGCCGAATGGTGATCTGTTCGTCGGCTGGGTGCGTTGGAATCCGTTCCCAGCGGGACCGGTCGACATCGAGATCGTCCGCTCGACCGATGGCGGCGATACCTTCACTCCGGTCGCCGACCCGATGACCGGCGAGGTCAACCCGCGCGACGCGACCGCAACCAGCAACTGCGGGCGCCCGGCACTGGATGCCAACATCCGGTACTTGCCGTCGCCGCAAATGGCGATCGGGCCGGACGGCGCACTGCACGTGGTCTACTCCTACGACCCGGACGGCTTCGACACCGGTGACGAGATCGACGTCTTCTACCGCAAGTCGACCGATAGCGGCGCCACCTGGGAGCCCGAGATCCGGCTGAGCGACGATGCCACCACCAACGACCAGTACTTTCCAACGGTCAGCGTCGGCGCCAGCAACGTGGTGGTGGCGACCTTCTACGATCGACGTCTCGATCCCGACAACATCCTGATCGACTACTACAAGCGCATCTCGTTCGACGGCGGCACGACCTGGCAGCCCAGTGAGCGGGTCTCGGACGTTTCCTCGCCGGTCTTCCTGGACAGCGGTCTCGCCGGCTGCTACCACGGTGACTATGACCAGCAGATCCAAACCGAATCCCACGTGCTGGTGCAGTGGGCCGATGATCGCAACATTCAGGGTGGCAACAACAATTCCGACACCTTCCTAGAGCTGACCCCGATCAGCGAGGATTTTCTAGTGCTGCCCAGCCCGTCATCGCGCACCGTTTGTGCTCCGGACGACGCGGTGTACGCGCTCGATGTCCCGCAGTTCATGGGTTTCACCGAGATGGTCACCCTCGCCACCGGCTCCTTGCCAACCGGCCTCAGTGCGGCCTTCAGCTCGACCGTCGTGACGCCGCCCGGGACCAGCGAATTGACGCTGAGCGGCACTGGTGCGGTAACGGCAGGTAGCTACGCCGTCGACGTTACCGGAACGTCGAGCCCGAGCGCTATCGTCAAGGATACTTCGGTGGGCCTCGAGGTGTTCGACCAGGTTCCGGGAGCGGTCATCCTCACCGATCCGGTCGACGATGCCACCGATATCGACATCAATCCGACCGTGACCTGGGACGCTGCGGTGCAGGCGCAGACCTACACCATAGAAGTCGCTACCGATGAGGCATTCACCAACATCGTGTTCTCGACCACCACCAGCGGCACCAGCCAGGAAGTCGCAGCCGGGCTCGATCCGGTGACCGAGTACTTCTGGCGGGTACGTGGCGTCAACATCTGTGGTGACGGCGCGGACTCGTCCGTCTTCAGCTTCACGACCCGAGCGATTCCGCCAGTCCTGCTGGTCGACGACGACGACAACACGCCGGATACCCGTGCAGCCTTCGAGGATGCGCTCAATGCTCTCGGGGTGGACTTCGAGGTTTGGGACACCGCCAATTCGGACAACGAGCCAGCGACCTCCGAGCTGCCGCCATTCAACACCATCCTATGGTTCACTGGCGACGAGTTTGGCGGTTCCGCCGGCCCTGGCACGGAGAGCGAGACTGTGCTCGGCGACTGGCTGGACGAGGGCGGCAACTGCCTGCTGATCAGCGGCCAGGACTACGTCTTCGATCGCGGCGTGACGCCGTTCATGATGACTTATCTCGGTCTCGCCAGCGCCACCAGCGATGTCTCGCAGACCGTCGTCACCGGTCAGGGTTCGGCGTTCTCGGGACTCGGCCCCTACACGCTCTCTTATCCGCCGCTGAGCAACTTCTCAGACGCACTCGTGCCCGATGCTACCGCCGAAGTCGCTTTCGGTGGTGACAACGGTAACGCTGCCATCAACAAGGCGGGGGCTGCCTATCGGACCGTCTTCTTGGGTTTCCCCTTTGGCGCCATCCCAACCGACACGGACCGCCAGGCGGTGCTGGCGGAGATCCTCGACTTCTGCAGCGGGCTATTCAGCGATAGCTTCGAGAGTGGCGACACTTCGTCCTGGAGTAACACTCAGGGCAACTGACGAGTTGCCGGAGAGGCTCGTCGCTCACACGTTGTGCTGGGCGACGAGCTCGAGCTGCAGGGCTTCGAGGGCGGGGGCAGGGGAGAACCAGGCTCTTCTCCTTGCCGCCGGCTACGACGATGCCGACCACCTGCTCCGGAGCGTCGCGGCTGACCACCAGCGCCCCTGAGTCTCCGCCGAGGGAGAACGGGCCGCCGTCCGAGCCCGGGCCGATAGCGGGATCAATCTCGTAAATCTCTTGGTAATAGACGGTGCCGGTGAAGACCTGGGAGTTCATCGGCCCATGATGGCTCGTCACTTTGTAGTCGTGGCCTGCCCGATCGCGGTACGCTGCGGTCCCGGAACCGAACAGATTCCCCGGCTCCCTAGCCTGTCTCCCGCCCACGCCGCACAGCCGCCCGGGAGAGAGACCTGAACGTCAGGGCGAGATGAGCCACAGTAATTGGCGTTATGCGCGCTCTTCCGTGGCGGCAGAGCCGGGCTGGCGAGTAACCTGGCCGGGAATTTGCTGTGTATCCTGGCAGGAGGTAAGAGCGATGACTCGAGATTTGAAATTCGCGTTACGTACTCTGCTCAAAAATCCCGGTCCCAGCGCGGTCGCCATTTTCGTGCTCGCGCTCGGTATCGGTGCCAATACCGTCGTATTCTCACTGGCCTACGGTCTGGTTATCAAACCTCTCAGCTTCGAGGATCCTGATCGCCTGGTGCGCGTCTTTGGCACCGAGACCGCTCGTGGCCGCGATCGTCAGCGGGTGAGCGAAGCAACGGTCGAGGCGTTGCGCGAGCAAGGCGACGCCTTCGTCGCGGTCGCCGGTGCCCGCAACATGGGGCTTTCGGTGACTGACTCCGAGCGTCCTCTGAACCCCTTGATGCGCCAGGTGACCACGGGCTGGTTCGAGATGCTCGGCGTGCCGCCTCAGCTCGGCCGCACCTTCACGGCCGAAGAGCACCATCAGGGCGCCCGCGTCGTCGTGCTGCAGCACGAATTTTGGCAGGGCTATTTCGGTGGCGACCCTGACGTCATCGGGCAGACCGTGGAGCTTGACGGCGCGCCCTACGAAGTGATCGGCGTCATGCCGGCGGCCTACCGCAACGACGCCTATGCCAACATGCCGGTGCTGTGGCTACCGCATCCCGAGACCGCCGCGCCCGACCCGCAGTCGACGAATTTCACCCTCGTCGCGCGCCTGGCGGACGGTGCCTCTTTGGCTACGGCTCGCGCCTCGGCCGAGCGCGTCGTCAAAACGCTGGCTACGACCTATCCCGAGACCCACGCGGTGCGCGGTCTGCGGCTGGAGACCCTGCACGGCTCGATGGTGGAGCGCTTCGAACCGGCGCTGATGGTGCTGTTCGGTGCGGTCGGCTTTGTGCTGCTGATCGCCTGCTCCAACGTCGCGCACCTGCTGCTGACGCGTGCTCTGGGGCGCGGCCAGGAGATTGCGGTGCGTCAGGCTCTGGGAGCTGGACGTCGCCATCTCTTGCGCCAGCTGATCGCCGAGAGCGCTCTGATCAGCCTGGCGGGTGCCGGCCTGGGCGTGCTGGCTGCGTTCTGGGGTATCGGCCCGCTGGCTCAGCTGGCGCCCTCGAATACGCCGGTGCCGATGATCGATCGCGTCCAGATCGAGCCCAGCGTGCTGCTGTTCTCGCTCGCGCTAGCCTGCCTGACGACGCTGTTCTTCGGTCTGCTGCCGCTGCGTCAGCTCTTCCGCGACGCCGCTGGCTGGCTGTCGGCCGGGGCGTCACGGTCGATCGGTGGTCGTTCACGCAGCCGCCTGCGCTCGACCCTGGTGATCACCGAGCTGGCGCTGTCGATGGTGCTGTTGGTCGGCGCTGGGCTGACGGTGCGCTCGCTGCAGCATCTGCGCGGGCTAGAGCTTGGATTCGACGCCGAGCATTTGCTGGCCGGCCGCATCGGCGCCCGCGGTGGAGGTTTCGACGCCCCGGAGCGCTGGGCTGAGTTCCATCGCCAGGCGGTCGAGGAGATCAGCAGGATTCCAGGGCTCGATCAGGTTGGCGGTATCGAGTTTCTGCCGACCTTTGCTAGCGGTTTCGGTGCTACCGCTCCTGTCGCCGTGCAGGGAGTCGAGCTGCCGGCTGATCAGCGTCCACGAGCAGTGCTGCTCAGCACGCTGCCGGACTTTTTCGAGGTCGCTGGCCAGCCAATGCTCGGCGGTCGCGACTTCAACTACCACGATACGGCCGAGGGCGAGCAGGTGGCGATCATCAGCCGCTCGCTGGCGCAACTGCTGTGGGGCGATGCGGATCCGCTTGGCAAAACGCTGGTGGTAGGTGAGGGCGATAGCCAGACCGCAGTGCGATTGGTGGGTTTGGCGGGTGATCTGCGTGGCCTGGCCGACAATCCGGCTCCACCGCCGGTGCTCTACCGACCGCAGGCTCAGCGACCGACCAGCAACTTCACCGTCTACGCGCGTCAGGCCGGGGCTTCCGAGACTCAACTGCTCGCCTTGCTACCGGCGGTCGAGGACGCGGTGTGGTCGATATCGCGCGACGCACCGGTTTACCGGTTCACCACCATGGCGCAGGTGGTGCGCGATCTCGAGTGGCAGCCACGCTTTCTCGGGCAGCTGCTGACCGGCTTCGCGCTCTTGGCGCTCGTGTTGGCAGCGACTGGCGTCTACTCGGTTCTGGCCTTCGCCATCCGTGAACGCCACCGCGAGATCGGCATCCGCATGGCGGTCGGCGCCGGCCGTGGCGACATCGTCAGGATGGTGGGTCGCGAGGCATTGTGGCTGGCGCTGGTAGGAGTCGGGATCGGTATCGTCGGGGCGCTGCTCGCCAGCAAGGGCCTAGAGAGCCAGCTGCTTGGCGTGACGGCCCGCGATCCCGTGACCTATGGCGTGCTCGCCGTCGCGCTGACCACCGTGGCTCTACTGGCCAGCTACCTGCCGGCCCGCAAGGCGACCCGCGTCGACCCGGTGATCGCCCTCAACTCTGAATGAACCGGCTAGAGCTGTAGCGCCGTAAACTCGGGCGCCGAGACTGAGCTTTCAGTCTCAGCGCCCGGGACTTCCCATGTTGATAAAGCCACTAGGCAAAGCCTCCCCACGCCGACAGGCCGTGGGCCTTCTTGCCGCCATCACCGCCTTCTGTGCCGCGATTCTCGCCGTGCAGTGGCGAGCGCCGAGCAAGACAACCGGATTACTAACCCTCCCGCCGCGCATCGACGGCTTGGAGGCTGCAGTCTTCGCTTTTGGGTGATTCTGGGGCGGCGATTCCCGGTTCGGGAGTCTCGAAGGGGTTGAGAGCAC
>JBCCEE010000248.1:0-12202 GCA_039030415.1 Acidobacteriota bacterium
CGTCTGGAAACGGCAGGTCTTCCGCCGTACCCTGGCGCCAGTCGACCGCAGGCAGCCGCTCCCCTGCTACCGTCAGCATGCCGGGATTCGGATCGACGCCGGCGACGCTGCCCGAAGCTCCAACCCGCTCGGCGGCCTCCGCCGTCAGCACGCCGGTGCCGCAAGCCACGTCCAGCACGGCCTGGCCGTGCTGGAGCTGCGCGGCAGACGCGGTCGGCTCCGTCCACTGAGCGAAGAGCGCTGGAACGAAGAGGGATTCATAGGCCCGGGCGGCGTCGACCGCGGCATTCGGTGCATCGTTCATTGGCTGGCTCCTCGCTGTAGCGTCTTCAATGTAACGTCTTCCGGTGATCGGCCTCGCGGTGATCGGGGACTGGTCTCCCGCCAGGGATGATACGAGAGTCCGTAGCGTCGTGGGAACGGCGCGCTGAGCGCGGCCATCCACCGCCGCCGCAGGCATCCACCGCCGTCGCCATGCCGAATACCCGACCAGCGAAGGAGAGGATCTCGATCCGAAGATCACATCATGGCACCCAGGACATCCCACCCGCCTTTTGCCAGACGCCTGGGGCTCGCCGCATCGGCCCTGCTCTGGGCGCTCACGCTGTTGGCGTCGCCCACCGCCGCCACTACGTTCTGGATCACTGATTTTGGCGCGCTTCCCGACGATGGCTTGGACGATGGAAGCGCGATTCAAGCGGCTATCGACGCCGCCTGCGACGAGCTTGCCCTCGGCACGCTCGACGTCGAGGTCGCCGTGCCCCCCGGCGTCTTCGAGCTGACGCGGGGAGACGAGCCGACGGCGGACCTACCCTGGGTCATCCTGAAGCTGCCCTGCAGCGGCTTGACCATACGTGGACAGCCAGCAGTGAACGGCAGCGCTCCCACGCTTCGGCTCGCGGCTGCCCAAGGCGCCTTCGAGTCGCTGCTCGGTTCTGCCGAGTTTGCTCAGCCAGTCGACCGGCTCACCCTTCGCGACCTGACCTTCGACGGCAACGGCGCCGAAAACCCCATACTCGGCGGTGATGACGATTTCGACGACGTCCTGCGCGAGCCACGCTATGCGCTGCGGGTTTACACCGGCAGCGGCATCCGTATCGAGAACACGCGCTTCACCGGCTGGCGCAACCTGAACGTGATCACGCTCAACGGGGTCGAGGTCGCCGACGTCGCAATCGTCGGCAACCGCTTCGATGCGATTGGCCAGCCGCCCGAGTTGGCTCCGGACTGGGATCACTCCACCATTTATACCGACTGCGCCGGCGCGCTCATCGAAGACAACAAGTTCTCGTCTCTTGGCCCAGGCACCTTCGGCGTCCGCACCGCGATCGAAACGCACGGCCCGAACCAGATCGTGCGCGGCAACCGGATCGAGAGCTACACCACGGGCCTCAACGTCACGGGCGTCTCGGTGCTCGGCTCGAACTTCCATCGCGTCGAGAACAACCAATTCCTTGGGGTGGCAGACGGCATTCGAATTTGGGCGTTCGAGGTCGCGGGCAACCCTCCGGGCGAGCCAGTACTCGTCGACGCAGTGATTCGAAACAACCTCATCGAGATCGCCGTCGACGCCTGGCGCGGCACCCAGGATGCCTTCGAGCAGGCCAATGTTGGCATCAGCCTCGTCGCCAACTCCGATGGCGTGATCGAAGACCTGACACTCGAGGCGAACGAGATCATCTTCGGCGATTTCGGTTTGGCCCCGCGCGACTACGACCGCAACAGCGCCGGCATTCGCCTGTCGCCGGATCTCCTACCCGATCTGCCGATTAGCGGCCTGACGCTAAGACGCAACACGATCACCAACGCCTTGGCGACCGCCATCTATCTCGGCTCGCCGCTGCCGGAAGGCGCCACCCTTGCCCATACGAGGATCGTCAATGCCGGCGCTGGCCCCAAAACCCTGCCTGACGGACTGAAGACCGGCATCCTGGTCTTCGGCGCCTACCGCGACGTCACGATTCAAGACACCTGTTTAGTCGACACGAACCCAGCGGGACCGACGCTCGCCCAGGCGTTCTACCTCTTCGCCGATAGCCTAGGCGGCAGCCGCATCGCCGACACGGGGCTGGAGCTCGCCTCCGGCAGCCTCGAGTTTCTTCGCCTCGAGGAGCCGATTGGCATGCCTTGGGAAGTTCAGCCCCCGACCGCTTCCTGCTCTTCGATCTTCCGCGACAGCTTCGAGCGCGGCGATACGACCGCCTGGTCCTCGGCGAGTCGCTAATCGCTCAGTCGTGCCCCCAGGGTGCGGGTGGCGGCTCGACGTTCTGGCTGAGGTCGAAGTCGGCTCGGAAGTGACGGCTCGGGCGTCTCAAAATGTAGGAGAAGCGCTCGCCAGGCACGATCTCCATGCTCCAAGTGTTCTCTACCGAAGCGCTCAGCTCGTTCTGCTCGAAGAGCTCACGAGAGTAGGCATCGGCCGGGAAGCTCTGTACCTCGGCGCTGCCCTGGTCCGCGGTCACCCCGCCATAGAGGGTGACCGTATCCTCCGTGCCGTCCTCGTGGCGGTGGTCGTGCTGTAGGTGGATTGCCTCACCCTTGCGCGTCAACACCCAGGTCCGCGACCGATTCTCGCCGACGTGAAACGGAATTTCGAGACGCTCGGCGTCACAGCGCCGGACGTGCATCACCATGGTCTGGCCGGCGAAGTCAGCGTCCACCTCGTCTTCGGAGACCATGCGACCCTCGAACGCCTTGCCGCACAGCTCCTCGATCTGTTGCCACCAGAGGTCGGCCGGCGCCTCCGGCGGCACTGCAGCCGAAGCGGCGGGTGGCTCAGCGTTGGGCTCGGCGGGCGGACTGTCGACCGCAGGCTCGCCGTCGGCGCAGCCCAGCAGCAGGATGAGGGAGAGGATCGCGATCCAACGCATTTTGAAGGAGAGCATGGCTCATTTTCTCCTGGGGATGACTGTCGAGCAAGCTAGGAGCCAGTGTCTAGTCGCTCTGCGACTAGCGCCAACGACGGACCCTATGCTGCTGGTGAGGGGCAATAGACGCCTTGACGTGCTTGTCGAACCACTCACCGAACGACGCTTCCGGATAAACGACGGGAGGGTTGAGGGCGTGATCACCCCAGTGGAAGACCCGACCCCGAAAAGGCCCGGTTATGATCATTGAATAGAACAACCCACAGCCAATTTCAGACAACGCTATGGTGCCAAACATGGGATCCCACTCACCGTTGTCCCAGCGTGCTTCCCAATCCGCAACGTTGGCTCGATCGATCCAATGCTCCCCGTGTTGCTCGGCCTCAGGCGTTACAATGCACGGTTCGGCCACCATGCTCGGCTTGGGCTCTTCAATCCAATAGCTCGCGTGCCAATAGGTCAACGGCACCAGCTTGCGCAGAGGTATCCCTCGGCCCGGGTTACCGACCTCGAACAGATAGTCGCGGTAGTCCTGTGGAAGCAGTACTCCAGCCTCGGACTCGAACTGCTCGACCTCGGCTCTAGCGAGCTTCTGCTTGGATCGCAGCCGCGCTTGACGCACTTTATTGATCATCCGCTCTAGAAGAGCCACTTTTATACGTCTCTCAATATCCTGGGTCACTAGAAAACCAGCCGATGAATCAATTTTTCAGCGCGCTACCGCTGCCCCAGAATGTTGCGATAGATCCGATTGAAGCCATCGGAGTTGGCGACGCCGATATCGATCCAATCATCAGCATTGACGTCACCCACGGCCAACCCATAGGTGATGCCCTGCGGATCGCCGAATCGATGCGCTGCAAAGCTTCGTCCCGTGCCGTCGTTGAGAAATATCGCGTTCTCGCTCCCGGCATTTCCGATGACGATGTCGGCGTCCCCATCCCGATCCAGGTCGGCAACCCGCACGGCAAAAGATTTGCCGTCCGCTCGGCCGAAAACCGCAGCGTTCTCGAAGCCGCCGCGCCCGTCGCCGAAGTGGATGCCGTTGGGCTCGCCATTGTGGGCGCTGACGTGATCGGGGTTGCCGTCGCCGTTAATATCGGCGACGGCGACGGCGCGGGTCTCATCCGTTCCGGTGCCGAACGCCGCTCCCTGCTCGAGGGTGCCGGTGCCGTCGTTCAGGTAGCAGAAGTTGGGCTGCCCGTCGCGGTTGGCCAGCGCGAGGTCGAGGTCGCCATCGCCATCGAGGTCGGCGGCGGCGACGGAGATCGTCGAGTCCTCGCGGGTGCCGAAAGGCTTGGCCTGCGCGAAGCCCGCCTCGCCATCGTTGAAGTAGATCCAGTTCTGCTCTCTGCGGTTGGTCACGACGAGATCCGCACGGCCGTCACCGTTCATATCGGCCAGGGTCAAGCCACGGCTCGCTGACGCCGGCTGGCCAAACGGACCCGCGGCGACGAATCGCCCCGTGCCGTCGTTGAGGTAGATCATGTTGCGAACTCGATCGTTGACCACCGCGATGTCGAGGTCGCCGTCACCGTCGAGATCGGCCAACGGCGCCGCGTAGCTGGTGGCGCGCTCCTCACCGAGCGGGCGGGACAGGCCAAAGAAGCCGCTGCCGCTGTTGAGGTAGAGCTCGTTCTGCTGCGCCCAATGGCGGCCATTGGCGACCACGAGATCGAGGTCGCCGTCGCCGTCAACGTCACCGAAGGCCACCGCCGCTGAGCGATCGGACTCCGCCCCGAGCGTCCGGCTGGGGCGCAATATGGTCTCGCCGATGGCCGGTTCGGCCACTGCCGGTCCCACCCAGACAACTACCAGCAGGACCCAGCCGGCAAATAGCGTGTGGCGTTGCTTCATCTTCTAGCTCCTCACCGCGGACCGGTCGACTGTGGTTCGTCGAGCCCATGGCGCCCGCGAGGCGCGTCTCGATTGACGATCCCATCTCGGTGATGTCGGGCACCGGCCCGTCCGCATCAGGATACTCCATGCAGACCGCGGCTCCTTCAGAGCCCGATCATCCCAACGAATTTCCGCCGTCACCGACGCCTCGATTCGTGCTCCTCGTGGCCTCTAGTCGCCGTTCATCGTCGTGCTCGCGAGCCATGATTGTTGAATTTTCAACATAGTGTTGACTTTTCAACATACGGCGCTTTAGAGTTCTCGCCACGCCGGGCTTCCAGAGGATAGAACGCCCGGCGCATACGGGAGAGCTATGACCGAGCTGCCAACACTCAGCCGCCGCGAACGCGAAGTGATGGACATCATCCATGAGCTGCAGGAGGCGACCGCCTCGCAGGTGCAGGAACGGATGGCGGATCCGCCCAGCAACTCGGCGATCCGTTCGATTCTCCGCATCCTCCTGAAGAAAGAGCATCTGGCGGTCGCTCAACAGGGGCCGCGCTACGTGTACTCTCCCACCCAGCCGCGGGCCCAGGTTCAACGCTCGGCCCTCAAACATATGCTTCATACGTTCTTCGGTGGCTCCGTTCAGGGAGCCATCACGGCGCTCCTGGAGCTCGAGGACACGGAGCTCTCCAAGCAGGAGCAAGCGCGCCTCAAGGCGATGATCGACCAGGCAGCCAAGGAGGGACGCTAGTGGACCCGCTCGATCTGCTGAATGGGCTTCCGGGATCGATCGATCTGATCGCCAGAGCGACGGCCCTCCTCAGTCTCACGGCTCTGTTGGCCTGGGCCTTCCGCACCCGCGCTGCAACGACGCGGCACCATCTGTGGACGCTGACCTTCGTGCTGCTGATCGCCTTGCCGTTTGCCAGCTATTGGCTACCAACCCTAGAGCTACCTATCCTTCCGAATCCTGCCCCAGCTCCAGAGCCAGGGGCCACCGCGTCACTTCCCGCTGCTGCACCGGCCGTGGATTCGGACCTCGCCGCCCCCGGAGGCTGGAACGGTTCGTCCCTGCTGTGGCTGATTTGGGCGGCCGGCAGCCTGTTGGCCCTCGCTTCGCTTGCGGCGGGTTGGTACCGCTTCACCACCTGGGTTCGGGAAGGCACCGCCATCGACGATCTCACCTGGTGCGAGACGGTCGCGCAGTTGAAAGCTCAGCTGGAAATCCGGCGCCGCGTGCGGCTGATCGAGAGCCCTCAGGTTCATACGGCGATGGTGGGGGGACTCCTCCAGCCCGTGGTGCTGCTGCCTACGAGCGCCCGCTGCTGGTCGGAGGAACGCCGGGTCGCCGTGCTGACCCACGAGTTGATTCACGTACGCCGACTCGACCCGTTGCGCCAGCTCCTCGCCAGCGCGGCGCTCGCGCTTTACTGGTTCCACCCGCTGAGCTGGCTGGCGAAGCGATGGGCGGTGGAAGCGCGCGAGCAGGCTTGCGATGAGGGTGTCCTGCGACAGGGAGCCCAGCCTTCCGCCTATGCCGCGCATCTGCTCCAGCTGGCCAGCGGGCCAACGACGGCGAACGCGGCGGCGTTGCCGTTGATCCAAAGCTCGCAGTTGGAGAAGCGCATCAAGGCGGTGCTTGCGCCACGGCGCCCGGGGCACAACCCAGGGGTTGCAACGCTGCTGATTGCGCTGCTCTTCGTCTGCGGCATCGCGACCGCCGTCGTCGAGCCGATCTCGCCGCTCGACGCCCACAACCGAGCCTGTAAGTACAAAAACCCCGTGCCTGATTGATTTTGCGAACAGGGTCCTCCGACCCGACCTCTAAAACTTTGTCTTTGGCTCAACGGGCGTCGCTCTGACTGAGCCCGCCACGAGCCCATCCCCTGCGCTCCCAGGCTGACGACCCCACGGTCTTCCGACTCGGCGACGGCCCACATGACGCTACCAGCGTTCTGCCACAGGCAGGACTTCGAGGGAGAGCTGCGTCCGGAGCTCGCGAGAGCGCCGGGCGCCAAGGGGATCCGTGCGCATCACGGAGCCCCGTAGCGAACGGTAAACCACCACTCACATCAGAAAGGAATCACTCCGTGGCAACAACAAAAAGAATCAATACAAGCTCGACCGCAACAATGGCTTTAGTCTTCGCAGCAGCGTTCGCCCTGTCGACACCTCTGGCCGCCGTGGACGAGCAATCGCAGCGTCATTCGTATCAGAAAGGCCAGGCGATCGACTTCCTGTTCCTCAATCAGAAACCTGACACTGAACAGGCTTTGAAAGATTATTTCGGGGCGGTCTTCCCTATCGTTAAAGAGGCGGGCTATACCCCCTTGCCGGGCTTTCGCATCACTCAGAGTCCGACCCAAGGAAACTACCATCCGGCCGTCCTGGTCATCGCCTCATGGCGGAGCCCGGAGAGCCGCGCTCACGCGATGCGGACGATCGAGGAACGGGTGCCCGACTTCCACCAGCAGAGGCGGGATATCTGGTCCTCATTCGATATGACGGTCTACACCATGCAAGAAGACGTTGCGTTCACCGTACGCTCGGACAAGGTCTACACCCTGACCGCCTATTGGCAGGAGCCCGGCAGTCGGTTCGCTGGATTCAAACGCGAGTGGCTGCGCAAGACTCGCCAAGCAGGAGGGAGCATTCAGCTCGAGCTCGAAGACGGAGTCTCGCCTTTTGGCTACCGCTACGACCCAGACTACATGGTCATCACCGAATGGGAACGTCTCACCGACTTCGAACAGTTCACGAAGGAAAACCTTGCTATGGATCATGAGCCCATCCGGCACGTCAATCAATTTATTCTCGACCTCGTGCCGCGCAAGAAGCCATAAAGTACCGCCCAGGCCTGCCGCAGCTCGCCCGGCAGGCCGTACCACGAACCCGCGTCCGCCACGTGTATGATCGGCGGACAAGTATGATCAACGGGCAAACGAGAGGCGGCAGACTGGGTCGACGCAGTAGGCGTCACCCTTTCCAGGGATTCGAGGCGGACCATGAACCCACGGCGGACAGCTAGACCCGGGCCAAGATCGCTGCGCGCGAGCTTTGGGCTGCTGCTCGCCGCCACTCTCGCCACCGCCTCTCTCGCCGCCAGTACTCTAGACACTGCCCTGCTGCCGGCCGTCGCCAACGCTTCGACGGTCCAGCCCGGCGTGATCACCGGCACGGTCCGCGACGTCGAGGGCGCGCCGATCGTGAATTCATTCGTCAACCTTTGGACTGCCGACCGCCAGCAACGCTTTGATCCTACCGACACCGAGGGGCGCTACAGCTTCCAGGTTACGCCCGGCATCACCTACTATCTGACGACCTCGACCACCGGCTACGTCGACGAAGCTTGGGACAACCTGCCCTGCCACGACGGGGGTCGCGGCAGGCTAGAGCTGTGCGAGCCCACCGACGGCATGCCGCTGCTCCTCGAATCCGAAGAAGTACGCAGCGGTATCGACTTCGTGCTCGAGCGGCAGGGTACGCTCCAGGGCAGGGTCGTCGACCAGACGGGGGCTCCGCTGCGCGCCTTCCTCAACCTATTCTTCCCGTTCGGACCCCCGCTCAGATCGGAGCACACCGAATTCGGAACCGGCACCTTCGAGCTGCCGCGCCTGGACCCGGGTACCTACTATCTGGTGGCGCGAAGCGAGGGCTATGCCGACCAGATCTGGGACGGCGGCGCCTGCCACGTTACCTGGGGGACGCCGCTTCTGACCTGCGACCCGGCGCAGCAGGGGACGCCGCTGGTGATCGCCGCCGATCAGACCGTCAGCGGCATCACGATTCAGATGCAGCCCGAGGGCTCCATCACCGGCGCGGTGACCCACGAGCTCACCGGCGAGCCGGTGGTCGAGACGATCGAGGTCTACACGTCCGACGGCCAGCACATTCTCAACGCCGGCTCGAACGGTGGCCAATTCCGGGCCCCGGGCCTCAACAGCGGCAGCTACTTCCTGCTGGCGCGCGGTCGCCCCGGATCCCAGGATTGGCGGACGGAGATCTACGACGACATTCCCTGCACTCTGCCGGATTGCGACCCGACCCTCGGCACGCCGGTAGCGGTGACGCGCGGTGACGAGACTCCAGGCATCGACTTCGCTCTGTCGCCAGCTGGCCGCCTCACAGGCCGGCTGTTCGACGACGGCACCGGCGAGGGACCGGTGGGCGAGGTCTATGCGACCGTCTTCGATACCGCCGGCCGCAACGTCTTTTACAACCGCGTGCTGAGTAGCGACAGCGACCCGCGCACCGAGGTCTCCATCACCCTCATACCCGGTGCCTACCAGATGGTGCTGTGGGGCGAGCGCTACGCCACCGAGGTCTACCCCGATCTGCCCTGCTCCGACCCGCGCGACCAGCAGAGCTGCGACCCCGCGGTCGGCACGCCGGTGGTGATCGAGCCCGGCGCCGACACGACTGGAGTCGATCTGCGCCTCTCGCGTCTGCCGCGGGTGACCAGCAGCGTCGTCGACCGCGAGACCAATAGCCTGCTGAATAGCAGCGTTGCGCTGTGGGATACCGAAGGTACGGTGGTCGATTTTGACAACGGCACTCGCGGGGAGTGGTTCTTCGACGTCGTGCCCGGTACCTATTTCGCTACCGGCCAGGCGCTGCACGGCTCCCACGTGCGGCAGCTGTTCGACGACGTGGTGTGCCACACTGGAGCGTGCGACGTCACCGCCGGCACCCCGATCACCGTCGACTACGGCGATCAGCCCCAGGTCGACTTCAGGCTCGACCCTATCGGCGCCCTCGAGATCGAGCTGCACCCACCGGCCGGCTTTCCCGACCGCCTCCTCAACAGTCTGCTGGTCAGCCTGCGCACCGCCGAGGGCCTCGAGATCGACCGCGACCGCGACCGTGATCTCGCCCGGTTCGAAGGCCTCGGCGACATCTCCTACCGCCTCGCCGCGATCCTCAACGCCGGCTATCCGCCCCAGCAGTACCCCGGAGTCGTATGCTCGGACCCCGACTGCTCGCAGCTGGAAGGCCAGGCCATCGCCGGCCGGAGCGGCGAGACCCAGCGCATCGACTGGACGGTGATCGCCAACGGCACGCTACGAGGCTCGCTGCGCGACGCCACCAGCGGTGAGGCGGTGACGGCGGGTGAGATCGGCTTCTTCAACGAAGCCGGCGAGCTGGCAGTGCGGACCCCCAACCACACCGACCACTTCTACCTGCCCTCCCCCGGGCCGGGGCGCTACCGGGCGGCGGCGACGGCGCCGGGGTACCTCGCCCACATCCTCGGGCAGGGGGACTGCCCGGGCAGCGACCTGGCGAGCTGCGACGGCACTTCCGGCACCGTCTTCGAGCTGACCTACAACCAGCTGGTGCGCGATATCGAAATCCCGCTCACCGAAGTCTGCAGCGACGGCGCGCTCTGCCTCGACGACGGTCGCTTCGAGGTGCGGGCCACCTGGCGGGATTTCATCGGCGGCAGCGGCACCGCGCAGCCCGAGGCCTTGACCGACCAGGCCGGCACCTTCTGGTTCTTCAACGCCGACAACGTCGAGCTGGTGGTCAAAGTGCTCGACGCCTGCGTCGCCCCCCTCGAACGCTTCTGGGTCTTCGCCGCCGGCCTCACCGACGTCGAGGTCGAGCTCACCGTCACCGACACGGTGAGCGGCCAGACCCGCACCTACAACAACGCCCTCGGAAGCCCCTTCCAGCCCATCCTCGACACCGACGCCTTCGCGACGTGTGATGCCGGTGACGGGTCCGTTGGCGGGTCTCTCGGCTCGACGTCTGCCAGCACACTGTCTGCCAGCATTACGGCTGCCGGCACCGACGCACCGATGATCGTGCCGCCTCCGAAGAGCCCCGCCGCCTGCGGCGAGCCCGACGGACTGTGCCTCGGCGACCGCTTCCGGGTCGACGTCGCGTGGCAGACCGGCGATGCCGACGGCCCCGCCATTCCCCAAACCCTGACCGCCGATAGCGGCTACTTCACCTTCTTCTCGCCCGACAACCTCGAAATGGTCATCAAGGTGCTCGACGCCTGCCAGCCGCCGTTCGAACGCTTCTGGGTCTTCGCCGCCGGCCTCACCGACGTCGGCGTCACCATGACGGTCACCGACACCGCCACCGGCGCCGTCAGGGTCTACCGCAACCTTCTCGGCACCCCGTTCGCCCCGATCATCGACACCGACGCCTTCGCGACGTGTTTCTGAGCCGTCGCCCGTGAACCAGCTTTAGCAAGATGGCATCCAAGAACGAGCGATAGACGGTCGCGCTCGGTGGACTGCGCGCGACCTCGCAAACTCGCAGGATCAGCTGCAAACTGCATAAACCTCTGCTCTTCAGGCGCTTATGAGCTCCAAATGCGTTTCCAGCTCAAACAGTCCTCGGCCGTGCTCGTTCCACCAGCGCGACCTGCCGCCTCACAAATGCAGTTCTAGGATGCGATCTAGCTAGCGACGTCACTCGGCGCCAGCCGGCGACCCCATCATTTTGAAGATCTTGCCGGCCTTCATCACGAAACGGACGTCGCTCAGCGTCGAGCTGTCGGCAAGCGGATCCCCCGCGACGGCTACCAGATCAGCCCACATGCCTTCTTGAACCTGGCCGGCGTTCTCTTCGATACCCAGCAGCTCGGCAGCCCAGAGCGTCGCCGAGCGGATCGCATCGATGGGCTTCATGCCGGCCTCGATCATGAGACCAAACTGCTCGGCGTTACGACCGTGGGGATAGATGCCCGAGTCGGTACCAAACGCTATCTTGGCGCCAGCTCGATAGGCCGCTGCGAACCGCTCCGCAAAAGCGCGGTAGGCGTCTTCGTTATCGGATCCCAGCTGCTTGTCGCCGAAGTCTTTGCCGGTCTCCACCAGGTCATAGTGCGCGGCGAGCAGGTCCATGACGAGAAACACGCCAGCGGCCTTTGCCTGCTCGAGCGTCGCGTCTTCGATCAGGGTGGCGTGCTCGATCGACCGCACGCCCGCGGCAACGGCGTTCTTGATGCCGTCGTCCCCATGGGCGTGGGCGGCGACAGCGAATCCTCGCTTGGCCGCTTCCTCGACTGCCGCGCGCAGCTCCTCCTCCGAGTAAGTCGCGGCTCCCGGAATCGACCCGTGGGTGTGGAAGCCGCCGGTAGCCGCCACTTTGATCAGATCGACGCCGTGCTGGATATGGGTTCTTACTGCCTTCCTCACCTCGTCCACGCCATCGGCGACGACTTCTGCCGGCGTCCGCAGGTCGTGCTCGGGGGCCATCCAGCCACCCCAGTCGCCATGGCCACCGGTCATGGTGATCATCTGGCCGCTCACGAACATCCTCGGTCCCTCGATCCAGCCATTGCGGATCGCGTCGCGCAGCGCCACGCCGGCGTAGTAAGGCTCCGAGACGTTGCGGACCGTGGTGAAGCCGGCTTCGAGCAGTTTCTTCGCGTTGATAGTGCACGCGATGCCGAAGCTGGCTGCCGGCAAGGCCCAATGATCGAACGCGTCCCCCAGGTAGGAGTTGTCGCAGAGGTGAGTGTGCACATCCATCAG
>JBCCEE010000249.1:0-12142 GCA_039030415.1 Acidobacteriota bacterium
GGAGCCAGCCGCTCGCCGCAGCGGCGGTGGCGACGAGACGAGCAGCCAACCGTCGCAGGCTCATCCGGTGGCGGGTTCTGAGGCGCGCCGATCGACCCGCGGCACCAGTACCTCGGCCGCGCGTTCGGCGTCGTCGATCGAGTTGTAGAAGTGTGATGCGACGCGGATGCGGCCAGCTCTCGCCGAGGCCTTGATCCGCGCCGCCGCGAGCGCCGCGGCGGCGGCCTGCTCGTCGTCTACCGGCACCGACAGGATCGAGCTGTCGGGAGCTGGCAGCTCGAGGCGCTTCGCCAGGTAGCGGACCGGCTCACGAGCCAAGCGGAACCGGGTAGCCTCGTCGAGGGCGCAGAGCGTTTCCAGCGAGGGTCGCGCGCCGACCCAGGCATGCCAGGCGAGCGATACGTCGAAGCGGGCGGCGGTGGACGCCAGGGCCAGGGGCGTGCCGTAGAAGCGGCCGTAGGGATCATCGCCAGCGCGCCACGAGGCGACCACTGGAGACGTGGCGTCCCACAGCGCCTCGCGCACGTAGAGAAACGCGACGCCGCGCGGGCAGCACAGCCACTTGTAGGCGCCGCACGCCAGAAAGTCGACGCCGGCTGCCGCGACATCGAGCGGTACGACGCCAAGAGACTGCGAGACGTCGAGGTAGAGCCGAGCGTCGACCCGACGAACCGCTTGCACGAGGCTTTCGAGGTCCACCATGCTGCCGTCCGCCGACTGCACGTGGCTGGTGGCGACGAGGCGTGTTTGGGGGGTTATGGCTTCGGCCAGCTCGGCGAGCGGAGCTTCCCGAACCCGCAGCTGGCCCCGTTGCCCGGCCGCCAGAAATGGATAGATGACCGAAGTGAAGTCGCCCTCCGGCACCAGCACCTCGCCGCCGCGCGGGACCGCCGAAGCGACGATCGCCGAAGCCACCGACACCGCCGGCATCAGGGAAACCTCGTCGGCGCTGGCGTGGATCAAGCGCGCGAATAGCCGCCGACAAACCTCGGCTTCGCGGTCCCAGGCTTCGATCCAGTGGGCGGTACCGCTCTGCCAGCCATCGAGCGCCGTCCGCAACGCGTCGAGCGTTGGGCGCGGCGGCAGGCCGTAGGTTGCCGAGTCGAGATAGGTCGAGCCAGGGGCTGGCGAAAACAGCTCGATGACGGCGTTGGGGTCCACGGATCGATCGGCCTCGCTGGCTGGAGTGATGAAGAGCGCCAAGTGCTGAGGGACGCGGCGATTGTATGACGATCTGTGCCAAAATGACGCCACTATGAGCGATATCCCACCAGTCATCGTGATCGACGACGAGACCGGCTCCCGCGAGTCGATGGCGATCGCGATCGAGAAAGCGGGGCTCGGAGTCCGAACCTTCGATGATGCCCGCGAAGCTTTGAAATACCTCGACGAGAATCCCAGCGTGCGGCTGGCGGTCTGTGATCTGCGCATGCCGGGCTTGGACGGCCTCGGCTTCCTCAACGAAGTGCGAACCCAGGAGATCGATCTCGCGGTGGTCCTGGTCACCGGCTATGGCTCGATCGAGTCCGCGGTCGAGGCCATGCAGGTCGGAGCGGACGACTACCTGACCAAGCCGGTGGATCTCTACGAGCTGCGGACCCGCGTCACCAACCTGCTGGAGCATCGCCAGCTCAAGGAAGAGGTGACCAACCTGCGGCAGATGCTCGACAAGCGCTACGGCTTCGAGAGCATCATCGGCCGCTCGGCGGCGATGGAGCATCTCTTCGAGAAGATGAAGATGGTTTCGCCGACGCGCTCGAGCGTTTTGATCGTCGGCGAGAGCGGCACCGGCAAAGAGCTGGTCGCCAACGCCGTCCACCTCAACAGTCCGCGCGCCGATGAACGTTTCCTGGCGATCAACTGCGGCGCGATTCCGCACGACATCCTGGAGAGCGAGCTCTTCGGCCACGAGAAGGGGTCGTTCACCGGCGCGGTGGCGCGCAAGATCGGGAAATTCGAAGTCGCCCACCGCGGCACCCTATTCCTCGACGAGATCTCGGAGCTGTCCCCGGCCCTGCAGGTGAAGCTGCTGCGAGTGCTCGAGGAGCGCAAGATCATGCGGGTCGGCGGCAGCGAGCTGATCGACGTCGACTTTCGGCTGATCGCGGCCACCAACCGCGCGCTCGAGCAGCGGGTGGAGGAAGAGAAGTTCCGGGAGGATCTCTACTACCGGCTCAAGGTCGTGACGCTCGACATTCCGCCGCTGCGCGATCGCGAAGGTGACGTGGCGCTACTCTCCGAGCACTACCTCAAGCTGTTGGGAGAAGAGCACGGCAAGCCTCCGATCATGCTCTCCGGAGAAGCACTCGATGCCCTGGCGCGCTACAAATGGCCGGGCAATGTCCGACAGCTGAAGAATATGATCGAGTCGATCGTCATCTTCCATCCGGGCGGTGAGGTCACGCTGGACCAGCTACCCCCCGAGATCCGCGAAGCGACGATGATCTCCGGGGCGCAGACGCCGGTTCAGGAGCAGATCGGGACGCCGCGATCGATGGATGAGATCGAGCGGCAGGCGATTCTCGAAACCCTGCAGCGCACCAAGGGCCATCGAGCGGACGCCGCCCGCATGCTGGGGATCGGTCTGAGAACCCTGCAGCGCAAGCTCAAAGAGTACAAAGAACAAGGTTTCTACGAGGACAACTGAGCCATGGACCTACCCGCAGAAGTCCAGATCCACAACGATCTCCTAGGTATCAAAGGCGGCAGAGGCACGCTGGTCGCGGTCAGCCCGCACGGCTTTTACGAGACTCGCTGCCCGTTCGGCGGCAAGTCGCATCGCGTGCTGTTCCCGATTCAGAACACCGTGCTGATCTTCCGCGAGCCGGAGCCCGAGTTCGAGGCCGGCATCGAGATCGAGCGGTAGCTCGGTCGGCGATCAGTTCTGCAGGTCTGCCGCTTCGGTGACGAAGCCCGGCGTCTCGGGCTCGTTGCCGAAGAACGCAGCCGGTTTGCCTTCAGTGATCGCCCAGCGGTGAAGCCAGCTGATGCCGGCCCGGCCAGCATAGCGATCGGGACGCGAGTAGGCCTTGTCTTCGAGCGCTTCCTCCAGGCTGATGAAGCGATAGCCGCGCTGGCGGATCATCGCCACGAGCGCGTCGAGGTGATCGGCGTTGAGCCGGTTGGCGTGGAGCAGCAAGATCTGCTCGAGCTCGTAGCCCAGCAGAGCCTTGGACTGAGCTTCAGTGTAGGCGAACATGGCGTCCATGTATTCTAAGTAGGCGTCGACGATGCGCTGCGTCAGGGCAGCGTCGTCACGATCCAGGGCGTTGTCATAGGCGCGCGCGAAGATCCACTCGGAATTGTCGATCGTCACTGGCGCCACGCGGTAGCCGTGCTGAGTGAGGAAGGCCTCGAAGGCATCCTTGGTCGCGACGTCGGGACCGGTGTTGAGGAACGGGTGACGGAAGAAAGTCAGGGCGCGATCCTTGCTCGCCAGCAGACGGCGGGTGACGCGTTCGCCCCGCAGCACATTGGCCTGAAACCGCTCGAGCGGCATACGAAACAGGCTCGGGTGGGAGTAGGTGTGGTTGCCGAGCTCGAGACCTGCGTCGAGCCAGCGCTCGAGCAGCGCGATGCGCTCGGCCTTGGCCTCCCCGTCGGGATCGGAGCGTCCCTGGGCGTCGTAGGTGAGCTTGGCCTCGTTGACGAAGCCGATGGCGGCGATGCGGTGGCGCTGGAACCCGGTGACCAGCTTGTCGGTGATCTCGCGGTGAGTGGCGAGGTCGCGCTGGGTCGAGATGGCCGGTAGATCGTCGACGGTGACCGCCACGGCCCGCCGCGCCGCGTCCTTTGGCTCGGCCGCTGGCGAGGGCGTCGCGAGCAGCGCGGCAGCCGCCAGCAGGGCGAGCGCTCGCATCGCCCTGCCGCGGTTTTGGACGTCGTTCATCGCTCAGGCTTTGGGGCGGAAGGCGCCGCGCAGGGTCGAGCTGTTGAAACCACCGGCTTCGCCGGTGGTGGCGAAACGGTAGAGCGCGGCAGTGTAGATCCCGCTCAGGGTCGCGTTGATCAAGGCCATGAGCAGGAAGGCGATGACGAAGGCTCCGACGGTCGAGCCGATCACGACCGGCTGGCCGCTGCCGACCGCCAGGATCATGGCCGGGATGGCCAGCAGGCCGAGCAGCAGGTAGCCGATGAAGAAAACGAAACCGATGCCCACGTTGCCGACGATCTGCTCGCCCCAGGTTTTCTTCAGTACGCTGGTGGACTCCTTGATCGCCTCGAACGGTGAGACGTTGCGGGTGACCAGGATCGGCACGACCAGGAAGGTCGCCAGGTTCCAGGCCATACCGATCAGCCCGATGACGAACTTGCCGAAGCCCCCGGAACGTTCCGAGACGCCGCGCAGGATCATGCCGACGGTAGCGGCGATCAGGGCGTAGCCGATGATCGCTCCGAAGCGGCTAAACGCGATGCGGAAGCCATCTCCGACCGTGGGGTCGCCGCCGTCGAGCCGGATCATGGCAGCGCCCACCAAGGCGGAGTTGAAGAAGAAGATCACCGTGTACTGCACAACGTAGAACAGGAACATCAGAATGTAGCCGAGGATGCCGGTGGAGTCTTTGAAAACCGCGTCAAAGGCAAACAGCGGTACGAAGAAGCTAGCGGTAACGATCAGCAGCGCCAGGCTGGAGATGATCGGAAAGACGACCAGCTCTTTGTCAGCGCGCAGCACCGAAGCGCTGGCTTTGATCAGACCCCATGAGTTTGAGAACTTCTGGAACATCTCGGATCCTCCTGAGAGCGGAATCGCTTGAAGTGTTACGTCTGAAGCGTTACGTCGCGGAGAGGCCTGAAGGGCATCCAGCGTCGGCGAGCCCTGGGTGTTGTGAGATCCTACGAGCCACCGTAGCGATCTATTTGCTGTGGCCGGACCTCGGGGTTCCCGGGTACAGGCTGGTTTTCAATCACTGGTGTTCTAGGTAGTTTATGCCAACGTCTCTTTCTATGAGGCTACGAGCTCCTGGTCGCTTGGGCCTTGGGTTTGTGCGGAAGGCGAGGTGATCTGCGGTGATGCCCGGAGCCCGAACGATTCGATCCCTACGTCGCGTCGGTCTGTGGTGGCGATTGCTGGTGGTGCTGATGGTGATCGCGCTCGGGCTGGCCGGCTTTGCGTCCGGCGTCGAGCTCAGCGACCGGGAAGGCATCCCGCAGGCGAGCTGGCCGACCAAGGCCTACTACACCCTCGGCCTGTTCGTCTTTGGCGGCCTGGATCTCGGCGTGCCGCAGGGCGGGCCGGTCTGGGGGCAGGCTCTGCTGTGGCTGGCGTTCTTCGCGGCCCCGGCAATCACGACGTCGGCGGTGCTCGAGGGACTGCTGTTGATCGTCCAGCCCGAGGCCTGGCGCCTGCGAAGGCTCAAAGGACACGTGATCATCGGCGGCTGCGGGCGGCTCGCGCTGCTCTACCTTGAGCGGCTGCGGGCCAACAATCCCCGCCTCAAAGTCGTCGTGGTCGAGCTGCGCTCGGAGCATCCCCAGGTGCAGGCGGTCAGTGAGCGGGCCAGGACCCAGGTGATCTACGGCGACATCTCGAGCGAGGCGGTCCTCGCGTCGCTGCGGCTCGAGCGCGCTCGACGGGTCGTCCTGCTGACCGGCGACGACTACGCGAATCTCGACGCCGCGTCGCGCATCTGCCACCGCGAGCCCAAGCTGGCCTCGCGCATTCAGGTGCACGTGTCGGACATTCGCCTGCTGCGGGTCATCGAGCAGACTGAGATTCTGCGTGAGGTCGTCAAGTTCAACAGCTACCGCACCGCCGCCCGTCACCTGGTAGAGGCGACGCTGCGGCCGCACTTTTACCTGACCGAGAACATCCCGGATACGGTGGTGCTCGCTGGCTTTGGGCGCTTTGGGCAGACTGTGCTGGACGAGCTGCAGCAGCAGGCTGCCGGGCTTTTTCAGACGGTGGTCATTATCGACCTCGACGCCGAGCATCTGGCCCTGGTGTTCGACGAGCAGGTCGGCTTCGAACCCGGCTACCGTCATGAGCTGGTGGAGGCCGACGTGCGGCACCCGAGGACTTGGCAGCGGGTGCAGGAGCTGATCGGCGAGCCGAGTACCCTGCCCGTCACTGTGCTGGGGGTTGGGCTAGATGGCGTCAACATCCTCACCGCACTGTGGCTGGCGGGCAAGTCGAACGACGCCAAGATCATCGCTCGCTGCTTCGATCAATCGTCGTTCACCGAGCAGATCTCCGAGGAATGCGGTTTCGAGATCGTCTCGACGGCCGAGCTGCTGCTGGCCAGCATGCGACCCGAAGGTTTCGCGCGTTAGCCGCCGAGGTAGAGGCCCCGAACACGTCGCATCGGGGCGAGGGCGGTGGTGAGCTAGTCAGGGCGCTCGAAACCTTCTGCTGCCCACCTCGTATTGTAGATTGTCATAATATGTAGATGGTCTGAAACTAAAGGCGCGGGAAGCCGGGTGAACAGGAGGCGTGATGGCGAAGTCTCAGAAGGATCTACTGCAAGGGACCCTGGATCTCTTGATCCTCAAGACCCTGCGGCTCGAGCCGATGCATGGCTGGGGAATCTCCAAGCGGATCCAGCAGCTTTCCGACGACGTCTTGACGGTGCAGCAGGGGTCGCTCTATCCCGCGCTCTATCGACTGCAGGATCGAGGCTGGATCCGCTCTCGGAAGGGTGAGTCGGAAGAAGGGCGGCCGGTGAAGATCTATCGCCTGACCGCCAAAGGACGGCGCCAGCTCGAAGCGGAGACCGCGAGCTGGCAGCGGGTCTCGATGGCGGTCAACCGGGTGCTTCAGGCGTCCTGAGGGGAGGCATCATGGATGTGCTGTGGCGTTGGACGGAACGACTCAGGCGGCTGCTGCTCCCGAACCGGGTCGAGCAGGAAGTGGCCGACGAGATGGAACATCACCTGGCGATGGAGATCCGCGAGAGGGTCGCGGGCGGCATGGAGCCGGCGGAAGCTCGCCGCACCGCCTTGATCGACTTTGGTGGCGTCGAGCGTTTTCGAGCCGAAGCGCGTGACGTGCGCTGGGGCAGCGGTTGGGATCGTCTGGCTCAAGACACCCGCTACGGTCTCAGGACGCTGCGCAAGAACCCTGGCTTTGCGGCGGTCGCGATGCTGACCCTGGCCCTCGGCATCGGTGCGAGCACCGCCGTCTTCAGCCTGGTCAACGCGGTCTTGATGCGCCCTTTGCCGTACGGCGAGCCAGAAAACGCACTGTGGATCCAAACGAGCTGGAAGGGCAGTCCCAATGCCTCGATCTCACCCGCCGAATATCTGGACTACCGTGACCGACTGACCGACGTGTTCTCAGCGGTCGGCGTCTATGCCTTCGGTGCTCTCAATCTCACCGGCGACGGTGAGCCAGTGCGCGTCAAGACGGCCGGGCTCAGCGCGGCAGCTCTGCGGGCCCTGGGCGTCGAGCCCGCCATCGGCAGGAGCTTCACCGAGAGCGAGGATCTCGCGGGGGCGCCGGTACTGTTGCTGAGCGACGCGCTGTGGCGCCAGCGGTTCGCGGCCGCTCCAGACGTCGTAGGCAAGGAGCTGACGGTCAATGGAAGGCGGCGGGAGGTCATCGGTGTGATGCCGCCGAACTTCCGATTGCCGGAGAACCTGCTGACCGGCTCACCCGCCCAGGTCTTGACGCCTTTGGGAATCGATCCCGCCAGGGTCGAGGATCGCGGCAGCCACTTCCTATCGGGAGTCGCTCGGGTCCGTGATGGCGTTACCCGACAGCAGGCGGTGGCGGCCCTCGAGGCGCTCGCCATCGCCTTCGGGCGGGAGCATCCGGACGCTTACACGCCCGACGAACAGTTCATGGCGACCGCGATACCCCTCGAAGACCAGGTGCGTGGCCCGATTCAGGGGCCGATGAGGCTGTTGATGGCGACCGTAGCTTTCGTCCTCCTGGTGACCTGCGCCAATGTCGCCAGCCTGGTGCTAGCGCGTGCCGATCACCGCGAGCGAGAGCTCGCGCTGCGCTCGGCTCTTGGAGCTGGGCGCGGGCGGCTGGCTCGGCAGATGATGGTCGAGAGCCTCCTCTTGGGGTTGGCCGGTGGCCTGTTGGGAGTCTTGGTAGCCTTCGCGGTGACGCGGGGGCTCGTCGCCTGGATGCCGTTCGACCTGCCGTGGCTGGCCGACGTCGGAATCAATCGCCGGGTGCTGCTCTTCGCGTGCATGCTTTCGCTCTCCGTGGGCTGGCTGTTCGGCCTGTTCCCAGCCTTGGGTGCCTCGCAGGCGCGCCTGATGGAGGCGTTGAAGGAGGGGGCCAAGACTTCGCAGGGCTCCATGCGGAGCCAAGGTACGCGCAGGCTCCTGGCGGTAGGAGAGATCGCGCTGGCGCTCGTGCTATTGAGCGGTGCCGGCTTGTTGGGCCGCAGTTTTGGGCGGCTGATCGATGTCGATCCCGGATTTCAAATCCGCGATGTGGCGACGACCCGCATCAATCTGCCGCAGGCCGGCTATCCGAGCAACGGCGAAGTGACGACTTTCTTTCGCGAGCTGATACCCCGGCTCGAGGCGCTGCCTGGCGTCGAGATCGCGGGAGCCGTCACCAACCTACCGCTGGCGACCCGTCTCGGGGACATGAACTTTGTCATCGAAGGGCGGCCTCTGCCCGAGCGGGCGAACCCACCGGCAGCCGACTGGCAGACCGTCACCCCCGGCTATTTTGAGACTCTGGGCCTGACCCTGCTGCGAGGGCGAGCGATAGCGGCCTCGGATGTCTCGGCCAGCACGGGAGTGGTGGTGATCAACGAGACGTTCGCCGCTACTCACTGGCCGGGGGGCGACCCTCTGGGCAGGCGCCTCCGCTTGGGAGGCCGGGGTACCCAGCCCGAGGTCGCCGAGGTAATCGGCGTCGTGCGGGATGTCCGGCACGATAGCCTGACCCAGCGTCGCAAGCCGCAGATGTACTTCGCTCACGAGCAGTTCCGGTTCTGGAACAGCGGCCGAGCAGCGACCAGCATGTCCCTGGCGGTGCGATCTTCGTTGTCGCTCGAGGAGCTGAGGGCCGGCGTACGAGACACGATCTGGAGTCTCGATGCCAGCCTGCCGTTAGCCGACTTTCGGACCATGAGCGACGTGCGTCGGCTGTCCATCGCGGTTCCCCGCTTCTTGATGAGTATGGTCGCGAGCTTTGCTGGGGTTGCCTTCTTGCTGGCCGCGATCGGTATCTATGGGGTCATGGCCTACACGGTCAGTAAGCGCACCGCTGAATTCGGCATCCGCCTGGCCTTGGGTGCGCGCCCGCAGGATCTCGCCCGAATGATTTTGCTGCAAGGCGTTAGGCTCACGGCTCTGGGGCTGAGCATCGGGCTGGCGAGCTCTCTGGTGATGTCGCATGCCATCTCGGATCTGCTCTACGATGTCCACCCCAACGACCCGGCGACTCTGCTGGGCGTGTCGCTGCTGCTGGCGATCGCCGCCTGCGTGGCCTGCTGGAGGCCGGCACATCGTGCCTCCCGAGTCGATCCCGTCGAGCTGCTGCGGACCGAGTAGCAGCTCGGCCGGCTGCGGTCGATTCACGCCGTGCTGCGATTCGAAAGAGATGGGTGACGTAGAGGAACGGCTAACAACAATTATCGAGATTTTATGTTTGACTGGCGGTAAAGCCGCGATTTTTTAGAGAATTAGGCCGTTCAGGGCCCCGCTCAGAGGTCCCGTCATCTGGATTGTCATGTTCAGCTGGTTAAATCATGCTTTGATATCTGACCAATACGCGGACTCCGGATGGCGGTGGTAGGGGGTGTCGTCGCGCCGCATCCGATGCCAACTCTCTTCCTGAAGGAATTCTCGAGATGATCCCTGCAGCCCGCGAGAACAGCCAAATCCCAAGCCAGCGCCCGCATGTGCTCCTGATTGAAGACGAGGAGGATCATGCTGCACTGATCGACCGCGCCTTCGCTGCCCGGTCGGATTTCATGCGATGTACGCTGGCTCGTAACCTGAGGGACGCCCGCCAAGTCATCGAGCACTCGCCACCCGAGCTGGTGATCTCCGATCTGCTGTTGCCCGATGGTCGTGGGATCGACTTGTTGCCGAACGCTGGACAGCGAGCACATTTTCCCGTCGTCATCATGACGGGCCATGGTGACGAAGGCGTGGCGGCGGAAGCTTTTCGGGCTGGAGCCATGGACTATGTCGTGAAATCGGCTGCCAGTCTGGTCGAGATGCCGATGATCGCCGAGAAGGCCTTGTGTGCGTGGCGCCAGAAGATGGACCAGCAGCGGGCCGAGCAGGCTCTGCTAGCCAGTGCGCTGTACTATCGCGAGCTCTACAACGAGATGCCCTCGATGTCGTTCGCCGTGAATCGGAGCAGTGAGATCGTGGCGGCCAACCACTTCGCCGCCACGCGCTTGGGCTACAAGGTCGAGGAGCTAGCGAAGCTGTCGCTCGGGAGTCTTTTCCGCGCCAAGGAGGGCGGTTCCGCTACCCAGCACCTCGAGGCGTGTTTCCAGCAGCCCGAGACGTTGCGGCGCTGGCGAGAGAGTGCGCTGTGCAAGGACGGCATCGCGATATCGCTGCGAATCACGGCCCGCGTCGTGACCGGTGAGACGGGCGAGAAGGTTGCGCTGATCGTGGGAGATGAGCAGCCGGAAGAAACACACAATCTGCTGTCGACGACGAACGAGCCCTCGAGCTATTCGTGGAACGATGAGGTACCGGTGCCGACGGCCCAGAGCAGCATCGCTCACGCCACGTATCGCATCCTGGCGGTCGACGACGATCCGATCAATCGTCATCTGACGCATGCGACATTGACCGCGGCTGGGTTCAAAGTTTGGACAGCGGCCTCGGGGCGCGAAGCGCTGGCGCTACTCGAGCAGCGCGGTTTACCGCACCTGGCAGTCGTCGATTTGGTGATGCCCGAGATGAGTGGCTACCGGCTGTGCAGTCAGCTTCAGGAGTTCACCGATCTCCCGATCATCGCCTTGACGTCGGTGGACGACAGCGCCACCGTTGCCAAGGCGCTCCGAACGTTCGCCGAAGACTACATTCGCAAGCCGTTTCAGCCCGTCGAGTTTGTCGCTCGCATCGAGTGTCTCCTGCGTCGCATAGGCGACTTCGGCTACACGCTCGAGCGCAAGATCCGGGTCGACGACCGCTTGACGGTGGAGTTTGCTCGCCGTACAGCTTATATCGAGGGTAACAAGGTAGAGCTGACGCCGACCGAGACCAAGCTCCTCTACATCTTGATGCGCAACGCCGGTCACACGGTGGTCTCGGACTACCTGATTCGGCGCGTCTGGCCGCTAGCCGACGTCTACGAGGAAGCCCTCCGAACCCACATCTACCGCCTACGGCGCAAAATCGAAGTTTCGCCGACCCGACCGAAGTACGTCATCACCCGGCGCGGTTTTGGCTACTCCTTTGCCCAGCTCAAGCGCTAGCCAGATCGCATGCCAGAACAGCGGTCGTGAGATGGTGGGCCGTGTTGACGGAGCGAGCAAGGGCGGAGATGTCTGAGCGTGTAGTCCAGGTGCCTGATCGTAAACCTTGGTGAGTTAGTGCTTTACGCAGCTGCATAGTGATCCTGCGAGTTCCGCAGCCCGGCGCAGCCCGTCCAACACGGCCGTCTATCGATCGCTTCTCGGATGCGATCTAGCTCGCGACAACGATGAGGTGATCGCTGGATTCGACAGGGTAGTCGTTGGGCGGGTTGGTGATGACCTCGCGGCCGCGCTGTACGGCGAGCACGATGCTGCCATCGGTACGCTTCAGCTCTGTCATCACGTCGAAGAAGCTCTGGCCGACGAGCGACGCCGGCACCGGTACCTGCTTGAGGTCATTGCCATAGGTGACGCTCAGCAGCTCTGAGAATACCTTGCTGATGCCGTGGTCGACCGCGGCGCTGGCGATCAGACGACTGCTGAATTCGTTGCCGACAATGATCTCGTCGGCGTGAGCTCTCTGGCAGTGTCGGCGGTTCGCCTCGTGCACCAGCTCGACCACGGTGTAGGCGTCGCGACTCATGCCTTCGGCGGTGAGGGTCGAAAGCACCACCCTTGCGTCGCGTGCACCTGGCTCGAGGTCGTCGTTGCCGAGGATGATCACGGTGGCAGCGGCTGAGATGTTGGCGCGCTCGAGGTTCTCCTCGTTGACCTCGCCGTGGATGAAGAACAGCTTGTCGTCGTCCACCGGTTTGGCGTCGATCTCGGCGAGCAGCACGATCGGA
>JBCCEE010000250.1:0-12117 GCA_039030415.1 Acidobacteriota bacterium
AAAACAAGGCCACGATGCGACAGTGCGGACGGTCAGGAAATCTGACGCGTTACTGGGGTAACGTCTCCATCTCCGCCTCAGAACGACATCAGCCCAGTGGCTGAGTCTCTCTCAGCGCAACCCCAACCCCATCCAACCCCAAGGAGAGCTGTCATGGTTCATCCTAGTCGTCCAGTCCGCTCCGCCGTCTCGCCGCTGATACTCGCCCTTCTCTTCGCGCTGCTGGTATCTCCCGCCTGGGGCAAGAAGGCGCCCGAGACGCACGGCCACGAGCACGCCGCGTTCAGCGCCGAGGCCTCGGAGACCCGAGGCACGGCACGCTACAGCCTCGAGACCGGTGCTGCGCTGCACCTCTCGAACCTGCGCTATCGCGTACCCCAGGCGGCTCCCGAGACCATGGCGCGACGGTTCTTGAACGACCATCACGAAGTCCTTGGCTTACGCTTCGCCGACACCCGCGATCTGACGCTACACGCCGTGCGCGAGGGCCTTTCCGGCACCACGGTGCGACTGCGGCAGCACGCTGACGGCATTCCAGTCCACCAGGCGGAGCTGGTGGTGACCTTCAACCGGCAAGGGCAGGCACGTACCGTCGCCAGCACCTACCGTCCCCAGGTCGAAAGCCTGGCGACGCGCCAGCCGATCGTGGGTGTCGCCGAGGCCGAGGCACTCGCCCTCGACCGTCTCGCGGCGGTCGCTGACACCCTCGACGTCGATACCTCGACGGTCGAGCTCGACAGCACCCTGCAGGTGCTGGTCCTCGACGGCCAGCCGCACCTGGCACACCGCGTGGTGAGCCTCGGTGAGTCGGCGGTGGACGGCTGGGAGTACCACGTCGACGCCTTCGACGGCAGGCTGCTGCGGGCGGCGGATACCAAGCTCTACATCGACGGCAGCGGCGATGTCTTCGAGCCCGATCCGCTGTCGTCAGCCGGTACCTCCTACGGCGATTCCGGCTACACCGACAACAACGATGGCGACACGCCGGAGCTGGTGGCGGAGATCCAGACCGTCACCCTGCGCGACATCACCGAAACTGGCGGCATGTTTTTCCTCACCGGCCCGTGGGCCGAGGTGGTCGATCATGACAACCCCTTCAAGGGACTGTTCGAGCAGGCCACGGCCAACTGGAATTTCACCCGGGTCGACGACGCTTTCGAGGCCGCCAACACCTACCACCACATCGACCTCTACATGCGCTATCTCAACGTCACCCTCGGGCTGAACATCCGGCCGACCCAATACTCCACCGGCGTACGGTTCGACCCCTCGGGCTGGAGCGGTGCCGACAACTCGTCCTACTCACCGGGCACCGGTCGGTTGAGCTTCGGTGAAGGCGGCGTCGACGACGCCGAAGATGCCGATGTGATCATCCACGAGCTCGGCCACGGCCTCCACGACTGGGTGACGGCGGGCGGACTGTCTCAGGTCGAGGGATTGAGCGAGGGCATCGGTGACTACGCCGCCGTGTCCTACAGCCGCAGCTTCAACCAGTGGACGCCAGCCGATCCGCAGTGGGATTGGATGTTCAGCTGGGACGGCCACAACGAGTTCTGGGGCGGTCGCGTGACGAATTGGAACGACATCCGCGACTACCCCGACGACCTCGGCGGCTCGATCCACCAGAACGGCCAGTTCTGGGCGTCGTGCAACATCGATATCCTCGAGCAGATCGGGATCGCGCGTGCCGACACCGCGCATTGGGAGGGCATCGCCCGCACTGGCTCGGGCACCAACCAGCAGGACGCCGCTCAGGCCGTACTCGACGCCGCCGCCGACCTCGGCTATTCGGTGGCCGAAGTCACCACTATGGTGTCGGTCTACCAGGGCTGCGGCTATACTGTGATCGCTCCGGATCTCGGCACGATTTTCGTCGACGGCTTCGAGTCTGGAGACACCACCGCCTGGTCCTCGGGCGGCTAGAACCCACCCGCGACATCACGGAGACCCCTCATGGCTAGGCGCACGCGACAGATATCGACCAAGCTGAAGACTCGCAAGTCGGTGGTGACCGCACCGCGGCACGTCGCTCGCGTAGGACGCAACGATCCCTGTCCATGTGGCGAGAACAAGAAGTACAAGGCGTGCTGCTTGTCCAAGGGTCCCGAATTCCTCGTCAAGCTAGCGGAAGAACAGGATCGCCAGAAGCTGAAGGAACGGCGCCAAGAGCTCAAAGACCAAGGCGTCCCCTGGCACAAACGCCTCTTCGTCCGCTAGCTGGCTCACCAGCCGCCGCCGCCACCGCCGCCTGAGAAGCTGCCGCTGGATGAGCCCGTGCTGCCGCTGGTCGTCGGGCTGGCTACCCCGGCCGCCAGCCCAGCGGCGGCGGCACCCCAGCTCGCCGAAGCGCCCGCACCGCCGAACGCCCCACCCCCACCCGTCCACCGCGGCGAAGCGTCGGAGGAGGCGCTGATCGTCGGGGTGCCGTAGTCCGCGTCAGACTCGCCGCCGTGGCGCTCGAACCATTCGGCGGCCTCCTTGTCGAGTCCAAAAGCCAGCACATAGGGGAACCACGCATCATCGAGGTCGGGCTCGGGGCGCTCGAGCTCGATCGCGAACAGCCGGCGAACGGCGGCCATCTGATGATGACGACGCACCCCCTGGCGTGATTCGCGAGTGCGTGCGAGATGCAGCCAAAGGCTCAGCGCTGCAGGCGGCAGGATGGCGAGCGACAGCACGCCGAAGATGCCCGGCATCAGATCGGGCATCGGCCAGATCTGCAGCGCGGCCGCCCAGCTCAGCACCGCTAAAACCAGTGCCGGCAGCGCCATTCCCAGGGCAGCACGGCCGAGGTTCCGGGTCCAGCGTCGGTATGGCGTGACAAAACACGAGCTGACGATCATCGGGATGAAGCCGAACAGCAGCATGAGGGCGATCACCACCAGCGCTCGCTCTCCCCGCGTGAAGCCTTCGAGCACCAGTGCGACGAGCACCGCCAGCCATAGCATCCATGTCGGCCGCGGGCTCGGGGGCTCGGGCTTGGGACCGCGCAGCACGGCCAGCCGCGCCTCCAGCGCGGGGCGGATCACCGCCGCCGGATTGAATCCCTTCACGCGATAGTGCTCACGCACCGCTTCGGTGTCGGTGCGGGTGCGGCCTTCGAAGAACAGCTTGTCGATCAGCAGGCGCTCGTAGCCCGACAGGTCGGAGCGATCGACCAGCAGCTCGAGGGCCAGGACCTGCCGCTTGCGCAGCTTCCCATGCTTCTCGACGCTGCTGGCGAGCTTGCCTTCCGCCACCATGCGGGCCACCGCCGCGGCGACTTCCGGCGTGCCGATCTTGCGATCCCACAGACCGCCGGCCTCTTCCGGCCGCAGCGTCAGCAGATGCTCTTCGAGCCAGGCACGATCGAGCGTCTCTGGCGCGTCAGCCGTCTCGAATCGTCCGCGCTCTGCCTCGTGACGCCAAAATGCCAGGCCCAGCAGCGCCATCAGCGCTAGCCCCGTCGCAAAGGCCGCGAGACGCCAGCTCACGGGCGTCTGCTGCGGCACGGTCGCGGGCCAGCCGGCAGGCAGGTAGGTCAGGTCCGAGGTCAGGCGGACGCCATCTTTGGGCATGAGGTCGAACCTCTCGACCTGCGTAGGCAGAGCGGGCGCGGCCTGCCAAGCCGGATCGAGCTCGAGGTCGAGGACGAAATGCTCGATGCGACCCACGCGCTCGGTGAAGATGAAATCATGGTCGAGGCGAAAGGCCCCGTCGACCTCCCGCAGGATGCCGCTCAAGGTGTACTCGAGAATGTAGCGGAACTTCTCATTTTCGAAGCCGGGATCGGTCGCCAGCCGGCTGCGCCAGCGCAGGCGGTGGCGCTCCGTCCAGTCGTATTGATCGACCGCGTCGATGCTGCCGGCCAAGAGCGGTACGGGATGTCCGTCCAGCAGATCGATCCGGGTCAGACCTCGCAGCTCCACGGTCTGCCCGATCCGCAGATTGAAGGTGCGCTCGCCACCGTTCCAGCGACCGTTGAAGACCATGGTCCAGTCTTCTTTGACGTGCAGCCGGCCCTCGGCGTCGAGCTGCGCGTCGACCCGGATGAGCGGCCAGTTGATTTTGGCGCTCTTGGCCTCCAGCGGCGTGCTCCCCGGCGTCGCTACCAGCAACAGCGCAATCGCCATCAGCTGCGCCCAGCCGTTGCCACGAGCGCTCGGCGAGCGTCGAGCGCGAGCGCTCCTGGGCAAAATATTGACGCGGCTCATCGGCGGGCGCCAGGGCAAGCACCAAGACCCCATAGACCAAGACCTCATAGAGGCTGATCCTAACAACCCCTGGTCTCGGTTCCGGCGACAGAATACACTCTCCATTGGTCTCTCTACGGACCGATCCACCAGCCTATTCAGGAGCCGGCACGTGACCTCATTGCAAGAAGATCCCTCGCAGCAGCCCTCATCATCCGTCGCATCCGAGGACAGCGGTCCGACTGACGAGTCCGCTTCGGCCGCAGAAGATGCGCCACCTTCCCGCGCCCTCTATGCTCTCGCAGCTTTGGGAACGGCCAGCGCGCTGTGGTCGATCTTCCTGTGGTCCGAGCTGCTGAAGGCGCGAGCAGGCGCCAAGCCGTTCTGTGGATTTGGCGAGAGTGCCGACTGCGGCAGCCTGTGGTCGGCAGCGTTCGCCACTACGGTCCATCAGACGACCGGACTGCCGGTGGCCGGCTGGGGCTTGGTGTGGGGCCTGGTCGCCACGCTTCTGCCCTTGATCGCCCTCGCCTACGCTCACTTGCCGGAGCGCGCCGGAGCGGCGCGCTCGGGGATCGATTGGGTGGCTGGTGGGGGCGTGGTGGGAGTTGCGGTGCTGCTCGCCGCCAGCGCCCAGGAGAGGCTGTTCTGCTCGAGCTGCGCCCTGACCTACGTGCTGACCCTGGCCTATGGCGCGGTCGTTCTATACGGCATGCGACGACACCCGCGAGCGCGTCTCGTGCCCGGTGCGATGTGGGCCGGTGGCCTGTCGCTGGTGGCGTTCCTCGTGCTGCTCTACCCCGGTCTCAGGACGCCCAAGAGCCTGCAGGCGAACGAGCGCCAGGCCCTGGCCGCGGCAGCCATGACGCAGCAGGCGGCTCAGGAAGCCGAAGCCGGTGGCGGCATGTCATTTGATAAAGACGCCCGCCTGAACGAGCTTTTGGCCGGCTTGCCGCCGCAAGCGCTGCAGGGCATCAGCGATTCGCTGGAGGTCTACCGCCGCTCTGCCTACTTCACTCCCGAGCAGCCTCGCACCGTCACTCTTGGCCAGCTCGGTGCCCCGGTATTGATCACCGAGTTCACCGATATGCTGTGTGGCCACTGCGCCACCCTGCACCAGACCCTCGCCTACCTGGCCACGCTGGTGCCGCCCTCCGCCTTTTTCGTCGACGCGCGCCACTTCCCGCTCGACGGCAACTGCAACCGCCACCTGACGGTACGGGGCGAGGAGAGCGTGCGCTGCATGGCGGCACGAGCCCAGCTCTGCCTCGAGCCGACCGGCAGGCTCTTCGAGGCTTCGGGCGAGCTGTTCAAGAACCAGAAAGGGCTCACCGCGGACGACGTCTACCGCCTCACCGCGCCGTTCATCGAGCGCGCCGAGCTCGATCAGTGCATGGCCGCGGAAGACACCGCGACCAAGCTACGGCAGGATGTCGACTACGCCTGGAGGTTCCGCCCCACCGGCACTCCGCTGGTGCTCGTGAACGGCCGCCAGGGCACCCAGTTCGGCCCCTTCCTGTTCGCCATGATCCTCTCCGAAGGCCGTGCCGATCACCCGGCGTTCAACGTCCTGCCGCCGCCGCGCCCACCGGAGCCCGGCCACGAAGGGCACATGCACTAGCAGGATCCGTCCAGGCACGATCGATAGACGGCCGTGTTGGACGGGCTCCGCCGGGCTTCGGAACTCGCAGGATCAATACGTAGCAGCGTAAACCTCTAACGCTCTGAAGTTTACGATCAGCGTGGATCCTACACGCTCAAACATCTCCGCCCTTGCTCGCTCGGTCCAACGCGGCCTACCAGCTCGCGAACGCTGGCCTGGAATGCGATCGAGCTAGCGGGAAGGTTCACTTCGCGAACGTGCCGGCGTCCACCATCTGCTGAAAGAAATCGCCGATCGTTTCTGCCAGCGGCCGGTAGCTCAGGCCGAGCTCGCGGACGCCCTTGCTGTGGTCGGCCTTCCACGGCAGTCCGACATTGCGGCTGACCGATCTTCGGGTCATCGCCGAGTTGACCATGGGGCCGACCAGCCATAGCAGCCACTTTGGCAGGGTGCGGGTCGGGAAGGGGTAAGCGTTGCCGAAACGCTCGCGCAGCGGCGCGGCCAGATCACCGAGGTCGGAGTTGTGGCCGGAGACGATGTAGCGCCCCTGGGCTTCTGGCGTGAAACCAGCGCGGTAGTGAGCCTCCGCCAGATCCCGCACGTCGACCACGCCCATGCCCCAGCGCGGGGCTCCCGCCTTGAGGGTGCCGTCGCCGAATTGCTTCATGATGCTGAAGCTCTCGGACGTGCCGTGCGGGTTGATGCCAGGCCCCATCACCAGCGACGGGTTGACGGTGACCAGATCCCAGCGATCCTGCCTGCCCTGAATCTCCCAAGCCTCGCGCTCGGCCAAGGTCTTGGAGTAGGAATAGGCCTGGTGCTCTAGAGAGGAGCTGGTGTTCCAGACCTCCTCGGTGAAGACGCCGTCGGGGGTCGCGGCGAGATCCGCATTGTCGCCGTAGATCGCCGCGCAGCTGCTGGTGACCACCACGCGCTTGACGGTAGACGTTTGATTCGCCTGCTCCAGCACGTTGCGGGTGCCGAGCTTGGCCGGCTCGATGAGCTCCTTCAGCGGATCTTTGACGTCGACCGTGAAGGGCGAAGCGGTGTGGAACACCAGCTCGCAGCCGGCCATGGCATCGGCGTAGGAGCCCGGCTCGAGCAAGTCGCTCTTGAAGTAGCGGATGGATCCCGGCAGCCTCTCGGCCAGGGCGTCCAGGAACTTCAGCTTGCCGCGATTCTCGGGATCGCGCACCGCGGCGTGCACCGTGTGTCCCTTCTCGAGCAGCGTCTCGACGAGCCGCCCGGCGACATAGCCAGTCGCTCCAGTGACCATGACGGGGGCTTGGGGATCGATCGTCGTCATCTGGCTTCTCCTATAGTGTCAGGCGGTATACCGCCTGTTGCGTCCTGAGTGGGTGGCTCCCTCGCCACGATCTTTCTCGCCACGACCCATAGAGTAAAGGTCTCGCGGCGACACCGCACTAGCAGAAGACGCCACCCGGCGTGCAGAAGGCGCCAGAAGGATCCGCTTGGCGTGGGACGCAGGATCAGCCCAGAATCGCTTGGACGGCGAAGCTGAGATCGGGGAAAGCCAGGGCCGAGATCGTCTGCCCCTTCTCGACCTTCGAGCGCTCGCGATAACGACCGTTCTCAGGACTCCTGAATACCTCGAGGACGGCAGCCGCAACGTCGACCACCCAGACTTCCGGAATGCGGTGCCGAGCGTAGAGCGGCAGCTTCACCTCGCGATCGACTTCCAATGAGGTGTGACTGACTTCAACGAGCCAGAAGACGTCCTCAGGGCGGGGATGCGCCGCCGCGTAGAAGTCATCCCGAGGGCGCAGCAGACTGAGATCCGGCTCGGGCTCTGAGAAATCGTCGACGGTGATCGGATCCTGCACTGCCACAATGGCCCGCGTGCCGAGCTCGAACGTCAGCAGGCGATTGAGCCGCTTGACGTGAGCCGCGTGTCGACTGCCGACCGGCGCCATCATGAGAATCTGCCCTTCCACCAGCTCGACAGGATCGTCTTCCGCCAGGATGCCTGCATCCACCATGCGGTGATAGTCATCAACGGTGAACCTCAGAGTTTCCGCAAGTGCTGCCATGGTTTAGCTCCAAACCGCGAGCCGCCGAGTTGCCTGGCGAGCTTCTCCCAAGATAGCACATGGAAGCGACGGGACCCTCAGCCCAGAATCGCCGAACGGTTGGGCCTACGTGGTCGCCCGCACGGTTTACGCCTGCAGACCGCTTATGCCTGCAGACCGCTTATGCCTGCAGACCGCTTACGCCTGCAGACCGCGCCAACCGCTGGCGAACCAGCGCGCGGCGGCGAGAAATGCTACCGAGAAGCCCAGCAGCACGGCGACCTGGGGCCACAGCTGGTGGACGCCGGCCTCGTACCAGAAAACCTGCTGGAAGCCGTCGACCGCCCAGGCGTTGAACGTCAGACGCCCGATCGCCTCGAGATGCTCCGGCATCAGGAAGCTCGGGAACATGCTACCGCCGAGGGCCGACAGAATGAGGATGGAAACGGACGCCACGCCGTGCAGCTGGGCGCGGCTGCGGCAGGCGGACGCCAGCGCCAGGCCGAAGGCGGCGGCGACGGCCGCCGAAGCCACCGCCATGACCGCGAAACCCGCCAGACGACGGGGCGTCCATAGCTCGAGGCCGAAAGCCAGCCAGGCCCAGACGAACATCACCGTCAGCTGAGTGACGCCGAGCAGCCCCAGGAACAGCCAGCGACTGAGCAGCAGATGCGTCGGGCTGACGCGAGCCGCCATCAAACGCTCGAGCACGCCGTGCTCGCGCTCTTCGATCAGGATGGCACTGCGGCCGGCGGCGGCGAAGAGCAGGAACATGACGCCGATGCCGGCGGCGAAGAACGCCACCGACGGTTTCTTGTTGTCGCCGCCCAGCACGTCCACGACTTCGACCGCCAGCGGGCCGGCGGCTGAGCGCTCGTCCTGCGGCGCCAGCACGCCGTCGATACCCTCGGCGGCGACGGTGTCGGCACCGAGACGCAGCGCGGCGGCCTGTACCAGCCCACTCGCCACGCCGGCTGCCACCGGATTGGAGCGATCGCTCAGCAGCTCGATCGCCACACCGCTCGCCCCCCCGCCTGCTCCATCATTCGTCTCGGCACCTTCAGCCAAGCTCTCGCCAAAACCCGGGGGCAAGACGATGGCGATCGCAGCGCGACCCGCAGCGACGCGCAGCCGGGCCTCCTCGCGTGCGCCGTCGGCCCCTTCGAGCTCTTGAATCGCCAGGCCAGGATCTTCGCGCAGCAGATCGGCCAGCTGGGTGCTGACCGGATGGTCGTCCTCGACCGCCAGAACCGTGGCGATCGGCCGCAGGCGCTCGTGATCCATGGCGCCGAACACCAGCGAAAAAATCGAGAAGAACACCAGCGGCAGTACGAAGGTGAGCACCAGCGCGACCCGGTCGTGACGCAAGTTGAGCCAGCTTACGTGGACGAGGGTGGCGATCACTCGCGCAGCTCCCGACCGGTGAGCCGGGTGAAAACCGCCTCCAGGCTGGGCCGCTCGACGTGCAGTCGGCGGACGCTGAGTCCGGAGCGATTGACTTCGTCGAGCAGGGCGGGCAGCTCGGCAGCGACGTCGTGCAGCGGGCCCCGTACGGTGCTGCCCGAGGCTTGGAATCCGTTGCTCATCGGCACCTCCGCGGTCGGCCCGTCACATTCGAGATGCAGCACCGAACGCTCGCCGAGGGCTCCCGTGATCAGCTCGTCCACCGTGCCGGCGGCGATGATGCGACCGTGATCCACGATCAGCATGCGATCGCACAGCGCCTCGATCTGATCGAGCTCGTGGCTGCTGTGAATGAGCGTTGCGCCGCGCTGGCGCAGTTCGGCGAGCATCTCCCAGATGCGCTGGCGTCCCTGGGGATCCACCCCCACCGAAGGCTCATCGAGCAGCACCAGGCGCGGATGATGAAGCACGCCGCAGGCGATGTTGAGGCGGCGCTGCATGCCCCCGGAAAGCGTGCCGACGCGATCCCCGGAGCGGCCGGCGAGGCCGGTCCACTCGAGCGCCCAGGCGACGCGCTGGTCGAGCTCGTCGCGCCGCAAGCCGTGCAGGCGGCCAAACGCGCGCAGATTCTGCTCGCAGGTCAACAGCGGATAGAGCGCGATCTCCTGCGGCACAAAGCCGACGATGTCGGCTCGCCGGTCCGAGCCAGCGCCGTCGACGGTATGGCCAAACAGCTCGAGGCTGCCTTTATCGAGCCTGAGCAGGCCGGCGATCACCCGCATCAGGGTCGACTTGCCGGCCCCGTTCGGGCCCAGCAGTCCGACCCATTCGCCCTCGTCGAGACTCATCGACAGGCCGGCGAGCGCCTCGACGTTGCCATAGCTCTTGTGCGCCGCGGAAATCCGCAGCGCCGGCTCAGGCATCGACCTGGACCCTGCCCTTCCAGCTGATTTGACGCCCGCGCTGGCCATTCCACCAAGCGTACCACTGGATCGCCAGCACGATCGCCACCCCGACTGGGTGCAGCAGGGCGCCGAGCGCCGACTGCTGGAATCTCGTGCTGAGCACGATCCTCGCGCCCCAGGACAGTCCGCAGGCGAGCGCGGCCGGGCCGACCAACGACGGCAGCGGCAGCGCCAGCGCGACGAGCAGTAGCACCACTGGCAGCACCTGGCCGGCGCCGAGCAGCAGCGTCCACGGCAGGATTGCCGCCGGCGACGCCATGCCCTCGTCCGCGTTTTTGGCGAAGCCCCGCCACACTTCCCCGGCGCTGCGGTACATGCGGCATTCCGCGACGCGGCTGGCGTCGCACAGATCCGTGCGAATGCCTGCCTGGCGGAAGGCGCGCGGCAGCGTCACGCCGTCGTGCCGAGAAGCGCGGATCGCGGCGTGTCCTCCGGAAACTTGGTAGGCCTCGCGATCGGCGACGAAGAGCTGCCCACAGCCGGCGGAAAAGGAAGGATGACGCGACCAGCGCACCCCGGGCATCGGCAGGAAGCCGAGCAGCACGAAGTGGATCAACGGCACCACCAGCTTCTCCATCAGGGTGCCGGTGCGCTGGCGCGGGATACCGCTCACCAGCCCCGCGCCGCTGCGCTCGAGGAAACCCGCCATGCGACTGAGGCCGTCGGGCTCGAGCCTGACGTCGGCGTCGATGAAGGCGAGTATGGGATGGCTGGCAGCGTAGGCCAGGGCATCGCAGGCGTGCTGCTTGCCATTCCAGCCGGCGGCCAGCGGAGGCGCGCTCACCAGCCGCACCCGCGGATCCCGCGCCGCGAGCTCCCCCACGATCTCAGCCGTGCGGTCGGCGGAATGATCGTCCATCACCACCACCTCGAGCTCGACGCCGCGACTCGCCAGGGCCGACTCGACGCAGCCTCCGATGCTGCGCTCTTCATCACGCGCCGGGATCAACAGCGAGATGGCGGGGGTGCCGGCTTCGGCCGGCCGCGGCGTCCGGTAGAACATCAGGTTGACCACCACCATGGACGCGGGTATCGAGGCCAGGATGACGACGCCGAACGCTAGGATCTCGAGGCTGGTCATGGTTTCTCTCCTGCGGAACGGCCGATGGCCCCCGAGCGGCCACCGACGGTGCCATGGGCGGCGCTGAATGCCTCGCCTTTGGCGAGGGCCCCCAGGCGGCGCCATTGATCGTAGACTCCGCCGACGCCGACCCGGCCGGTTTGCAGAGTCTGAAAACGCGTGGGTTGACGCAACGCCGCATCGGCGGCGAGGGCATCCATCGTGACTTCGAGCCGGTCGGTGAACCGCTCCGTCCACTCCGCACCTCAGAAGAAGTCTTGGAGCGCACCTGGAAACGACATTGCGCAGCCCTGGCAAGGGTTGGCACATGTGCTGCAGGCATCGTCATCCTGATCACAGATGGCCAGAGCCCTTTCGATCAGGAATCTGCCGACTTGGCCTCCGCAGACCTCACCCTCGTATGCGTCGGCATCGGCAATGCTGATGTGGACACTCTCAACGCTTTGTGCACCCAGGTATTCAGTGCAGAGAACATTGGCGACATTGCTGTGCTCCTGGAAGAGACGATCGTTAACATTGGTGCGCCTCAGCCTCTGGTCTACTCTTGCTGCATCACTCCGGCAGATTAGGTGGCAGGAGCACTTGGTGTTCGCCTTCCTGCCGACTAGGATGGAGTTCGAATTGCCTTTTTTGAGGTCTCCTCTGTCATGCCTGGCGCCTCTGGCTGGCCGGCAGGGACTTCCTTGTTTGGCCGACATGCTGTGCTCTGTGTTATCTGGGCCATCTCCAGTTCCACCGCGATGTCTGCTCTGCTTCATCAGTACTCATGCAGCATGGTCACCGGCTTTGACACCTGAGACACGCTGCAACTAAGACGGTGCCCTGTTGGCACTCGTGCGAACCTACCGTCGGGTGTGATACC
>JBCCEE010000251.1:0-12074 GCA_039030415.1 Acidobacteriota bacterium
CCTCCAGCGAACACGAGATGTTCCTACAGGGAACACGCGTTGTCCCTCCAGGGAACACGAGATGTCCTCCAGCTTACACGAGATGTCCCTCCAGGGAACACGAGATGTCCTCCAGGGAACACGAGATCTTCCTCCAGGGAACACGCGATGTCCCTCTAGGGGACATCTCGTGTACCCTAGCGCTCCCGAGCCACGCGCCAGCCTCTGGCGCGCCCTTCGGATCCCCCCTATCCCCAAAGGACATCTCATGCCACGTCGCGGAACCTTGGTCCTCGAGGACGGCTCGGAGTACGCCGGAACGCTGTTCGGTGCCCCGATGCCGGTCGCTGGAGAGGTCGTTTTCAACACCGGCATGGTTGGCTACCCGGAGACCCTGACCGACCCGTCTTATGCCGGTCAGATCCTGGTCGCCACCTACCCCTATGCCGGCAACTATGGCGTCCCCGGAGCGGGACGCGACGAGCTCGGCCTACCGGCCGGCCTCGAATCGGAACGCATCTGGGCTGCCGGCCTGGTAGTCGTCCAAGTGTCGTCGGACACGACGCACTGGTCCGCCGAGCGCAGTCTGCACCAGTGGATGGAGTCCGAGGGCATCCCCGGACTCACCGGCATCGACGCACGCGCCGTTGCCAAGCGCATCCGCGACCGCGGCGCCATGCTCGGCAAAATCGTCGCCGACGGCGAAGACATCCCCTGGCGTGACCCCAACGTCGAGAACCTGGTGGCCGAGGTCAGCACGCCGGAGCTGGTGACTTACGGCGACGACGGTCCACGCATCGTGATGGTGGACACCGGCGCCAAGGCCAACATCGTGCGCAGTTTCGTCGCTGCCGGCGCACGCGTGATGCGGGTGCCTTGGGACTACGACTTCTTCCGCGAGGAGTTCGACGGCATCTGCCTGCCGAACGGCCCGGGCGATCCCAAGCTAGCCGATCGCACCATCGCCAACGTGCGGCGAGCGCTCGATGAGAAGATTCCGATCTTCGGCATCTGCTTGGGCAATCAAATCCTCGCCCTGGCAGCTGGCGCTGACACCTACAAGCTCAAGTTCGGCCACCGGTCGCAGAATCAGCCCTGCATCGAGGTCGGTACGCGGCGCTGCTACATCACCTCTCAGAACCACGGCTACGCGGTCAACGGCGCTACCCTGCCGGAAGGCTGGCGCGAGTGGTTCACCAACGCCAACGACGGCACCAACGAAGGCATCCGCCACGACTGGAAGCCGGCCCGCAGCGTCCAGTTCCATCCCGAGGCCACCCCGGGCCCGACCGACACCGCCGATCTGTTCGCCCGCTTCGTGGAGATGTTGCAGTGAGCTCGACCAACTTCAACGGAATCCCCGTCAAAGGAACCCCAGTCAAAGGAACCCAGGCCGGCACCGAAGCGGTGCAGCACCGTCAGAGCCTGCCCAAGAAAGTCCTCATCCTAGGTAGCTCGGCGCTCAAGATCGGCCAGGCCGGCGAGTTCGATTACAGCGGCAGCCAGGCGATCAAGGCGCTCAAAGAAGAGGGCATCGCCACCGTCTTGGTGAACCCCAACATCGCCACTATTCAGACCTCGGAAGATCTCGCCGATCAGGTTTACTTCCTGCCGGTCTCGCCGTATTTCGTCGAGAAGGTGATCGAGAAAGAGCGTCCCGACGGCATCTTGCTGGGCTTCGGGGGCCAAACGGCGCTCAACTGTGGCGTCGCGCTCGATGAGGCCGGGGTACTGCACCGTCACGGCGTGGCAGTGCTCGGCACGCCGGTCTCGACCATTCGCGACACGGAAGACCGCGACCTCTTCAACCGCCAGCTGACCGCGATCAACGCCAAGATGCCGCGCAGCCGGGCGGTGACCCACGTCGAGGACGCGCTGGCAGCGGCCGAGGAGATCGGTTTTCCGGTGATGGTGCGGATCGCTTACGCCCTCGGCGGTCTCGGCTCCGGCATCTGCAGAGACCGGGAAGCCCTGGAAGAACGGGCCACCGGTGCTTTCGCCCACGCCGAGCAGATCTTGATCGAGGAGTACCTCACCGGCTGGAAAGAGATCGAGTACGAGGTGGTGCGCGACGCCTACGACAACTGCGCCACCATCTGCAACATGGAGAACTTCGACCCGATGGGCATCCACACCGGAGAGTCCATCGTCGTCGCCCCCAGCCAGACCCTCACCGACCACGAGTACCACAAGCTACGCACGATCGCCATCCGCGTGATCCGTCATCTCGGCATCGTCGGCGAGTGCAACATTCAGTACGGGCTCGATCCGAATTCCGACGACTATCGGATCATCGAGGTGAACGCTCGCCTGTCGCGCAGCTCGGCGCTGGCCTCCAAGGCGACCGGCTACCCGCTGGCCTTCGTCGCCGCCAAGCTGGCGCTCGGCTACTCGCTGGCGGAGATCCCCAACAAGGTCACCGAGGTGACCCGGGCCTGCTTCGAGCCCGCCCTCGACTACATCGTGACCAAGGTGCCACGCTGGGACCTCAAAAAGTTTCGCAACGTCTCGACCCGCGTCGGCTCCGGCATGAAATCGGTCGGCGAGGTGATGGCGATTGGTCGCACTTTCGAGGAGTCCTTCCAGAAGGCTCTGCGGATGCTCGACATCGGAGCCCAGGGCGCCATCGCCGACGGCGACTTCGGTGATCTCGAGACCGAGCTCGCCGAGCCCACGGATCGCCGGGTGTTCGCTATCGCGCGGGCTCTCCAGGCCGGCATGAGTCTGGAAGAGATCCACCGTCTGACGCGCATCGATCACTGGTTTTTAGCGCGCGTCAAAAACCTCACCGACCTGGCTGAGAAGCTGGGCGCGGTCAAAGGCGAGGAGCTGTCGGACGATCTGCTGCTCACCGCCAAGCAGGCCGGATTCTGCGACCGCCAGATCGGCCAGCTGGTCGGGCTGTCGGAGAGCACGGTGCGGCGTCTGCGCAAGGCCGCCGGAATTCGCCCCTGGGTGAAGAAGATCGACACCCTGGCGGCCGAGTATCCGGCTCGCACCAACTACCTCTACCTCACCTACCACGGCAGCGAAGACGACGTCGAGAATCCCGGCGCGCAGTCGGTGCTAGTCGTCGGCTCCGGCGCCTATCGCATCGGCAGCTCGGTGGAGTTCGACTGGTGCTGCGTCAACACCGTGCGCACGTTGAGCGAGCTCGGTTACCAGACCGTGATGCTGAACTGCAATCCGGAGACCGTCTCCACCGACTACGACGAGTGCGACCGGCTCTACTTTGACGAGATCTCGTTCGAGACCGTGCTCGAGATCCAGGACAAAGAGACGCCTTACGGCATGGTGGTCTCGGTCGGCGGTCAGACCGCCAACAACCTCGCCCTGCACTGCGAGAAGGCCGGCCTGCGCGTGCTCGGCACGCGGCCTTCGGACATCGACCGCGCCGAGGACCGCCACAAATTCTCCTCGCTGTGCGATGAGCTCGAGATCCATCAGCCGCCGTGGGACGAGGTCACCTCCTACGCCGACGGCATCGCCTTCGCCGAGAAGGTCGGCTATCCGGTGCTGGTGCGTCCTTCCTACGTGCTGTCCGGTGCCGCCATGGCCGTGGCCGAAGACGAGGAAGACCTCAATGAGGTGCTGAAGCGTGCCGCCGAGGTGTCCCCGGAGCATCCCACGGTCATCTCCAAGTTCATCACGGGCGCCAAGGAGATCGAGCTCGACGCGGTCGCCAAGGATGGCGAGATCGAGGTCTACGCCATCTCCGAGCACATCGAGAACGCCGGCGTCCACTCCGGCGACGCCACCCTGGTACTGCCGCCGCAGCGCACCTACATCGAGACCATTCGCAGGGCGCGCCGCATCGGAACTCAGATCGCTCGCGAGCTGAACATCAACGGCCCGTTCAATATCCAGTTCATGGCGCGTGACAACGACGTCATGGTGATCGAGTGCAACCTGCGGGCGTCGCGCTCGTTCCCGTTCGTGTCGAAAATCTTCCGGGTCAACTTCATCGACCTGGCGACCCGCATCATCATGAACCGGCCGATTCCGTCGGTCGATGTCTCGGTGCTGGAGCTCGACTACGTCGGCGTCAAGGCACCGCAGTTTTCGTTCACCCGACTCGAAGGCGCCGATCCTATCCTCGGCGTCGAGATGGCTTCGACCGGCGAGGTAGGCTGCATCGGGCACGACTTCGAGGACGCCTTCTTGAAGTCGATGATCTCGGTCGGCCTGCGGCTGCCGATCCGCAGCATCCTGCTGTCGACCGGCAGCGTCGAGTCGAAGGCCGCCTTCCTCAAGAACACCCGTGAGCTCGCCGCTACGGGCGTCCGCTTCTACGGCACGCGCGGCACTGCAGCCTTCATGGACAAGCACGGCATCGAGGTGACGCCGGTGGCCTGGCCGCTCGAAGACGAGTCGCCAAACGCCGTCGATCTCATCCGCGAGGGCAAAGTCGACCTGGTGGTCAATATTCCCAAGGACGCCACCGACGAAGAGCTGCGCAACGACTACAGGATCCGACGCGCTGCGGTTGACAGCGGCGTCCACCTGATCACCAACCTCCAGCTCGCCCAGGGCCTGGCCCAGGCGCTGTGCCGCAAGTCGCTCGAGGACCTGGAGATCAAGAGCTGGCAGGAGTATTGATGCGGGCGAGGCTGCATCTCGCGTCCCTGCTGGTGGCGATCGTCGCTCCTGCCGCGGCTCAGCCCGCGCCGTCCAGCGAGCCCCCGGCAGCGGCCGAGTCAGCCGCTGAGCTAGCAGTCGAGGAGGCCAGCAGCGAATCCGTCAAGGAGCCAGGCGGCGGATCAGCCAGCTCCTTGACTCCAGCGTGGGCCGCCGAGCGCACCAACCTCGGCAATGCCCTGTTGGAGCAGGCCCGGCGGGTCGAAGGCGAGAGCAGCCGGCAGCTGCTGGCGCAGGCCATCATCGCCTACCGTTCGGCGCTCGAAGTCTTCAACTCGGAGGAGCACCCGCGGCTGTGGGCGGCTACCCTGAACAATCTGGGCTCAGCGCTCGAAGCCCTGGGAGCGATCACCCAGGGTGAAGCCGGCGACAAGCTGCTGGATTCGGCAATCGCCGCTCACCGCTCGGCGCTCGAGGTCTTCACCCGCGAGGCCACGCCCCAAGATTGGGCCATGACCCATGACCACATAGGTGCAGCGCTCTACGCCCGGGCGCTGCGAGCCGAGCAGCTGGAGCGCCCGCTGCTGCTGCACGAAGCGCTCGTCGCCCACCGCCGGGCTCTCGAGGTGCTCACGCTGGAGAGCTCGCCGGAGCCCTGGAGCCTGGCCCGCCTCAACGAAGCTCAGGTGCTGCGCGCCTCGGGCAAGCCGGCCGAAGCGGCCGAGGCGCTGCGCCAGGCCCTGGCCCAGAATCCCGACGACCGCGTCACCCTGCTGCAGCTCGTAGGGCTCTTACAAGACGAGCTCTACGACCATCGCGGCGCGTTGCAGACCGTCAACGGCTGGCTGCAGCGTTTTCCGGAGGACACCTTGGTCGCCGTGCGGTCGATCGAGCCATTGTTCTCCCTGGGTCGCGTCGAGGAGGCCCTGTTCCTGGCTCGCCATCTCCAGCCCAGAGCCGAGCGGTCGGGTGATCTTCAGAGCGTGCTGAGGGCTTATGAGGTCGCCACGCTGCTCGCCCGCAAAAAGCTAGACGCCGCGGCGGAAGCTCTCATCGAGCTGCAGAAGCTCGTCGAATCGCGGCCGGAAGGCTGGCAGCCTCTATGGCCCCACGCCGGTACCCGCCGCTACTTGTCCCGAGCGGACCTCCCCCACCAGGGGGTCATCGTCGCGCTATTCGAAGCGGTAGAAAAGCCCAAGCGCATCGAAGCGCTCGGCGGCCTCCGGGTCCTCGCCAGCCAGTTGGGCCTGCCGGCTCGCCGCTAGCCCCGACAAAGATCCTAGATCTGTAGCAAGGTTCGAAAAACTTCGGCCGGGTCGCAAGATCGAGCGAAGTTTTTCCGTCTTCTATTGGGTGAGAGCGTTTTCTCGCCAGAGATCCCTCTCGGATCGCTTGGCCACGCCCAACCATGGAGGATGTTGATGGAGCCAGATAACCTCAAGTCACCGCACAAGCCGCTGGATCGCAGCCATCGGCTGCTCTTCAGCCACCCGCGCACGATCCAAGACCTGTTGTGCGGGTTCATTCATGAGCCCTGGGTTTCAGAGCTCGACTTCGACACCCTCGAAAAGCTGCCCTCGGACTACCTGTCAGGCCAGCTCGTGGGCGAGTTCGAAGAACGCGTCAGCGATGTCGCTTGGCGTGTCCAGTGGCGGGGCTCGCCGCTATACATCGTTGTTCTGCTCGAGCTGCAATCTTCCACCGAGCCAGACATGGCACTCCGCATGCTTGTCTACGTCGCACTGTTCTATCAACGTCTGCTGAAAGAGCAGCCGCTCACGAAGCGAAACAAGCTGCCGCCAGTGCTTCCTATCGTCTTCTACAACGGAGATTCAAGATGGTCGGCATCACTCGAAGTCGAGCAGCTGATCGAGCCAGTACCCGAGAGTCTCAGACCTTATCTACCTTCGATGCGCTACTGCTTGGTGGACGAGAAACGCCTGCCTCTGGAGACCCTGGAAAGCTTGATCGAGAACGTTGTAGCAGGGATCGCTAGGGTCGAGCAGGACCATGGCCCAGAATACCTCCGCACAATGGTCGAACAATTCGCACAGTGGCTCGACAGGCCCGAGCACCGTAATCTGCGCCGAGACGTGTTAGCCTGGCTATCCAAGGTTGTGTTGCCCGTGAGATCCCGTGGCATCGAAATACCCGAGCTGCAAAACTTTGCAGAGTTCAAGACCTACCTGGAGGTGAACATGGGAACGTGGGATGAACAGTGGGCCGCCAAGGGGCGCGAAGAAGGCCTGCGGCTAGGCCATCAACAGGGTCTGGAGCAGGGTTTGCGGAAGGGCAGGAAAGAAGGCGCTCTGTTGGGAGAGCTCAACGGCGAGCGGAATCTCTTCCGACGACTCTTGTCGCGCAAGTTCCACTCTCTCGACGCAACCATCGAAGAGCGCATCCGCTCGGCGAGTACGGAGCAGCTCATCGGCTGGGCCGAAAACTTGTCAACTGCCGACACTATCGACGAAGTCTTTATCTGACGACCGACTTCCCCGTCGCTATCGGAGCCGGCGAGATGCTCCAGGCTCGGCTCGACGGTAGATCTCGCTCATCGGTAGCTTGCCGTCGATCACCGGTAGCTCTACCACTCGCTCGCCTCCACGAACTTCACGGTAAAGCCACTCACTCTCCTGCTTGCGGTATTGCTCTACCCTCATCGAGTCCTGGGCGACGAGCAAGTACTCGGTCAGAGACTCGATTTGCTGGTAGTGCTCGAACTTACGCCCGCGGTCGTGAGCTTCCGTCGAAGCGGAAAGGATCTCGATGATGAGCAGTGGATTGAGCAGCACATCACGATGCTCGTCGGCGAAACGTTCTGGGCCGCAGGTCACCACGAGGTCTGGGTAGGTGTAGAGGCCGGTGCGATCTACCAATACTCGCAGGTCGCTAGCGTAGACGTCACAGTCGCGACCCGCTAGCTGCCGGTCCAGTAGCGAGGTGAGATTGGTGGCAATTCGGTTGTGCTGCCGGCTGGCGCCAGCCAGCAGAAACATCTCGCCGCGGTAGTACTCGCTGCGCTCTTCCGCCTGACGCTCGATCGCCAGGTACTCTTCAGGGCTCAGCTGAGTCTCGATCGGTTGAGGCATAGCCTACTGATCTTACATCGCAGTGACTCGAAGCCCGTTCGGTAGACCGAGCACAACGCAAAAGCGGTACCGAGAGCGGCGTGCGCTCTCGGTACCGCGACTAGCCTTTGGGCTCGGGAGGCTCTGGGCTAGCGCGACGACGACCAGGCCGAGGTGTCGCCGGACTCGAAGCTGTCATCGAAGATCAGGCCCGGTCGGGTCAGCCTGAGATCGTCGACTCTCGCGTCGAAGTCGTCACCGTCCTCGGTCGTGAAGTTGAACGAGCACAGTGCCGAGCTCGCTCCGGAAGGCGACGCCAGCTCGCTCTCGATTCGCACCCAGGAGCCCGCCGTATCAGTGGTCACGAAGGTCTCGAAGGCGGTCGCGATCACGTCGTTGGCGCAGTCTTCGGCCTGGAAGAACTCACACACCAGCCCTGCCAGGACCTCGACGCCGGGAGCCGCCGAAACCTGCACCGCAGCGCTCTCGGTCAAGCTCGCTTCGCCGCCGATCGGCAAGCATTGGGCGAACGTGAAGCCATTGCTGCTGCTCATGTTGGTGACCGCACCCGAGCCCGAGATCGTCGCGTCGTCGACATCGTCCTCGGACCAGGAGATCTCCTCGGGTAAGGTCGAGAGCAGCTCCCACTCCGAAACGTCGCAGTCGAACTGGCCGTTGACGAAGAGGTTGTCGCGCTCGATCCGGAAAGTGCGCCCGAAGTCGCCGCCGTCGAGGCTGTTGCCCGCCGGATCCGCGAGGGTATCGCAGGCCAGGAAGCGGAACGGCCCGCTGGTCAAGAGAGCGCCGTCTTCGATCGTCAGAGTGGCGATGAAGGTGCCGGGATCGTAGGCCACGGAGCCGATCTCGATCTCGACATCGTCGCCGACGGGGTCGCCGCACATCTCGCTATCGAGATCGTTGTTCGGACCCGCCATGAACAAGCGATAGTTCTCTGAGTTGGTGACATCGTCAGCCACGGTGTCTCCATCAGGATCGTTCATCGCCTGGTCGAAGGTCACCGCCAACGAAGTCAACGACTGACGCACCTCGGTGCAGTCCTCGATCGCCTCTTCGCCGCTCACGACGCCGGACACTACTGGCGCCCCTTGATCGTCGTCGTCCATGATCGAGCCAATGCCCTGGCCGTCGCTGATCGTGGCACCGCTGGCGCCCGACAGATCGACGAAGAAGGTCTCGTCTAACTCTTCGTCCGAGTCGGCTTGAACCGTCACGTTGATGGTCTGCTGGACCACGCCCGGCGCAAACATCAGGGTCCCGCTGACGGCGGTGTAGTCGCCGTCGCCGGTCTCATCCTCCGCCGTACCGTCAGCGGTGGCATAGTCCACCGTCACCGGCAGGACGCTGCTTTTGGACAGCGAGACCGTGAAGACATAGGCGGTGGTGCCGCCAGTGCCTTCGGCGAGGCTGACGTCGTCGATCGACAGCTTGGCGTTGTCGTCGTCCTCGATAGTGCCGGTACCGCCCGAGCCCAGGGTCACGTCACGACCGCCGTCGACCAGCGCCGACAGGCTGGTGGTGAAGGTCTCGTCCGACTCTACCTGCGAGTCGTCGTTGATCGTCACCTCGAAGCTCGCCATCGTCTCTCCGGCAGCGAACGATACTGTCTGCCCGCTCACCGGGTCATAGTCACCGTCGGCGGTGGTCGCGGTACCGTTGGCGGTCGAGACGTTGACCGACGTCGCGACATCCACCGGGCTCGACAACGAGACCGTGAAGCTCATCGGACCAGCGCTCTCGGCCTGGCTGACGTCTCCGATCGAGATCACCGCGGCATCGTCGTTCTCGATCGTGCCGGTACCGTTCGAGCCGAGACTGACGTCACGGCCACCATCCACCAGCGACGACAGAGCGACGCTGAAGGTCTCGTCGGCCTCGACTCTGGAATCGTCTTTGACCGTCACCTCGACACTCGCCGACGTCTCGCCCGCGGCAAAGGCGACCGTCTGGCCGCTCACCGCGTTGTAGTCGCCATCCGCGGTGGTCGCGGAACCGTCGGACGTCGAAACGTCGACCGAGGTTGCGACGTCGACCGGATTCGACAGCGAGACCGTGAAGCTCATTGCCCCAGCGCCCTCTGCCTGGCTGACGTCTCCGACAGAGACCGTCGCCAAGTCGTCGTTCTCGATGGTGCCGGTGGCGCCAGAGCCGAGACTGACGTCGCGACCGCTGCTGACCAGCGAGGCCAGGGCGACGCTGAAGGTCTCATCGGCTTCGACGGTGGTGTCGGCATTGACCGTCACCTCCACGCTCGCCGACGTCTCGCCCGCCGCCAACGCGACGGTCTGACCGCTCAAGGCGTCGTAGTCGCTATCTGCGGTCGTTGCGGAGCCGTCGGATGTCGAGACGTCGACCGAGGTCGCGACATCGACCGGATTCGACAGCGAGATGGTGAAGCTCATCGCTCCAGTGTCTTCCGCTTGGATGACATCGCCTACCGAGATCACCGCCGCATCATCGTTCTCGATCGTGCCGACGCCGCCGCTGCCGAGCGAGACCAGCCGGCCGGAGGCCGACAGGTTGTCCAGCTCGACGGTGAAGTTCTCGTCGAGCTCGACCGTCGAATCGTCGAGGATCGTGATGTCGAAGGTCCCCGTCGTCTCGCCCGCCGTGATCGACACCGCAAGCAAGTGCGGATCGATGAAATCGGGAGGATCAGTCGCCGTGCCGTCGAGCGCAGCGGCCGTCGCCGTGACGTCGACATCCACCGGGTTCGACAGGGTCGCGGTGAAAGTCATCGGGCTCATCGCCTCGGGCTGGCTCTCGCTCGAAACGGTGAGCACCGCCGAATCATCGTTGACGATAGTGCCGGTACCGTTGCCACCTAGGGTGACCGCCCGGTTGTTGGCCACCAAGTCCGACAGCTCCACCTCGAACGATTCGTTCAGCTCGACGGTCGAGTCGTCATTGACGGTGATCGACAGTCCCTGCAGCACGTTGCCAGCCGGGAACGTCACGGTCTGAGCAGCGATACCGACGTAGTCGCTGTCGGCAGTGGTGGCGGTGCCGTCCACGGTCGTGACGTCGACCGAGACGCTGACGTCGAGCGGTTCGGTGAGCTCGAGCCGGAAGAAGAGCGTTCCCGCTGCCTCACCGCGCGTCGCGTCGTTGATGGTCAGCGTCGTCGAATCATCGTTGAGGATGATGGCGGCGCCGGTGCCGTCCGTGATGGTGCCGGCCACCGGATTCGAGAGGTTGACGACGAACACTTCGCTGACTTCGACCGTGGTGTCGCCGTTCACCAGCACCGTAGCGGTCTGGGTGAGGGCTCCTCCGGCCGTGAAACTAAGCGTTGTCAACGGCAGCGCCGTGTAGTCCACTCCGGCCACGGCCGTGGTATCGGCCGTGGCGACGTCGATCGACGCGTCACTCAGGTTGTGGCTACGGGTGACCGTGAAGTCGAACGCCGTCGTTCCGGAATCGCCCTCCATCAGGGTGACATCGTCGATCGAGAATTCGGCGCCAGCGTTGACCGTCACCTGGTAGTCCTCGACCTCACCGTCGGCAGCGCGGCCCGTCGGATCGGCGACGCCGGCGCTGCTGAAGCGGAACCGGGCAAAGGTGTCGCCGACAGCGGCGCTCGCCGGGATCGCCGCAGACAGGCTATTGGTGCCGGCTGCCAGAGCTTCGCCATCAAAGATCTTCTCGCCAGCGTCGAAATCGCCATCGGCGTTCCAGTCGACCCACGCGTCGAGCACGCCCGCCGCGGAAGCCTCGACGTCAACGCCCACGGTTGCCCCGGCTACCAGGGTACCGAAGGTCACGCCATCTTCGTCGGCGGTGTTGTCGCCGTCGTCGCCCGCGGCCGCAACGTCTTCGATGCCGTCGAGCTCGGCGTCGAGCTCGGTGCCAAGGCTAAAGCCGGCGACGACGTCGTGGCGAGCGCCGTCGCTGGCGAACAGCGTCGCATAGCTGTCCGGCGCGTCACCGTAGTCGAGGGTCGGACAGGCCCATTCCGCGAAGTTGTTCGCTATCAGCCCACCGGCGGTACGGAAGAGGCCACCAGCGTACAGCGATGCGCCGCTACCGTCATCGAAGGAGGCGAGGGCCTCGACGTTCGGAAAAGGACCAGCATCCGGGAAGAAGGGGTTGCCGACTCCGGATCCTAGAGGGAACCAGGAAGTGCCATCCCACCGTGCGATCCCCGCGGCTGGCGCGCCGCCGGCGGCGAAAAAGAAACCGCCGACGTAGAGCTGCTCACCGTCCCCCGCGTCAAAGGTGAACAGGACGTTGACCTCGTCGTCCGTGCCGGTGCCCAGCGGCGTCCAGGAGGTGCCGTCCCACTTCGCTACGTACGAAGCCGGCGCGCCGCCAGCAGCCAGAAAGTCGCCGCCGACGAAGAGTGCCGGACCGCCGCCGTCGTCGAACACCGCGAAGTTCTCGACTTCGTCATCAGTACCGGCGCCGAGCGGCGCCCAGGTGGTGCCGCCC
>JBCCEE010000252.1:0-12057 GCA_039030415.1 Acidobacteriota bacterium
CGACAGCTCCGGGTGAGCGCGGACGGCTCGCACTGCCCAAGGCGCTGGGGGCGGCAGCCGCCGATGCCGTGCGCTGGACCGCTTTCGATCCGATGGGCCGTGAGGTCAGCAACTGGACGCTGCCCCAGCGCGATCTGCGAGCGGAGCTCGTCGCTGAGCAGCAGTCGATACCGTCACAGTCTGCCGAAGCCGTGGTTGCCGAAGCCGCGGTCGCCGAGGCTGTGGTCGACGGGCCGCGCCTGAGTCTGCGCGCCGGCGATCACGGTGCCGTCTTCGACCTAGAGAGCGGCGAGCTGTTGAGGCTCTCTCACCGTGACCGCGAGCTGTCCCTGGCGCGGGGTCTGCGGGTGGTCGGAGGCTCTGAGCCAGGTGGCGCCCAGGTCCGGCACGAGGTAGTAGACGAGGTGGCCACCGTCGACGTGAGCTACCGCGCCCAGGAGTCGGCGGCTCACCGGCTCGACCGCGCGCGCTGGACGCTCTACCCTTCGGGCTGGCTCCGCTTGGCGGTCACCTACGTGGCTGAAGGGCCGCACGAGCTGCTGGGATTCGGCTTCGACTACCCCAGGCAGCGCGTCGTCAGCCTGAGCTGGCTGGGAGGCGGTCCCGGCCGAGTTTGGAAGAACCGATTGGCTGGAGCCGCCTTGGGAGTTTGGCGAAAGTCAGCCGACCTGACGCCGGTCACGGCGGCTCACGAACCCAAACTGGAAGGCTTTTATCGCGACGTGGTCTGGGCTCGGCTCGAGACTGATGAGGGATATTTGACCCTGGTACCGGAGGCGGACCAGTACCTGAGCTTGTTCTCGCCACCTTTTCCTGAAGATGCGCGAGACGCTGTGGCCACCGTGCCAGAAAGCGGCATCCACTTCCTGCATGGTATCTCCGCCATCGGCACCAAGTTCTGGCCTGCGGCCGATCTCGGCCCCGATAGCTGGATCAACGAAGGCCAGGGCACGTACGAAGCTGTGGTCTGGCTGCGGGTCGATGCGGTCGCCGATCCGACGCTGGATGATTCGGTTGACGAGTCCGCGATCTCGATGCCCGAAGACGCAGTCTTCCAGTGAGGCCCAAGTCTCTGGTAGCGCAGGCACCGTATCCTCACCAGGAATCGGCCTGGGGTTGCTATAATCAAAATCCGCGGGGGGACGTGGTGAACAAAGTCGAAGGTACTGAAATCGAAGAGCCGAGCTCGGCTCACACTGACCCGATCGAAAGCGAAGCGCCGGGAGAAAACCCCATGCCGCTCGCCGACGAGCGCCGACAGGAGCGGCGCTATCCGGTGGTTGGCATCGAGGTCTTGTTCTCACCCTTCGACGGTAAGGTGGTCGACAATCCCGGGGAGATGCTGCGCGCAGCGGTTGCTTTCGACATGAGCTTGTCTGGCTTGTCGTTCGACGTACGGTCCCCTTTGGAGCCTGGCGAGGAGCTGCTGATCCAGCTCGACCATTCCGCTGAGCAGCGTGCTGAAACGATGCTTGCGGAAGTGAGGTGGTGTCGTCAGATCGACGATGCTCACTTCCGGATCGGCACCTGCATCAAGGATTCGACCCCAGGTGAGCCCACGCGCGAGGCAGGCGAGGTGATCTCGAAATCGCTCGGCAAAGTCCCGCTGGTGCCTTCGGGCGCGGACTTCAGGTGCCCTGCCTGCGGCGAGCTCACCCATCTCACCTACATCGGCCTACAGACCGGGGCGTGGGAGAAAGGCGTCTTTCCGCTCTACAAATGCGACGAATGCAAGTCGACCCGGTCGATCATCGCGATCCTCGGGTACAACCGCTACGGCTTTTGATCCCGAGCTTCATGCGCATCGCCTGCCAGCACCTCGGCAATGTTTAGCAGCGAGAACCATGTGGGGCGTCTGGTCGAGCTGCGCGTCATTACGCCGCTGTCCGGTGACGAGATCCTCGAGCTTCGCCAGACCCATCTGGCCGTCATCCAGGCGATCGCCGGTGACTTCGTGGTCGTTGTCGACATGCGACGCGCGCACGTGTTTCCGCCGGCGATCAGCGAAGCCTTCATCGGCCTGATGTCCCAGCTCAATCCCAAGCTGTTGCGATCCGCGGTGCTGATCAACGAGAGCGCCGTGCTCGGTCTGCAGGCTGAACGCGCGATCCGAGCGGCTGGCAACCCCGATCGCCGTGCTTTTCGAGACCCGGAAGCGCTCCAGGTATGGCTTGGTGAAGTGCTCGATGCCCGGGAACAGGCCCGCCTGCAAGACTTCTTGGCGGCCGGCGCCGTTTCCGACTCCGAAGCCTGATCGCAGGCGAAATACTGAACATGCGGATCGCTTCTTGGAACATCAACGGCATTCGTGCCTGTGCCCGCAAAGGCTTCGGCGACTGGCTGGATTCCTGCGATGCTGGCATCGTTTCCCTGCAGGAAGTTCGAGCCAAGCGTGAGCAGGTCCCGGCGGACCTGCGAGAGCGCGACGGTTGGCATCTCGAGCTGGTGGCCGCGGAGCGAGCTGGATATAGTGGTGTCGCGGTGTTTTCCCGGCAGGCCCCCGACGCGGCGCGCACCACCCTCGGCGAGCCTGAGATCGATTGTGAAGGGCGCCTGCAGCTCCTGCGATTCGGCTCCCTCCACCTGGTGAACGCCTACTTTCCCAACGGCAACGGCAAGAACCGTGACCTCAGCAGAATTCCCTACAAGCTGGACTTCTACCGTCGGCTGTTCGACGAGCTCGAGCCCGCGCGGCGACGTGGCGAGCCCATCCTGGTGATGGGCGACTTCAACACCGCGCATCGGGAGATCGACCTGGCGCGGCCCAAGCAAAACCGCGAGACCAGCGGCTTTCGTATTGAGGAGCGCGAAGAGCTCGATCGATGGCTGCAGTCCGGCTGGAGCGACACCTTTCGTCACTTCCAGAGCGACGGTGGCCACTACTCTTGGTGGAGCCAGCGGTTCGGGGTCCGTGAGCGCAACATCGGCTGGCGGATCGATTACATCCTGGCTTCGCCTGGTGCGATGCCATTTGTTCGTTCAGCAGCGATTCATCCCGACGTCATGGGCTCGGATCACTGTCCGATCAGCGTCGATGTCGACGATGAGATCTTTGGTGGGCGCACGTGAGCCCGCCTCGAGACTGAGAAAGCAAACGCCCAAAGGAGGCAATTGACAATATGAACTACCCCATCGAACGCGTGGCGGTTCTCGGCGCCGGCACCATGGGCGCCGCTATCGCGGCGCACGTCGCCAACGCCGGTCTGCCGGTGCTGCTGCTCGATATCGTGCCCCGTGAGCTGACGCCCAAGGAGGAGAAGAAAGGGCTGACGCTCGAGCATCCGAGCGTGCGTAATCGGATCGCCAGCGATGGCCTCGCGCGCATCGCCAAGCTGAAGCCCGCCTCCTTCATGAGCAAAGCGGCCCGCCGCTTGGTGCGCGTCGGTAACCTCGAAGACGATCTCGGGCAGCTGGCCAAGGTGGACTGGATCGTCGAAGCCGTGGTCGAGCGGCTCGATATCAAGCGCGATCTGATGGCGCGGATCGACGAGGTGCGACGCCCCGGCACCCTGATCACCACCAACACCTCGGGTTTGCCGATCGCTTCGATCGCCGAGGGACGGTCCGACGATTTCCGTCGCCACTTCTTCGGCACGCACTTCTTCAATCCGCCGCGCTACATGAAGCTGCTCGAGATCATTCGCGGCGACGAAGCCGATCCGCTGGCGGTTTCAGCGCTCGCCGAGCTCGCCAACCGGCAGCTGGGCAAGGGAGTCGTCTTCACCCGCGACACGCCGAATTTCATCGGCAACCGCATCATGTCCATCCATGGCTCCTTCGTCATCGACTATGCGATCGAGCACGGCTACCGGTTCGAAGAGGTCGACGCCGTCACCGGACCACTCATCGGCCGCCCCAAGACCGGCACCTTCCGGTTGCAGGATTTGGTGGGGATCGACGTCTCGGCGTTCGTCGGCAAGAATCTCCACGACTTGATTCCGGGTGATTCCTACCGCGACGTGCTGCGCTCGCCGCGTCTCGAAAAGCTCATCGGCGGGCTGATGGAGCGTGGCCGACTCGGCAACAAGACCAGGGCCGGCTTCTATCGCAAGTCCAAGGGGCCGGACGGCAAGCGGATCTTCGAAGTACTCAACGCCGAGACCTTCGACTACGAGCCGAGCCAGAAGGTCGCCTTCGAAGCGGTGGGCGCGGTGCGCAAGATCGAAGATCTCGGTGAACGCCTGCGCGCGCTCTTCGGGGAGCAGTTCTCCGAGGACCGCGGGGCGCGCCTGGCCTGGGCGGCGACCCGCCAGCTGCTGGACTATTCGGCGGCCTCCGCCAAGGAGATCGCCTACGATCTGGTCAGCATCGACAAGGCCGTGCGCTGGGGCTTCAGCTACGAGCTGGGGCCGTTCGAGCTATGGGATCGCTTGGGCGTGGCGGAGACCGTCGAGCGCATGGAAGAGGAGGGCCTCGAGGTCGCCGAGTGGGTCAAGGAGATGCTGTTTGCCGAGATCGAGACGTTCTACCGGGTCGAGAACGGAGAGGTCACCGGCTATTACGACTGGCAGACCAAGGCCTACGCCGACCTCCACGCCGATGAAGACCACATCGAAGTGGCGGGCCTGCGCCGTGCCTCCGAGCCGATAGCGAGCAATCCCTCGGCGAGCCTGCACGATCTCGACGACGGCGTTCTGCTGCTCGAGTTCCACTCCAAGATGAACGCTATCGACGACGATCTCGTCGCCATGATGGTCGAGGCTCGCAAGCAGCTGGAGAGCGACGCCTACTACGGCCTGGTGATCGGTAACGATGGCCCGAACTTCTCGGTCGGCGCCAACCTGGTCAACGTCGGCAAAGCGGCGATGGCGGGCGAGATCGACGGCATCAAGCAGGCGACCGCGGCGTTTCAGAATGCGCTGCAGGGGTTGCGTTTCGGCTCCAAGCCGGTGGTCGCCGCGGTGCACGGCATGGCCCTCGGCGGCGGCGCCGAAGTGGCCCTCGGCGCCTCGCGCATCGTGGCCTACGCCGAGAGCTACTTCGGACTGGTCGAAGCCGGTGTCGGCCTGCTGCCCGGCGGCGGCGGTCTCAAGGAGCTGGTGCGGCGCATCATCACGCCTGCCATGGCGATCAAAGAGGCGGATCCGTTGCCGCTGGCACAGAAGGTGCTCGAGGGCGTCGCGATGGCGAAGACCTCGACCAGCGCCGCCGAAGCGCGCGAGCTCGGCTTCTTGAGCTCCCACGATCGCATCGTCATGAACCGCGATCACCTGCTGCACGAGGCCAAGCAGGAGGTGCTGTCGATGGTTGCGGACGGCTACCTGCCGCCGCAGCCGGCCTCGCTTTACGCTGGCGGTCGTGATCTGCTGGCGGCCCTCAAGATCATTCCCTGGTCGATGGTGCAGGCCGGCTTCGCCAGCGAGCACGATGCGCTGGTGGCAGAACAGGTCGCCTTCGTCATCGCTGGCGGAGACCTCTCGTCACCCGGTTGGGTGAGCGAAGACTACTTCTTGGAGCTCGAGCGCGAAGGTTTCGCTGCGCTCGTCAGCACTGAAAAAACCCAGGCTCGGATCCGGCACATGCTGGAGACCGGCAAGCCGTTGCGGAATTAATCCTGAGCCCGAAGGAGAATCTCATGACCGAAGCAGTCATCGTCAGTGCGGCGCGTACCGCCGTGGGCCGGGCGAACAAAGGCACCCTGGCCGACACCCGGCCTGAAGATATGGGAGCCGCGGCGGTCGCCGCCGCGGTTGAGCGTGCGCCGGGGCTCGATCCGGCGGACATCGACGACGTCATTATGGGCTGTGCCATGCCCGAAGGTCCCCAGGGCCTCAACATGGGGCGCATCATCGCCTTGCGCGCCGGCTTGCCCAATACCGTCGCAGCCCAGACCGTCAACCGCTTCTGCTCCTCCGGCCTGCAGACCATCGCGCTCGGCGCTCAGCAGATCATGTCCGGCATGGGCGATGTCGTGGTGGCCGGCGGCACCGAGTCGATGAGCGCGGTGCCGATGAGCGGTTTCCACTTCCGGCCCAACCCGTGGATGGTCGAAAACCAGCCCGAGGCCTACATCGGCATGGGCTTGACGGCCGAGAACGTCAGCCGGAAGTATGGCATCGGCCGCGAGCAGTCCGACGAGTTCAGCGCTCGCTCGCACGAGAACGCGCTAGCGGCGATCGCCTCTGGCAAGTTCGAAGATGAAGTCGTGCCGCTGGAAGTGGAGAAGACCGAGCTGAAGAATGGCGGTCGCGCCCAGCGCAGCGTCACCTTCAGCGTCGACGAAGGGCCGCGTGCCGGCTCTACCCCGGAAGTGCTCGGCAAGCTGCGACCGGTGTTCCATGCCCGCGGTACGGTCACCGCTGGCAACAGCTCGCAGATGTCTGACGGCGCTGCCGCGGTGACCCTCATGTCACGCGAAAAGGCCGACGAGCTCGGGCTCGAGCCGCTGGTGCGCTTCGTCAGCTTCGCGGTCGGCGGCGTGCCGCCGGAAGTGATGGGCATCGGCCCGGTGGTGGCGATTCCTAAGGCGCTGAAGCGCGCCGGGCTCGAGCTCTCCGACATCGACATCGTCGAGCTCAACGAAGCGTTCGGCGTCCAGGCGTTGGCGGTGATTCAGGAGGCCGGCCTCGATCTCGACAAGGTCAACGTCAACGGCGGCGCCATCGCCCTCGGCCATCCGCTCGGCGCTACCGGCGCCAAGCTCACGACGCAGATCATCTACGAAATGCAGCGTCGCGGCAGCCGCTATGGCATGGTGACGATGTGCATCGGCGGTGGCATGGGCGCCGCGGGTATCTTCGAGAACCTGCAGAACTGAGAAACTGAGCCAACTCCGGCAGCCCCGGCTGGGGCTGCCCGGACCTCACCTATCTTCATCCGATCTCGAAACAGCGTTTGTGAGCTGGTAGGTCGCGCTGGTGGAGCGAGCACGGGCGAGTATGTCTGAGCAGAATCTGCGATGATCCGGCCCATAAAGTCCTTTATCCCAACACGTTGAGCAATTCGTTGGGCCCAGGCGAGATACGCAGCTCCGCGCGCAGCCCACCCAGCGCGACCGTCTATCGATCGTTCCTGGGCGAGATCCATCTAATTCGAAGCCGACTCTGGCGCGGGCTGGCGCGTAAGGCTGTAGAGAAATTCTTGCCCGCGCAGCAGCAGCTCGTCGCCGACTACGGCCGGTGATGCCGAGAAGGAATCGTCGAGCGCGTTGACGGCCAGCAGCTCGAACTCGACGCCGCGCTGGACGACGGCGGTCGTCCCTTCGCGGCTCGCGATGTAGATGCGGTCATCCGCGCCGACCGGTGAGGCGAAGATGTTGCGCACCCTCGGCAAGCGCACCGGCCCCAGCCTTGCCTCGCCGGTCGCCGCTTCGACGCAGGTCAGGAAGCCGTGGCTGTGCTTGAGGAAGCACAGCGTGTCGTCGAACAGCAGCGGCGACGGCACGTAGGGCGTGTCGCGCTCGCGAGTCCAGGCGACGGCGTCGGTGGTGGTGATGTCGCCTTTTGCCTTGTCTAGCCGGATGGCGAGCATCGCCTGCCAGTCGTAGGAGTTGCCTACGAACACCATGCCGTTGCCGGCCACCGGTGACGCCACCACGTTACGCGACAGGCCGCTGGCCTGCCACAGCTCTTTGCCGGTGGCGAGATCGTAAGAGCGTACCCGCTTGGTGGCGGCGATCACCACCTGTGCCTTGCCGGCGTGTTCGACGATCAGCGGGGTCGACCACGAGGTGATCTCGTCGCGTGCCTGCCGCCAGCGCTCTTTGCCCGTGGCGGCGTCCAAGGCGACGACGAACGAGTCGCCCTGGTGGTCCCAGTTGACGATCAGCGTGTCGCCGTAAAGGGCGGGGGAGGAGCCTTCGCCATGCTCGTGGCGCACCCGCATGTCGCCGAGGTCCTTCTGCCACACGATCTTGCCGCCGAAGTCGAGGCTGTAGAGGCCCTGCGAGCCGAACGAAGCGTAGACCCGGCGGCCGTCGGTGACGGCGGAATTCGACGCCCAGCTGCCGGTGACGTGAGCACTCTCGTGAGGCTGCTCATCCCGCACCTCGCGCTGCCACAGCACGCTGCCGTCGCGGCGGTCGATCGCCAGCACGACGAATTTCTGACGGCGTGACGCTGGCGTGTTGTCGTGGGCGCCATGATCGCGGTGCTCGTGAACCTTCACCGGCAGCTCTTCACCGTGAGGGATAGCCGTGGTGAGGAAGATCTTGTCTCCCCAGACGATCGGCGTCGAGTGGCCGAGACCCGGCAGCGGGGTCTTCCAGCGGACGTTCTTCTCCTCGCTCCACGTCACCGGTGGATCGCCATGCGGAGCGACGCCGGTGCCCAGCGGACCTCGCCACATTGGCCATTGATGGGTGGCGTCGAGCGGCGCATCTGCGGCTCCGGCAGCGCCAGCGAAGAACAGAAAGGCTGTCAGAACGATACAGGATTGAGTATGTTGCGATGATGGCTTCATGGCGACCTGTAGGGATGAGTTAGAGCGATAGCTCAGTATGCCATGGGCCGTTCCTGAGTCGACCCGTTTGCAGTCGCTCCTTACCTAAAGCTACAATAACGTAAGGAGGTTGAATTGGCTCAGTCGACGATCACAAGCAAGTATCAAACGACGGTCCCTAAGGAAGTCCGGGAGAAGCTTGGCCTTCGACCCAAAGATGTCTTGCGATGGGAGGTGGCGGAAGGTGAAGTGCGTATTGCACCCACCCGGCGAGGCTTCATGGATCGTCAGGGAAGCGTCAAGATCGGTGTCGGGTCGGCTGTAGAGGACGTGCGTCTAGCGCGTGCACTCCGCGGAGTCGAGCCTACTTGAAGCGCATAGTTGTCGATACCAACGTCCTGATCTCGTTCTTGACGGATCGTGATGCTGAGCAGCAGGCACGAGCTGCGGGACTGTTCCGTTCAGCTACGGATGGTGAGGTGAATCTAGTTTTGCACCAAGCTGTCATCGCTGAGATGGTCTACGTAATGCAGAATCTATACAAGGTCGATACTGTGGAAATTGCCGGCATGATCGACGATCTGCTGTGCTTGGATGGGATCAAGACAATCGAAGATGTGGTTTGGTCTCGTGTTTTGGAGCTCTGGCCCTCGAAGTTCGGTGATTTCACAGATGCTCTCCTGGCCTCAGCGGCGGTCGAGGTGCGCTACGATTCTGTCGCAACCTTTGATCGCAGGTTTGTTCGCCAGTTACAGCGTACCGGTCTAGGTGTCTGGCAGCTCGACTGAATCAGGGCGATCCTTGGGATAGACCGCACGGTACGAGTGGAAGCGGGCTTCAGGCCACGGTTCTACCGACGCAGCAGTCGAAAATCGTCAAAGGTCACCCAGTGGGCGACGGTATCGGGACCGTCGCCGGCAGCCAGGCCGACGCGTGCTGAGCTCATGGCGTTGGGGAAGGTGATCAAGCCGAGCTTGGTCCAGGCATCCTCGGTGGTGGCGCGGTAGAAGCCGGTGAAGACTCTGCCCTCGACGACCAGCCGTAGAGTGACCTGGCGAGCGGTGTAAGGCTCGGCCTGGGAATCCTGAGCTCGCCCGTCGCCCTCGACTTCGTGGACGAGCATGATCTTCTGGGTTTTGTGCTGGACGTGGTTGAGCTGCGTGAGCGTCACCCAGTTGTCGTCGTCCCAGTACCAGATCAGCCCGCCGTGCTCGTAGCGCTCGGTGAAGTCGCCATCGTTGCGAACCGTCACCTCGACGGTGAATCCACTCTCGCTACCGGTCGCGCTGACCTGCGTCGGAGGCACCTGGGTCAGAAGCAGGTTCCGCTGGGTGTTCTCGTCTTGCCAGAGGCGGCCCTTGGTTCTGAGCTTGAGCTGGCCGTTGGACAGCTCCCAGCCGCGCAGCGGCGTGCCGTGCAGCCACGACCAGCTTGCGTGGACTTCGTCGTCGCTGAAGTCGTCGCTGAAGACGAGCTCGGCGGAGCCCTGCGCCTGGCAGCTCGGCGTCCAGGCCAGTCCCAAGAAAATCGCAATAAGGATGCTCATTTCGTCCCCTTGCCCGTTCGAAACCTAGCCATCTGCTCTTGCAGTATCCCATAGTCGTCTTTCGCTGCACGATTCGGTCCGATTTACACCCATGATTTGGGTCGACGAATTTTCGTACACTATGGACTCCGAAACCCGAATGGACTACGAACCTGATCTGCGAAGAGTGCGGACCGCCAGGTATGGACTTGGTGAGTCTTCCGCGACCGCTGCCGGTAGTGCGGATCGAAGCGCAGAGTGCTGAGCCGGCTGAGGCCAAGCCATCCAACACGCCCGAGGAGGAACTACGATGAAGACCTTCACACCTGCGACTCTGCTGCTTCTGCTATTCATCGGCGCTCAGCCTTTAAACGCCTCGGATTTCGTCGTCGTTGCTGCGACCGGCGTCGCCGAGCCGGCGGACCTGGCCGTTGGCCAGGAGCTCGCGGCCAAGACCCAGCTGAAGCTCGAGTCCTGGGGGCGGGCGTTGATCCGGGAAACCGGTAAGTGTGGCATGACCCATGTGTTGGTCGGAATCGAAGACTACGTGCTCGAGCCAGCCACCGACTGCGCGGCCGCCGAAGACCCCCGGGCGGTGGTCGGCAAGATCCAGCAGGGGCACGTCTTCGCCCATCGCATCGTCGAGAAGGACTCGCAGCTCGCCGCCCAGCTGGTTGCCGCCCTGAGCCAGAATCCCTGCGTCAACCTGCCGCGCTTCTCCGAAGAGCACGTCGAGGGTCGCCAGTGCCCGTCTGGCTATGCCGTGCGCGGATTCGGCTGCCTCGGCGACTACTGCGACGACAAAGTCCTGATGTGCTGCCCCTACCTCGGCGGTGAGCCCGATCCCACCACCAAGGGCGGACAGGCGCGCTGGGTCTCCGAGGAGTTCCCCAACGTCACCACGTTCAAGAAGTACACCCACGGCATGGACTGCCGCGGACCCTACTGCGACGCCATTCAGCCCCGGACCTTCAAGTCGTCCCGAATCAAAGCTACCAAGGCCTGCGAATGGACCCCCTGGGTCTCCAATGATCCGACCGGCTGGGTCGAGTGCTCGCCCGGCAGCTTCATGTCCGGCGTACGCTGTCAGGGAGACTACTGCGCCGACCTCGCCATCTACTGCTGCGAAGCTCAGGTAGAGTAGGGCTAGATGACGTTCTCTCCGCTGGCGCAGAATCTATGGGCTCTCGGCGGCCTGGTCTTCTGGTGCATCGCCTACGGGCTGATGATCCGCCGCGGGCTGAAAGATCGCAGCTACGGCATGCCGATGGTGGCGCTGTGCCTCAACGTGGCCTGGGAGATCTACTTCTCGCTGTTCTCGAACGCCCAGCTCGCCAACCGCATCGGCTACGGGGTCTATCTGGCGTTCGACCTCGGAGTGCTCTACACCTGCCTCCGCTTCGGCCCTGAAGATTTCACGTCGCGCCTCACCCGGCGAGTCTTTCGGCCGCTGACGATCGCTACCCTGATCGGCGGCTTCTTCCTGGTGCGGCAGTTCTCGATCAGTTTCGACGACGCTTACGGCGGCATCAGCGCCACCTTCACCACCCTGCTACTCAGCGTGCTGATGGTCGGCATGATCCTGCGCCGCGATAGCGTCCAGGGCCAGTCGCTCTACATCGGCTTCGCCGTGCTGATCGGCGACATCTGCGGCTGGGTGATGAACCTGATCGCCCACCAAACCGTCCAGCCCAACATCTCGATCCCTTGGGTGCACACCACCAACGTGCTGATCGTGGCCGCCAACGTTCTGTACATCCTGCTGTTCCTGCACGTGGCGCGACGCGACGGCGTCGACCCGTGGCGGCGGCTGTGAGCCTGCTCGTTCGAGCCACAGCGCGTAGCCGGAGCAGCATGCGGAGAAAGTCATGGTCGAACAATTCCACAATCAGTCGAGCCTAGTTCTGACGCTGTGCTGGGTCGCCGCCTACATCCTGATGATCCGCCGCGGCTTCCTCGACAAGAGCTTCGGCTTCCCGATGGTGGCGCTGTGCCTGAACGTCTCTTGGGAGTTCATCTTCACTTTCCTGACCGACATCGAGACGGCCTACCGCATCGCCAACGGCCTGTTCCTGATGTTCGATATCGGCGTCGTCTACACCCTATTCCGCTTCGGTCGTGACGACTACGACTGGCCGATCCTCAAGCAGTAC
>JBCCEE010000253.1:0-12033 GCA_039030415.1 Acidobacteriota bacterium
AGGTCTCCAAGCCTCAGCATTGCCCAGTGGCTTTCGAAGACTTCGGCTCAATGCCAAGCACCGCCGCTCGGCATCCATCAAGAAGACCGCGACATCAGACCGCCTTCGCTTACCTCGGGCCGCAAGTCGAGACGCTGCCAGCAGAGCTTCGAAACTGGTTGCGCGATCGAAAAGCATGCTCATCTACGTCTATCGGCGTAGCGTAGCCACCCGCCGACCATCCGGCCCACCTCGTCGATTTTCGTCACGGCATGGGCAAAGGCACGGCGGTCGAGATGCCCTTGGTCATGAACCAAGCGCAAGAGGAGACGGAGCTTTTCGAGATTCAAATTGACGCGTCGCAAGATCGGCGCGCGTTGACGCGTATACCGCGCCTCGACCAAAAGCTCGAAGACATCCAGCGCCAAGTTGTCGATACGGCTGACAAAGGTGAATCGCAAGCGGCGAGGAAGCTTCTGGGTCCGCTCGAGCAGCCAACCTACAAAGGCTTCCCACTGGGTAAAAACGACCGGCACGTTCGCCTGCTGCTGCACTACCCTTGCCTTTCTCTAAGAGCCTGCGCAACAACCTGGAGAATCTGGCGCCCATAACGGCTGCTCTTTGCCTCGCCAATCCCGTCGATCTGCCGCAGCGACTCCAGGTTGGCAGGCCGCAGGCTAGAAATCCTGGCGGCTTGCTGATTGGTCAAGATCACATAGGGCGGCACGCCTTCACTCTGCGCGAGGCCGTTGCGCCAGGCTCTCAGCCGGTCGAACAACTCGCCTTCTTCCGGGCTCAAAGTGTCCCGCCACTCCTTGCCTTTGCGGCGGCGTGGCCGACGCCATTTCTCGTCGACGGGCCGCACATGAACCACGAGGAGTAGATGAGGTTGATCACAATAGTGAAAGAAATGCTCGACAACACTGATGATCTCGCCTTCGATCTCAGCCAATGGCTTTTCCGGAAACTCCTGGAGCTCAGGGTCGAACGCGACAGTAACGAGTCTCAGTTCCAACCGGACCCACCTCCCTTAATCATGCCCAAAGAGACTGCTCGCCTGTCACAGGTTAGCAAAAGGTAAAAGGGTAAGAGCGCCTAGTGTAAAGACCTCGCCACGCGAAACCCCAGGATGGGGATGCGAAGCGACGGCTCGATCCTGCTGCGAAACGCGACCCGCGTGCTCTGCGGATCGCCGGAGAACGAGCCGCCCCGGAAGACCCGGTCGCGGCCTTCTAGAGGCCCCAAGGGATTGGTCGAGCTCGCCTCGTAGGCATCAAACCAATCCCAAACCCACTCGTCGACATTTCCTGTCATATCGAACAAACCGAAGCGATTCGGTTGGAACTGCATCACGGGCGCCAGCCTAGAAAAACCATCGCTGCAGCCGAAGAGATTGTCTCTAACGTTGCCATAATTACAGACCTCTTTCAGCTGATCCGTACCCGCGAAGCGGAAGTCGGTTCCAGCCCGGGCCGCGTACTCCCATTCCGCCTCGGTGGGAAGCCGGTACCCAAGGCAGGCCAGGCCTTTCGACCACTGAATTTCCGATCCCGAGATTTGGTAGCACGCTTCTAGGCCCTCGCTCGCAGAGAGCCCATTGGCATAGCTGACCGCATCGAACCATGACACGGTCTCAACCGGGCAATCTCCAACGCAATCCGTGTCTTGAGACGGATTCGAACCGACAACCGCCTGGTATTGCGCCTGCGTGACTTCGGACTCGGCCAGATAAAAGTCCTGAGTCAGCGTCACTTCGTGCTGAGTCTCGTCGTCAAACCGGTCTTCTTCTTCCACGGGACTTCCCATCAGGAATCGTCCGGCCGAGATAGGGATCATCTTGGGGCGCTGGCGGGTCCGCGGCAGCTCACCGACAAGCTCACTGGTCTTCGGCATCACGTCGCCGCGCACAATTCGCTCCTTGACCAGCAGAGCCTTCTTGGCCGGTTCCTCGGTGAAGATGCCCAGCGTGATCGCCATCACCCCCAGCGCAACACAAGCGCCCAGGAGCCACAGCTCGGCGTGGCTCCGCATCAACTTCACCAGTGCGACACCCGGCCGAGCTTCCTGCCGGGCCTCCGAAGGCACCCACTGGCGCGCCAGCTCCTGACTCTGCGCCGCACTCAGTGACCCTTCCGCCAACACCAGGCGCGCTTCGCGCTCAGCACCCACATCAACCGAAGTACCTCGGAGCTTCGCGAGCTGCCCGAGCGCTCGCTCAGGGTCGCTCACCAGCGCCAGCTCAGCACGCTTGAGCTCCCAGCGCAAGCGCAAGTAGCGCCACTCTCTCCCCGGCTTGGTGGCCTCCAGATTTTCCAATAGCAGCTTGGCGACCCGCCCCAGGAGCCGCTTGGGCGGAGGCAGGACCCGATCGCGCTCGACCTGCTCCCGCCGCAGGCGCTCGACCTCGCCCTCTTCGATCTCCAAAAACTCCTGGTGGCGGCGTGCTGGCGTACCTTGGCGCTGGTTGAGCCAACGGATGAGCAGCGCCACATGGCGGCGCTCCGGCAGCCAGCGGCCGATCTCGCGATGGAGGGCGCGGCGCAGATACTCCAGTAGATCCCAGTCGGCCTGTGGCACCCGAGCCGCTGCCACCGCCCAGGCACGCAGAGCGGCTTCGATCTCAGGCGTCACCCGAGACAACGGGCGACGCTGGGGCGGTTCGATGCCCACTCCGCCTTCTGCCAGGTAACGCGCCAGGATCGGCAGATCGGCCTCGTCCAACCCGAAGCGTACGAAACCTAGTCGGCGCAGCCCTGAGACATCGCGATAAAACCCCGGCCGGCGAATAGGCTCGCTCTCGGGCGTGGGGTCAGGATCGATCCAGGCCTTGACTGGCCAGACCTCCAGCCGGCGAGTCCACGGCGCGCCGCCGGCAAGGAGCCCGCGATGGGTGAGGCGCCGGGAGAAAATCACCAGCGGTACTTCCGGATAGCGTCTAGAAAGCTCATCAAAGCTCAGCGGGGCGCCGCGTGGATAGGGCCACAGTGGGTCGGGCTGCTCTTGAAATGAAAAGCGCACCATGCGGACGCCGCGCTGCTGCCAGCGGTCGAGCACGCGCTCGAACCCCTTGAGATATGGATGGCCATTCTCTTCATCATCCACCAGGACCAGCAGAGTCGCCTGAGTGGAGCTCTGCTCGAAGACCGGCACCACTCGTCCACCGGCTTCTGACGTAGCCCGCACTGTTGCTCCTTCAGCCAGCTGGCCCAAGCCCGGAGACTCTTCCTGGATTCTTCCCAGAGTAACCGCAGCGTCGTCGATTGCGGCGAGCGATACCGCGGGATGCCTGGGCACCTGAAACGGCACCAGCAATGACTGACCCGAATCGACCAGCTCACGGATCTCTTCTTCACGCGCTGCGTAGCTCCGATCGCGCTCCGCCTCCCGCGCTTCGACCTGCTGTTGCAGGAGCTCCTCGAGCTGCTTCTGCCGGTGGCGGTGGCTAACGGACGGCAAAAACCACCATCGCAAGCCACACATCATCAGGAAGAGACCTGTGGCGAAAGCTAGCCAGTCGCCCCAGGAAAATGGCCGCACGGTGTTGCGGAGGTTTTCGCTCACCGTGCGCGCCGGCTCGAGCGTTCTCAGGCGCCAGCGTGACGTTTCTGCCTCGAGCTCCGCAGGATCTAACCTGGGTGTTGGCCAGGTATCGGTTAACGAAACGGCTGGCACCGAATGGTTGAGGCTCCAAGCACCGAGCGCCAGCAACGCCGTCACCGCGAGGGTCGCCCACAGTGCGGTGAGGCGGCGAAACCGTAGGAAAGGCCGAGGCTCTATTGTGAGGGGTGCGCTCGGAGCCTCATCCGTGATCGGCTCGTCGTCCAAACCCAAGCACTGGACAGCCAAGGCATGGAGGAGCTGCCACGATTCGGCTCCGGTGCCCAAGAGCGAGGCTAGCGCGTTGGCCAGGGCATGAGGTTGCCACTCGGGTCGACTGCGCAGCAGGGTTTCTACTCGGAGGTAGTCCCCCGTGCCGACCCGCACCAGCCCTCGCTCCCGAACCAAGCGCAGGAACAGCGCGACGTTCGCCTCGGACGAGCCGAGGGTCGCACTACTAGCCTGCAGCGCTGGTGTCACCCTGGTTACCTTCTAACCTCCGACCGGCTGAGACTCGCCACTTGCGCCTGCCGTTTCGAGGTCTTCCCGTAGCTTGAGCAGCGTCGAAAGCCCCGGCAGCTGCGCCCAGCTACGCTTCGGGTCACTGGCTCGGCGATCCACCCAGCGCGCGAAGGCAGCAAGGCTGTCCTCCACCCGCTGCCGAGCAAAAACCGTGGTGAGCGCCATCATCCAGGTGAGGAGCTCGGCGGTGGCGGGCTTCTTGGTCAACCCCGGTTCTCGGCGCAGATGCAGAAAAACCTTCAGCGCCTGATCTCGCACGTTGCCATCGACATCGCCGAAATGCGCGGCGAGGATAGCCTTCAGGCGATCTTCGTTCGGAAACTCAATGTGGTAAAAGACGCAGCGCCGCAGGAAGGGCTCTGGCAGCTGACGCTCGACATTGCTGGTGATAATGATCAGCGAAGGCTCCGCACCAGGCGGTGCGGCCATCGTAGGCGCGAGCTCGGCGGCCTCTATGCCGCCAGCCTCGTCGCTCGGCTGACCGACCAGCTCGGGGATCTCGAACTTGCCCTCATCGAGAGCGCGCAGCAGGTCGTTGGGCAGATCGCGCTGCGCTTTGTCGATCTCGTCGATCAGCACCACCCGCCGAGTGGGGGAAACAAGAGCCAGCCCCAGAGCCTGCAGCGTGACGTAGTTGGCGGGGTTCAGCGCTCGGCCCTGGGCCTCTGGATCCGAGAGCTGACCGTCTCCAAAACGACGCACCGCGTCATAGTGGTAGAGCAGATCACGGGCGCGTGTGTCGCTGCGGACATGGCATTCGAGCAGTCTCCGGTCGCGGTCGTCGTCCCGGTCATGATCGAGCACACTGGCAACCGCCCAGGCGAGATCGGTCTTGCCACAACCCGGCTCACCGGTGAGCAGCAGCGGCATGCCGCAAGCGAGGGCGACGTTGACCGCCTCCACCAGGGGTTCGGAAGGCTCATACGGCTTGCCGAGGCGGCCCACCATGCCCTGCCCGGTCAAGGGAACGAATGACTGACGGGTCATACCTCGCCCTCCTCATCGTCTTCGTCCATGCCATTCGCCGGTTCGGTCTCATCCGGCGGCAGATAGATTCTGTGATTGCCCAGGTGGCGGTCGAGGAAGGCGCTCAGGCGATCGAAATCAAGGCTGGGATCTTCCGCGATCTGGTCGTAGCCGCGCATGATGTCTTCGAACTCCAGATGACTTTCCTGGAAACCGCAGCGCTGGAGGAAGACCACCACCTCGGGCCGGGTCGGCGTCTTGACTTCCGCCATGGGCTCAAATTTGATTTCGCCCTGAGCCAACATCCAAGCCGAGATATCGCGATGGCGCGACGTAGCAGGGTCCTGGAAGTCGGCTGAAACCAGCAAGCGTTTGCCCAAGCCGCCGGCTCCCGCCGCCAGCTCGGGCCAGCGGCGCTCCAGGAATTCCTGCAGTGCCTTGCGATTGCGTTCTTCGAACCGCAGGCTGCACGGCAGCTCGATGATGAGGAAGAGCGGCTGGGCTGCGGCCGCCATCGCCAGCAGAGTCTCGAGCCTGCCGGAGCGTCGCCGCAGCTTCTTGCGTAGCTTCTCCGCCAGCTGCATCTCCCACTCGGCAACGCTCGAAACATAGCCGCCCTCGAACCGGTAGGACAGCTCGAGGATCAGGTGGGGGCGCACCTCCTTGCCGAGATAATGGTGGATGCGATCTAGGAACAGACGAAGATTTTGGAACGTCTGGCCATACAACAAGAAGTAGGCGTCGTCATTGCTGTGGGCAATGCGCTGGATGGCGCCCCATTGATCCGTGCGATCCAGATGGAGCGCTGCGTTGAGCAGCTCTCGGTTGGTACGAATACGCCGCCGTTGTAACGCTGTCCGGATCTTCGCGAGGCGACCCAGAAGCTTCTTGGCAGCCTTGTCCATACCGCCTTCGCTAGGCACATCGAGCCCGGTCAAGGCGCGTATTCCGAAGGGCTTTTCGCTATCGCGCTGGGGCTCGCCATCGACCCACACCGGCACGAGCGTCTGCTCATCATGACGCTGCTTATCAATAGCGGTGACGATCTCGTCCTTGTCGTACCAACCGTTGTGGGGCGTGCTTGAAATTACGAGCGCCGCCAACAGCGAGTTGTCGAGGGCTTCCGGTACCCCCTGCTGCCAATGGGTACCTAGGGGCTGTTCTTTATCGAGAAAGACCCGATCTTCACCCAGCTGTTCAACTAGCGCTTCATACAGCGCCCGTGCATGTGGCGCGTCCGGGCCACCATAAGCAACGAAAACATCGTAGCTCGCCATACTCCCTCCTGAAGGATCCTAGTTGGAACCCTAGGATTATAGATGACGCCTCTAGGCCATGGCCCTGCACGACCCTCTACCGACCGCTCCCCTTCACCCGCGAGCTCAAATCCCGATCCAGTCGCTCGAGGTCGATCAACAGGGCATTGTGCTGGTGCGCGGCTTCCCGCACCGGATCACTGAAGCCGGCCCGGGCAAAGAGCGCGTAGTGCACCTTCCAATCGCCCGCCGGCACGACCCTGCCGGTTTTCTCGACCAGCTCTTCGAGCACCCTGCGACCGACCGGACGCCGCGACCACTTGACCTCGCCGAGCAAGATTTTGTTTCTCGCTCCAGTCGACCGCCACGACATCGACCTGAGCGTCTTTCGACCAGAAGCTGCCGACCCGCTCGGGCATCAGCGGCAGCCGGCCGGCATCGCCCTGCTCGCTGACCCACTGGCGGCAGAGCTCTTCGAAGGTGTTGGCGCCGATGAAGGCGATCATCTGCCGGCGAATCTGCTGCCACGTCGACTGGATACGCCCTAGAGCGATGTCGTCTTGGCGACGGGCAAGGAAACGGAAGTAGAACCGCAGATAGGGATCGTTAGACCATAAGCTACGAGCCGAGTAGGCTACTTGGCTCGTAGCTTAGCGAGCCAACACGCAAAAGACCCCGGAAAATCAACGTTTCCGGGGTCATCTTGAGACGCTCGCTTTTCAGAGCGCGCCAAAAACATGGCAAGAATTTGATCTTCGGAGCGCTAGATCAGTCCTCGATCTCTTCGTGAACTTCCTCGCGAACGTCGATGAAAACCTTCTTCTGGACGCGCGGGCTCCGCTCGTTGAGGGTGTCGAGGATGCGCTGGCGGGTTTCCTCATCGAGTTCGTCGAGGACGCCGGAGGCTTCGAGGTGCTCAGCGGCGCTGGTGCGCTGGATGATGACGTCGACGTCTTCATCGCCCAGTTTGTGGACCCAGTGGCGCAGGCCCTGGGCGCAGTCGTCGCCTTCACAGTCGCCGTGCAGGAAGGCGAAGCTCTCGCTGTCTGCGTCGCCATCGAGATGCTTGATGATGACTTTGGAAGCTTCGTCGCTGTGGAAGGTGAAGGAGCTGTGGTCGCTTTGGCCGCCCATGAAACCCAGGTCGATCTGCTTGCCGTCGACCTCGAGATCAAAGCCCTCTTCGGTGCGAGTGAGCAGCACGCGCTTACCGGAATCAGTGTAGCTCTCGTAGGTCTCGCCGACTTCGAGATCGCTGGCGTCGAGGGAGATCATCTCGGCGCCGTCGTCGACTTTGATCTTGACCTGGCGCTCGACGTGCGAACCGTCAGCGGCGAAACCGAAGCTGACGATGAAAAGGCTGGCGACGATGATGGCGAGTACGGCTTGAATGGCTTTCAAGGGAAGTCCTCCTGGAGGTCTCGGGAAGTTTCAGGGTTCGAATCTCGGGGGTGGATGGCATCTCGCCGGGCAGTGCGCTCGATGCTCGATAGCCCTATAGAGCAACGGGCGTGCCAGCGCCAGAAGCGGCTAGAGCGGGTTTCAGAGCGCCGCCATCTCCCGAAATAGGGAGATAGGTTCCGATATGGGAACGAACCGCTCAGGCCAGGCCGTGCTTTTCCAACCGGTAGAGGAAGGCCTTGTAGGGCAGGTCGAGCAGGCGAGCGGCCTGGGCGCGGTTGCCGCCGGCATGCTCGAGGGCCTGGGCCAGGCAGGAGCGCTCGTGGGATTCCCAGGAGATGCCGCCCGGGGGCAGACGGAAACCGCTGGCGGCCTTGGGACGCAGGGCCATGTCTTGCGGCAGGTCGTCCTCGGAAACGTGGCCATCTTCGGCCAGCAGGACCAAGCGCTCGACGGCGTTGCCGAGCTCGCGCACGTTGCCGGGCCAGCCGTAGTCGAGCAGACGCTTCATCAGCTGACCGGGGAAAGGGCGCACGGCGACGCCGTGACGGCGGGCGGCGCGGGCGGCGAAATGCTCCACCAGCCGCGGGATGTCTTCGCGCCGCTCGCGCAGCGGCGGCATGCGCAGGGGAACCACGTTGAGGCGGTAGTAGAGGTCTTCTCGGAAGGCGCCGCGCTCGACTTCGGCCGCCAGGTCGCGGTTGGTGGCGGCGATCAGACGGGCGTCGGAGGACTGCTCGCGAGCGCCGCCGACCCGGCTGAAACGGCCCTCCTGCAGCACCCGCAGTAGCTTGGGCTGAATGGTGATCGGCAGCTCGCCAACCTCGTCGAGGAACAGGCTTCCCTCGTGGGCGGCCTCGAATTTTCCGGCCCGCGAGCGGTCGGCGCCGGTGTAGGCCCCTTTCTCGACGCCGAAGAACTCGGCTTCGAGCAGGCCTTCGGGAATGGCCGCGCAGTTGACCGCCACGAAGGGCTGGGCGGAACGCCGCGACAGCGCGTGCAGGGCGCGCGCCGCGAGCTCTTTGCCGGTGCCGCTCTCGCCGGTGAGCAAAATGGTGGCCTCGGTAGACGCCAGCTTTTCGACCTGCCGGAAGAGGCGCTGCATGGTGGGCGCGCGGCCCACCAGATCGACCAGGCGGTCGCGCTCACCGAGGGCCTCCGCCAAGCGGCGATTCTCGTCTTCCAGGCGGCGCGAGCGCAGCACTTTCTCGATCGCCAGCAGCAGCGCCTGGCGCTCGAACGGCTTGGAGAGGTAGTCGTCGGCACCGAGGTGGATAGCCTCGACGGCGCGCGCGATGGTGCCATAGGCGGTGACGGTGATGAAGGCGATGTCCGGGCGCTCGCCGCGGATTTCTTTGAGCAGCTCGGTGCCGACGCCGTCCGGCAGCTTCCAGTCGGACAGCACCAGGTCGACCGGGGAGCTGGCGAGCTGGGCGCGGGCGGCGGCCAGGGAATCGGCCTCGGCCACCAGGTAGGCGCGCGAGCGCAGGATACTGGCCACCAGCTGACGCTGATCGGCGTCGTCTTCGACCACCAGAATGCGGCTCTCGTTGGCCGTCGCATTGTCGCTCATGATCGGTCTGCCTCCGCCAAGACGGGGTCCGCCGCAGCCTCTTCGAGCGGGCGCCGCGACCCGAGCTCGAGAATGACGCGGGTGCCACCGGCCTCGCGCTCGAGCAGCTTGAGGCTGCCACCGTAGCGGTTGGTGGCGATGCGGTGCGCTAGAAACAGCCCCATGCCGGAGCCGTTGGCTTTGGTCGAAAGGTGGGGAGTGAACAACCGCTCGCGCACCTCTGGCGGCAGGCCCTCGCCTTCGTCCGCGATCTCGACCCGCAGGGTCGGCTCGCCGGCAGCATCCGAGGCACCCTGCGCGGTGACGACGACGCGGCCGGCCGCCGGCGAGGCTTCCACCGCGTTGACCACCAGGGCTTGAAGCACGGCACGAAGCTCGGGCTCGACGCCGCTCAGAGGCGGCAGGTCGGGCGCCACCTGCAGGTCGAGCTTGATGGTCTCGCCGGCTTGCGGCCCCCGGCTGTCTTGCAGCGCCTCGAGGCCGACGTCTTCGATCAGCTCGCGCAGATCGACGTCGCCGACCACGCCGCCGCTCTGGCTGGCCAGCGCTAGGAAAGAGCGAATGCTGCCGTCGATACGGCGGATTTGACGCCGCGCCGATTCGGCCAGTGCGGCGGTGGGGGCGGTGAGTGACGCGTCGCCGTGGGTGCCGCCGGGGCTCGCCTGGGCAGCGAGCTCTTCGACCGATAGGCCGAGCGCGTTCAGCGGGTTGCGCAAGGTGTGAGCGAGGCCGCGGGCGATCTCGCCGATCTCGCCGAGATGCTTGTGGGCGTCGGCCGCGCGCGCCCGGGCGTCGAGCGCTTCGAGCTGCGCCGACATGCGGTTGAAGGCTTCGATGGCCTCGCCGACCTCGCCGTCGGCACGCTCCGTGACCTGGGTGCCGAGCGCTCCAGTGCCAACCGCGCGCGCGGCTCCCGAGAGCTGACGCAGGGGCCGGGTGAGACGATGGGATACCGCCGCCACGATCATCAGGCCGAGCGCCAAGAAGCCCAACGAGCCGAACACCAGGCGCTGCGAGAAACGCTCCAGTTTCTCAGAAAAACCCTGCTGCGGAATGCGCACGCGCTGGCCCGTGCTCGGCGTGCCCAACCACAGGAATTGCTTGCCGTCCTGGTGCTGAACGTGGATTTCGAAGCGTTTGTCGAGCTCTTCTTCGATGCGCTCGAGCAGCAGCTCGCCAGGCCGGTCGTGCTCGTCGCCAAAGAAGTAGGAGAAACCGTGGCGGGTGCCGTCAGCGCTCGCGCGAGCCGCGGCGCTCTCGAGGCTCGCGACGATGGCTTCGCTGACGGCGTCGGAGGACTCTTGGCCCTCAGTCCCACCTGATTCAGCCGAGGGTTTTGCAGGATCTCCGAGACTCGCGTCGACGCGAAAGCGCTCGATCAAAACCCGGCTACCTGTCTCCGTGCTCGAACGCGCGACCCGCCGCTTGGAAACTAGATCGTGCTCCTCGATCCGCCCTTCGCCGTCGATGCGCACGATGTGACGGGTCGACGCGACACCTTCACAATCGTCCTCCAAGCATTCCACGACCTTGAATCGAGACTCGACATCCAGCCCCTGGCAGTCCCCGCCGGCGCAGGGTGCCAAGCCATGCCCAGCCAGCATCTTCTCGACGTCGAAGTCCGAGCTCTTGAACATCGCCAACATCGACTCGCCGACCGAAGTGACGACCACATCGAGCTCGGATGACAGATCGCGGGTCAGCAGCCGCACGAACCACCACTGCGCGACCACCAGCACGACCACCAGGCCGCTGATCGAGAGAAAGAGTCTGAGGCGTAGTGACATTCCTGCTCCTGTAGGTATCGCCAGATGCACGGCACCGAATTGCGCAGTACGGTCGGCTGGCGATGTCGTCGAGTCTTCCAACCCAACTATGAGGTTAGCAAGGAGCATGCCCATGCGAGACTCGCCACGCACGCAGGCAGCTGTTAGTCTCGGCCGTCCGGCCCGGTGAAGCATCGCCCGGTGACATACGAACCGGTGAGACAACCCTGCCGGTCGGAGGAGACACATGAGCCAAAGAAAACCCGTAGCCGCGGGCAATTGGAAAATGAATCACCTGCGGCGCGACGCCGAAGCGCTGTGTCAGGGTCTGTGTGCCGGCCTGGGAAATGCGGCGGACACCGCCGACATCGTACTGTTCCCGGGTGCGACCCTGCTCGCGACGGTGGCGCAGCAGATCCAGGGCACTCCGATCGCGCTCGGCGGTCAAGATCTGCATCCGCAAACGAGCGGAGCCCACACGGGTGACGTCTCCGGCGCCCAGCTGGCTGACGCCGGCTGCGGCTGTGTGCTGTGCGGGCACAGCGAGCGCCGCCAGGATCACGGCGAGGACGACGCGCTGATCGGACAAAAGGCCAAGGCGGCCACCAACCACGGCCTGCTGCCTTTGATCTGCCTCGGCGAGTCGCGCGATGAGCGCCACGCCGGGCAGACCTTCGAGGTGTTGCGCCGCCAGCTGAGCGCCGCCCTGGCGGCCCAGCCCGTTTCGTTCGAGCTCGCCTATGAGCCGATCTGGGCGATCGGCACCGGCGAAGTGGCGACGCCCGAGATCGCTCAGCAGGCTCACGCGTTCTTGCGCCAGACACTCGGCGAGCTATTGGGCGAGCAGCGGGCCGCTACGACCCGTATTCTCTATGGTGGCTCCGCCAAGCCGTCGAACGTCGCCGACTTGATCGTCCAGCCCGATATCGATGGCTTCCTGGTTGGCGGCGCAAGTCTTGACTCTGGAAAATTC
>JBCCEE010000254.1:0-12017 GCA_039030415.1 Acidobacteriota bacterium
GGCGCACCCGGTGTACCCGCATCAGGTTGGTGAACGGCCGGTTGGAGATCGGCACTCCCATCAGGATGATGATGACGTCACCGGGCTTGGCCAATTCTGCCGCGAGCAGTCGTCGTTCGACCAGTCGGACAACCTGTTCGTGATGCTCGAGCTCGTCCTCGAGCAGCAGGGGGCGAGCTCCCCAAACCAGCTGCAGCCGGCGCGCCACGTTGTGCTGGCGGGTGAACACCGTGATAGGCGTACGGGGGCGGTAGCGGGCGATCATGCGGGCGGTGAAGCCGCCCTGACTGAAGGCGACGATCTGGCGCACATCGAGCCGATGAGTGGCGTAGACCGCGGCTGCCGACACCACATCCGGAACCTCGAGGTGGCGGTCGAGCTCGGGATTGAAATTCATTTGCTCCGAGGCGCCCGGGCGCAGCGGTTCCGGCTGACGACCGGAGAAATCTTCCATGCTCGGCGGTCGGTAGGCTTCGGCTTCGACGATGATTTTCGACATGGTGCCCACGACCTTCACCGGGTCGACGCCGGCGGCGGTCTCGCCGGAGAGCATCAGAGCATCCGCACCATCGAAGATGGCGTTGGCGCAATCCGACGCTTCGGCGCGGGTTGGGCGCGGCTGGGTCATCATCGATTCCAGCATCTGGGTGGCGACGATCACCGGTTTGCCGACCCGACGGCCCGCGGCGATGATCTTCTTCTGCAGAATCGGCACATCGTGAACCGGCAGCTCAACACCGAGGTCGCCGCGCGCCACCATCACCGCGTCGGAAGCCTCGACGGTAGCGTCGAGATGGCGCAGCACGGCAGCTCGCTCGAGCTTGGCGACCAGCGGCAGCATGCCGCCGTGGGCGCGCAGCACGTTACGGATGGCTTCGAGATCCTTGGGACCGCCGACAAAGCTCACCGCCAGGTAATCGGCGCCTTCGTCGAGCGCGAAGGCGATATCGTCGTGGTCCTTCTCGGAGATCGTGAAGGGCAGATCCGTATCCGGCAGGTTGATCCCCTTGCGGGTCGCTACCGGGCCGCCGTGGACCACCCGGGTGGTGACGCCATCTGGATGGCAGGCGAGGATCTCGAGCTCCACCATGCCGTTGTCGATCAACATCCGCTCGCCGACCTGTAGATGGTCGAGGAGCTCGGGCTCGCCAATCGGCAAGTCGCCGGGATGGCTGCGGGTTCCGAGGAAGACCTCTTCACCCGCGTCGAGCTGGCGCGGTCCCGAGTCGACCTCGCCGAGGCGATAGCGCGGCCCCATCAAATCGATGATGATGGGTACGAAACGGTGCTGTTCGCGAGCCAGGCGGCGCAGGTTCTCGATGACCTTACGATGGCCCGCGTGATCGCCGTGCGACATGTTGAGCCGCACGACATCGACACCGGTCTCCAGCAGGCGTGCCAGAACCTCTTCGCTGGAGCTAGCCGGTCCGAGGGTCGCAACGATTTTGGCGCGTCGATCCATGGTGGCGCGAGTATAGCCGCTGACCTGCGGCTCGGGCGGCACTCGCCTCCGTTTGGCTCAGGGGAGCTCAGTGTTCGTTGTCGTCGTCCTCGTCCTCGCCGCCCTCAGCTTCACCACCCTCGCCCGCCATACCGTCTTCGTCCTCGGGGGTGTCCGTTGCCATGCCTTCGCCGTCCTCGCCTTCGGCGTCTTCGTCTCCTTCGCCCTCGCCCCCTTCGCCTTCATGCTCCTCGCCATCTTGGTCGTCCGCGACGTCGTTGTCATTCGAGTCGTCGTCGCCTTCCGCTGCCGGTTCGACGGCGGACGAAGCGCTGGTCGGGCTCGGCTCAGCTGCAGGGGTTTCGCCGGCCGGCTCCTCGCCGCCGCAGGCGGCGACCGACAGCAAGACGATCAAAGCGATCAGTGAGAGCAGGTTGCGGTGATGCTTCATGGCGGTGCTCCTCGGAGGGTTCTAGGGTCCTCGATACCAAGGGATGGACGTCTCCCTGGCTAAATCGCATCGGCGATAACATCTCGGTGAATCAGATCTCCGATGATGACATCGCCGAGCTGCGAAGTGGGATCGGTGGGCCGGTTGGGTCAGGGTGGAGTTTACCCGAGTCGACCGGCGCGTGCTCTGACCTGTCGCTGACGTTATGATTCGCCTGCGACTCGTGATCGTTAGAGATTTCGGGTGGGACACCCTTCAAGCGAGCCGCTCTTCAGACGATAACCCCAGGGAGACGGAAAGCTCATGTTCGACGGCCTGCAAGACAAGCTACAAGATGTTTTCCGGCGCCTCAAAGGTGAAGGCACGGTCTCGCGCGAGGTGTTGGATTCCGCCCTGCGGCAAATTCGTATCGCCCTGCTCGAAGCCGACGTCAACTTCCGGGTCGTCAAGTCATTCGTCGCCAGAATACGCGAGCGGGCCGAAGGGCAGGAGGTGCTCGAGAGCCTGACGCCGGCACAACAGGTCATCAAGATCGTCCGCGATGAGCTGTCTTCCTTGCTCGGTGAAGAGGGCAAAGAGCTCCAGCTGGAAGGCAAGCCGGCGGTCGTGCTGCTGTGCGGCCTACAGGGTTCGGGTAAGACGACGACGGTCGGCAAGCTGGCTCGTCGGCTGCGCAAGAAAGGCCGTCAGCCCTTGTTGGTGGCGGGCGATCTGCAGCGTGCGGCGGCGGTCGAGCAGCTGACTCAGGTCGGCAGCCAGGTCGGGGTGCCGGTGCTCGGTCCGGAGCCTGGCGAAGGCGTCCTGGCGCTGGCCCGTCGTGCGCTCACCTACGCCAAGGAGCGCAATCACGACACGTTGATCTTCGACTCCGCCGGCCGATTGCACATCGACGAGCAGCTGATGGAGGAGCTGCGCCAGCTGACCGACATCATCAAGCCGGTCGAGACTCTGTTCGTCGCTGACGCGATGACCGGCCAGGACGCCGTCAAGAGCGCCCAGGAGTTCGCCGAAGCGATGCCGTTGACCGGCGTCATCCTGACCAAGCTCGATGGCGACAGCCGCGGCGGTGCGGCGCTCTCGATCCGTACCGTGGCAGATGTACCGATCCGTTTCCTCGGTACCGGTGAGAAGCTCGACGAGCTCGACCGCTTCCATCCCGACCGGCTGGCGTCGCGCATCCTCGGCATGGGAGACGTCCTGTCGCTGATCGAGAAAGCCGAGCAGGGGCTCGACGCCGATGAGACCGAGCGGCTGGCGAAGCGCATCGTCTCCCAGGAGTTCACCCTCGAAGATCTGCGCGATCAGCTGCGTCAGATGCGAAAAATGGGGCCGCTTTCGGAGCTGCTCAAGCTGATGCCCAAGATGGGGCCGCTCAAGGGGCTGGACGCGTCGCAGGTCGACGAGCGCGAGCTGCGCCGCATCGAGGCCATCATCAACTCGATGACGCCATTCGAGCGCTCCAAGCCCGGGGTCATGAATGCGCGCCGCAAGAAGCGGGTGGCACGCGGCTCCGGTACCCGCGTGCAAGACATCAACCGTCTGCTCAAGCAATACCAGGCGATGCGCAAGATGATGAAAGGTGCGAGCGGCAAGTGGCTGCGACGCTCGATGGGTATGTGAGCGGGAAGGGAGGAGCGATCGGCAGAGTCGCGACGCTCGCGGGTAGGCATGGTGGCGCTGGCCCAAAAAAATCCTGGCTTCGTCGAGCGAGTGCTGCTATGATGCGCGACTTCGTGCGGCATCAGTCTGTCTAGCAGACTCGGCCTGCCTGGCAAGACCCCAGCGGACAGACCTGGCGGAAAGAGTCTCCCCCCTCTCGCCGCACCCAAAACGCAACATCAGATCTGGAGGTTCCCTAGCATGTTGAAGATTCGGCTCCGCCGTATGGGCAGCCGGCATCGGCCGTTCTACCGGGTTGTGGTTTCGGATTCTCGCCGGACCCCGACCGCTGCGGCGCTCGAAGTGGTCGGCTACTATGATCCCCGCAAGCAGCCCGTCACCCTGAAGCTCGACGTCGACCGCGTGGACCACTGGATCAACAACGGCGCCCAGCCGTCCAAGGTTGTGAAGAAGCTGGTGGCTCAGGCTCGCGCCACTGCCAACGACGAGCCGGCCACTGAGGCTGCTGCCGCAGAAGACGCTGCTGCAGAAGACACTGTTGCCGAAGCCGAGGTCGCTGCCGAAGCGGCTGAAGAGGCGACTGCCGAAGCCTCATCCGACGACGATTCTGCCGAGGCTGAAGCCACCGCCGAAGACGCGCCGGAAGCGACTGAAGCGACTGACGACGAGGCCAAGGCTTAGGCCTCGTCGGCTCGACCGGAGATCGAGATTTGCGAGACGATTCTGCGCCGTGGATCGGTGAAGATTCGCCGCCGAGCGATGGCACGGCCGAGGATTCGGGCTCTCAGGAGGGCCGCGAATCCGACAGCGCCGCAGACCAGTCGCTCGCCCGCGAAGACGAGCCGCTCGGTCAATCGCTGACGCGCGTCATCTCGATGTTGGTCGACCATCCGGAAGCGGTTCGGGTAGAGGCCAAGCCTCGAGGTGCTGGCGAGGTTTTCTGCGTCAGAGTGGATCCAGCCGACCTCGGCCAGGTGATCGGCCGCCATGGTCGCACCGCTCGGTCGCTGCGGACGCTGCTGGAAATCCGCGGTTCTCGGGATGGCCGCAGATATGGCCTCGAAATCCTCGAAACATGACGCTTCCGGCAGCGAATCGGACAATATCCTAGTCGGTTCTGTCATCCGGCCACACGCGCTGCGCGGCGAGGTTCGGATCCAGATCCACAGCGATGTCCCAGATCGCTTCCGCCCGGGTCGCGAGCTTCTGCTGAGGCAGTCCGGGCAGCAGCCCGAACGGGTCACGATCTCCAGCTTTCGCGCGGTGCGCGACGGCGCCGTCATCGGCTTCGAGGGCTGGGGCGACCGCAACCTGGCCGAGACGCTGCGGGGCGCTCAGCTCGAAGTGACCCCGGCCGAGGTGCCGGCGGCTCCCGAAGGCCTCTACTACCATTTCGAGCTGGTGGGCTGCACCTGTGTCGACGTCGAGCTCGGTGAGCTGGGAGTGGTGACCGCGGTGCTGGAAGACGGTGGCGGCGAGCTGCTAGAGCTCGACTGCCGGGGTCGCAAAGCGGTGGGGCCGGGGCGCAATCGCCTGTTGATCCCGTTTGTCGAGGCATTTCTCGAAGAGGTGGACACCGCCGGCCGCGTGATCCGCTGCCGATTGCCAGCCGGGTTGATCGACACATGCGCATCCAGATCCTGACCATATTCCCCGAGCTCTTCGGGCCCTTTCTGGCCACCAGCCTGGTCGGCCGGGCGATCGATCGCGGGCTGATGCAGGTTGGGGTGCACGATCTGCGCGATTTCACCACCGATCGTCATCGCAGCGTAGACGACGAGCCCTACGGTGGTGGCGGCGGCATGGTGATGACGGCGGAGCCCTTCCTAAACGCCGTCGCCCAGCTGTCGGCCAGTCCTGCTGGCGCAGGCGACCCGAGCGGTGGTGCAGGTTGCGCGGCCGGCGATGGAGCCAGCCAAGCTGTTGCGGGCAGCGAGGCTGCAGCTGCGCGACGACCCTGGTGCGTCCTGATGTCGCCACAGGGCGAGCGCCTGGCGGAGCGCAAGGTGCGCGAGCTGGCCGAGCGCCGAGACCTGATCCTGCTGTGTGGGCGCTACGAAGGTATCGATGAGCGAGTGCGCCAGACGGTGGTCGACGAAGAGGTCTCGATCGGTGACTTCGTGCTCTCGGGTGGCGAGCTGCCGGCGATGGTGCTGGTCGAAGCGGTGTCGCGTCAGATCAGCGGAGTGGTCGGCTTGGCCGAATCAGTAGAGCGCGACAGCTTCCGCCATGGCCTGCTGGATTTTCCGCACTACACCCGGCCGCGTCATCTAGAGCACGGTGGGGAAGTGCCAGAAGTTTTGCTAGGCGGCCATCATGCCGCCATCGAAGCCTGGCGTGACCGTCAGGCGTTGGAGGCGACGGTGGTCAAACGCCCCGATCTCCTGGCGGATGCCAGGCTGACCGAAGCTCAGCGGCAGCAGGCCGTCGCCATCGCTGCCGAGCATGGAATCGACCTGCCGGCGAGCCTGCAACGACAGAGAAAGTAGGATTGCAACCGGAAAGATAGGACTGTTACAGAGAGTAGGGTTGCAACGAAGAAACCAGCGGCCGATAATAGTAAGTTCGATCGATACCGCGCGGCGGACGAGTTGGTCTCGCTCCCAAACGGGACCCGAGGTTCTTGCGCTCCGACGCATCGATCCCTCTGAATCAACGACGAACACCCGCAGTTCAGCGGATTGCTCGATAGACGCACGACAAGACATCAGGTCCTATCCAAACACTAGGTCATAAATTTGCGACCGAGCCTGAAGGAACAGAGCCATGAGCGAGTTGGTGAGTGTAGAACGTGAGTATCTCAAGACGGGTCTGCCGGACTTTCGAGCCGGCGATACCGTCAAAGTCCATGTGCGCGTGGTCGAAGGCAACAAAGAGCGTATCCAGCTCTTCCAAGGAGTGGTCATCGCCCGCCGTGGTGGTGGCACGCGTGAGACCTTCACCGTGCGCAAGATTTCCGGTGGCATCGGTGTCGAGCGTGTCTTCCCGCTGCATTCGCCTTCGATCGAGAAGATCGAGGTGTCGCGCCGCGGCAAGGTGCGTCGATCCAAGCTCTACTACTTGCGTGGCCTGAGGGGCAAAGCGGCTAGAATCGAAGAACGGCGTCAAGTCTGATTCCCAAGGGAGAGAGTGTTTGGCGACCATGGCTCAGCTGCTGGCCGAGGCCTATCGCCTCCGGCTGATGCGGGGTCTCGAAGATCTGGTGCGTGGCTGCGGCTATGGGCGGATCGCCGGGGTCGACGAAGTCGGCCGCGGCTCTCTCGCGGGGCCGGTCGTTGCCGCGGCTGTGGTCGTCGAGCCCGGCTCCATGGTGCCCGGAGTCGACGACAGCAAACATCTCTCCCATCCTCAGCGCGAGCGCCTGGCGTCGGCAATTCGTCGCGCCCATCCGTGCTCGGCCGTGGTTGCGGTGTCGCCACGCGATATCGACCGCATGAACATTCTGCAGGCCACTCGCCGCGCCATGACGCTGGCGCTCGGCAAGCTCGATCCTCCCCCGGATCTCGCCTTGATCGACGCGGTACGCCTCGATGATCTCGATTATCCGGTGCTGCCGGTGATCCGAGGCGACCAGGTCAGCTACGCCATCGCGTGCGCTTCGATCCTCGCCAAGGTCGACCGCGACCGCACGATGCTCAGGCTCGACCGCGTCTATCCGCAGTATGGCTTCGCCTCCAACAAAGGCTATGGGGCCGCCGCTCACCGTCAGGCCCTGGCGGAGCTCGGACCCAGTGACGTCCACCGTCTGACGTTTCGCTCGGTATTGCCGCGACGTGCGGCAGGGGGGCGGTGATGGCGCTCAACCGCGAAAATGTCATTCGGGCCGCGGAGAAGTACGTCTCCAAGGGCAAGCTCGAAGCCGCGATCAAGGAGTACCGCAAGGTGCTGGCGTCGAATCCCAACGACGCCAACACGCTCAATCGGGTTGGGGACCTGTATGCTCGCATCGAGCGCTTCGACGAAGCGGTCAAGCTGTTCTCACAGATCGCCGAGCAGTACACGCGCGATGGCTTCTTCGTCAAAGCGATCGCTATCTACAAGAAGATCATCAAGCTCGATCCGACGTCTCTGACGGTCTACGAGCGGCTAGCCGAGCTTTACCACAAACAAGGTCTGCTCAATGAGGCTCGAACTCAATACCAGGTTCTAGCCGATTACTATCAAAAGCACGACAACGCGGCTTCGGCCATCACCATCTATCAGCGGATGGCGGAGTTCGAGCCCGACAATCCCACCTTCCACCTGAAGCTCGCCGAGCTCTACGAAAGCCAGCGCCTGGTCGACAAGGCGATGAAGGAATATCGGCTGCTGGCCGATCTCCTGATCGTCGGCGGTTCGGTCGACGAGGCGGCGCAGGTCTACCTCAAGGCGCTCGAGGTCAACAGCGAGGATCTCGAGTTCGCGCGCGACGCGGTCGCCGGCCTGCACGACGCTGGACACGTCGGTGAGGCCGCCAGAGTCCTGGCGCGTGCGGTCGAGCTCAACCCGGCTGCCGCTTCCCTGGCCCAGCAAGTCGGCCTCGGTCAGGAAGATGACGAGCTGAGCGGCGTCGATGCTCCCGCCACCGTACAAGAGACCTCCAGCTTCGAGATTCCGGAAGAGAGTACCCAGGCGGATCTCGACGCCACCGACGCGGCGTTCGCCAGCGACGATAGTTTCGGGGGCGACAGTTTCGGGGGCGACGAGACCTTCGCCACCGACGACGCCTTCACCCTGCCCGAGGCGTCGTTCGATGGTCTCGAGGACGCGCTCGAGGAAACTCGAGCGTCGGCGTCGGCGGCGGCTGCGGAAGTCGCGCCACTCGAGGCAGACGACGGTGACGACGTATTCACCTTCGACCTCGACGACGACGAGGTGCCCTCCAGCCTGGTGACACCCCCCGCCGACATGATGGAGTCGGATGCGGTAGGGCTTGGGGCCCCGTCGAGTGATGCATCAGCGGACGACGTCACGTTCGACAGCGAGATTTCCTTCGAGCTCGATCCCGAGGTCGAGCCCGCCGCCGAAACGTCAACGCCCGATCCGGTGGCCGAGACCACCGACGAGCCGCAGGCGCTCGAGATCGACTGGCCGGACGACCTCGAAGAGCTCGAGCTACCGGTCTCTGGCGAGCCGGTGAGCGTCGATCCCGGGGCAGCCGCGGACTTCGATCTTGACGAGACGGTACCCGGGCAGCGGGTGGCATCTGGCCTCGATCCTTTAGAGCTGGAAGACTTCGAGCTCGGTGAGCCGGGCCTCGAGCCGGTCGAGCACTCTGCGGGGGTCGAGCACTCTGCGGCGGTCGAGGCGGAAGAAGAGCTCGAGCTACTCGATTTCGAGCCGGTGGAGCTCGAGAGCACCGCCAGTGATTTGGGTGGTCTGGAGCTCGAAGATCCGGATATCGCGGCTGACGATGGCGGCATGGGGTCAGCCTACGACGAGCGCCGAGAAGAGGATCTGCTGGCGGAGGCTCGCGTCTTTGCCAAGTATGGCCTGCAAGAGAAGGCGAGAGATCGCCTGAGCGAGCTGTTCCAGATGCGGCCCGACCACCTCGAAGCCCTCGAGCTGCAAACGCGGATCGATCTCGAAGCGGGCCAGCTGTCGGAGGTGGTGAGCAACGCCAACCTGGTGTCGCGCATCGCCAACGAATCCGGCAAGGCAGAGCTGTGGACCGAGCTGCGCGGCAGCTTGAGCGACGCTGGATTCATCCTCGATGGCGATCGGGTGATTGGCGAGCCGGGGGCGAAGGTCGTCGAGGACGATCGTATCGCTCAGCTGCTCGACGACCTGAGTCTCGAGTCGTTCGACGCGCCGGTGACCTCTGGCAGTGGATCCATTCCGTTGCCGGGGGCTCAGCGGCCTGCGGCTTCGGCTCCTTCGCCTGTACCACCAGCAGAGCCCGCGTCGGCCAGCCTCGCGCCGGTTGCGGCCCAGCCGGATGCGGCCCAGCCGGATGCGGCCGAGCCGGTTGCGGCCGAGCCGGATGCGGCCGAGCCGGTTGCGGCCGAGCCGGTTGCGGCCGAGCCGGTTGCGGCCGAGCCGGTTGCGGCCCAGCCGGATGCGGCCCAGCCCGTGCCAGCTCCTGCTCAGCCGGTGAGCCCGCCGAGTCAGCTCGACGTCTCGGAGCTGATGCCCGACGACGACGATGATCTCATGCTCGATGCGGTCGAGGCGGCGCTGCCGACCGAAGCGCCGCAGTTCGAAGAGCCTGTGCCCGAGTCTGGCGCTACCGCGCCGACGACCGGCAAGCCGCTGGTCTCGCTAGTCGACGAGCTGGGACTGGACGAGCTCGAGGCCCAGCTCAACGAGGACCTGGCCAGCGATGCGGACGGCGCCCCGACGGAGGCCGCCAGCGATCCGCTGGACGAGACCGGCATGAGCTGGCTCGACGAGATCGATTCCGAAGATCCCAAGGTCGCGGCCGAGGAAGAGACCATCTTCGAAGAAGAAGACGACTTCTTCGATCTTGCGGCTGAGCTCGAGCGCGAGCTTTCTGAGGACGACGGTAGCGGGGTCAGTCTGCAGCCGCAGGAGCAGAGCCTCGAAGACATCATCGAGGGGTTCAAGCAGGGCGTCGCCGAGAACCTATCGCCGGAAGACTACGACACCCATTTCAACCTCGGCATCGCCTACCGCGAGATGGGCCTGCTCGACGAAGCGATCGGCGAGTTTCAGCTGGCGGCCAAGGACGAACGCTACGTAGTGGACTCGTGCTCGCTGCTGGGCATCTGCTTTCTCGAAAAAGGGCTGCCGGAGCTCGCCGTGCGCTCGTACCGCAAAGGGCTCGAATCCACCACCATCAGCGACGACGCCACCCTCGGTCTGCTCTATGACATGGGCACCGCCTATCATCTGCTCGGCGACAACGAGGCGGCCTACAAGACCTTCGTAGAAGTCTACGGTCGCAACAGTCACTACCGCGACGTGGCGACCAAGGTCGAAGAGCTGAAGGCCCAGCAGCAAGCTTGACGGCATGATTGCCGGAACCTCGGGCCTGGCCGGATAGTCCAAGGGATCAGCAGCGTGAGGTGCTCGACCTCAATATCTGAAGCTCGCCAACCCCTATCGCAAGCACCATGGACAACTCCTCCCGACTCTTCGCCTCGCTCGTCATCATCATTGGCCTAGCGGCGGGCGTGGTGCTGTTCCGGCCGGTGGTCGAGGAGCAGCTGGCGCCGGAGCTGACGACCGCTTGGGTGGCGATCGAGGTCGCCGGCAGCGAGATCGCCGACGTCGGGACGTTCGAGCTCGAGGCAGGCGATACGTTCCGCCTGCGGGCGGTGCTCGAAGCTCGGGATCGTCAGGGCGAGCCGGTCTATTACACCGAAGCGTCGCGGCTCAGCTTTGGTGGCGAAGAGGTGCCGGCCGAGCGACTTCGCATTTGGGATCGCCTTCAGCCGGTCAAAGTGCGCTGGTTCACCGTCGAGGGTCAGCGTCCGTTCAAGACGCTCGAAGCCGAGAGCGGGCTGGACGACTTCACGTTCCAGGAGTTCCTGCGTCACGACTGGCCGATGAGCTGGACGATTCCTGGCGAGATCGATGCTGCGCATGACAATCATCTCGAGAATGACTCGGCCGAGAAAGTGCAGCGCTTCGGAACCCAGAGGTATCACGTCCGCATCGAGCTCTACCGCAACGAAGATTCGTTGATTCCGGAGCGCGTCATCCGCTCTTGGGGGGTGGCGGATCTCAAGCAGCAGATCGCCGCGTTTCCCACCGTGCGGCTGACGCTGCCGGGAGCCCTGAGTCCAGCCTCGTCGGTTTTTGGCTTGACCCAGCTCGAGCTCTATCCCGATGCCGAGCGGCAGGTCATCGACGGCGTTGCCGAGCTGGCCGACAACCACATCGCATTCAGTCGCCTAACCGTGCTGCGCGACCAGATCGCACCGACCGGCAAGGCATTCGCCGAGCTGCCGTGGACGGCGATCGAGCTGACGGGCGAGGCGCGCTGGGGCGAGCAAGCTGCCGCTGGTGACCTGCTACGGGTCGGCGATCGCGTGGTGGTGCTCTATGATGACCGCGGGATTCGCGATGTCGTCGACTATGACGATCTCTGCTTCGACTTCAGCCAGGGCGCTTCGGTGCGAGCTTTGGGCGATATTTTTGTCGGCAGTGGCAACACCGTCGAGCTGGCGTCGTTACAATCCTCCTGAAGCGCAGAAACGTCGGGTAGCGGAAGGTCTCGGGTCGAGCTGTCTCATCGGCCTCGGAGCGCGAGCCGACGGGAATCGGTAACGGCCTGAGAGCGGAGATTCAAATGTCCAAGACGATTACGTTGTTGCCCGGCGATGGTATCGGTCCCGAAGTCACAGGGGCCACGGTGCGGGTGGTCGAAGCGGTGGGTGGCGACTTCGAGTGGGAGAGTCATGTCGTCGGCGCCGAAGCCGTGCAGCGTGGTGATGCGCCGCTTCCGCAGCGGGTCATCGACTCGATCCAGCGCAACAAAACTTGCCTGAAAGGGCCGGTGACGACGCCGGTGGGCAAAGGCTTTCGGTCGATCAACGTGCAGCTCCGGCAGGCCCTCGA
>JBCCEE010000255.1:0-11991 GCA_039030415.1 Acidobacteriota bacterium
GCAGCTTCTCGGTGAGGAATAGCACCACCATCGCGACGAGGAGCGCGAGAAGAAACGCGATTTCGAAAGTCATGGGCTGATTTTAGCGTTTATGGACGCTGGCTCGCGTGCCGCAAAACACCTGTGCTGTCCGCCACACCAGGGTTCGGCCATCAACAGTTGGCACCGTCGCGACGTCGCGGTCGGATCGACACCGAGACGCCGCCCGGGCTCAGAACGAGGCCTTGAAGCGCAGAAACGCTCCCCGGCCGTTCTGCGGAATCTGGGGCGCGTAGAGGCGCTGGGAAGCACCGCGAATTCCCGGGGTGTAGTACTCCTCGTCGAACAGGTTGTTGACCACCAGCTGCAGCGAGCCGCCCTGGAACAGGTCGCGGTAGGTCACGGCCAGGTGCGCGACGAGCGACGACCCGATCTCGCTGAGGGGATTTTCGGGCACGGTGGTGCCCAGCCCGGTCGGCCGGCTGCCGACAAAATTCAGCCGCAGGTTGGCGCTGAGGCGCGACGTCAGGTCGGCATGAGCTCCCAGGTTGAGCTGGTGGCTGGCGATGTCTCCCACCCTTTGGCGGCGAACCTCGTCGCCCTCGGCGTCGAGCAGGGGATCGCCACTCGAGTTGAGCGGATTGATGTTCTCGGGATCGGTGTAGGTGTAGTTGCCCCACAGGCTGAGGCGCTCGCCGGCCTCATAGGAAGCGCTGAGCTGGGCGCCAAAAATCTCGAGCATGCCCAGGTTCTGGAACTGTGCGATCGTGGTCTGCCCGACGTTGCAAAGCTCCTCCAGGCTTTCCTGCAGGTCGGCGCAGGCGACAGATGTCAACTGCGCCACGCCGCTGTAGCTCGAGAAGTAGACGGCGGCGTCGAAGAAGAAAGCGTCGTCGCGCTGCCAGTTGGCGGCGAGCTCGAAGTTCTCGACCTCCTCGGGTCTGAGCTCGGGATTGCCGACTTGGATGCCTTGGTTGGCGCCAAATTTTTGGATGTTGGAGGCATCCTGAATGGCGGTCGAGTAGATCGCCTTGAAGACCCAGTCGCGCGGCGAGTAGACCACCGCCGCGCGCGGATTGAACTCCGTTCCGAAGCCCAGGTTGTCTCGCACTTCGTTGTAGTCGACGCGGCCGGCGATGACCACTTTGAGGTTGTCCTCGAGCCGATAGGAAGCCTGCGTGTAGAAGCCAAAGTCTCGTCCGTTCAGGCGGTTGCTGCCCTCGTTACTCGGCACGCTGGTGCTGCCGGTCTGGGACGGCATCGGACCGGGCGAGAGGATGAAATCGCGAGCGACGGCGCTGTTGCGCAGCTCGAGGCCGGTGACCAGACTGAAGCGCTTGGAGGGCTGGTAGGTCAGGGTCGCCTCACCGCGCAGCTCGTTGCTCGATTCGAAGAAGAACCGAGTCGACCAGGCGGCTCCTTCCCCCTGCACCAGCGACCGCAGATCGCGGCTGCCGCGGTCGTAGCTGTCGAGAAACGTCAGGGTCGAATTGCCGCGAGTCTCGTGCTCCTTGAAGCGGGCGAACAGCCGCAGCGACCAGATCGAGTTGAGCTCGCGCTGGTAGTCGAGGTAGAGCCAGCTCTGCTGCGGCACCCAGTGGTGGAGGTTGTCACCGCCCGGCGCGGCGCGGTCTGTGTACCAGCCGGTCGCCCCTTCGTCACGCCGCCAGGTCTGAAAGCCGAAGGTCAGGTTGGGCAGCTGCAGCCTGCCGGTCACCAGCCAGTTTTCAGTCGAATCGCTGTAGCCGATTGGGTTGCCGTCGAGCGTCAGGTCGTAGGCGGCGCGATCCAGCGACGCGGCGAGCTCGGCGCCGGCTTCGGTGAGCTCGGTGGAGACGATCACGCCGTCCGCATCGCGAACGAAGCGGTAGGGACAGCCCGCCAGCCCGTCGCAGTTGCTCAGGCCGTTCTCGGCCAGGAATGCCAAGAAGTCGAGAGAATCCTCGCTCGACTCCAATCGCAGGAGCTCGCTGTAGGGCATGGTGGGATTGTCGAAGTAGGCAGGATCATAGTCCCAATCCTCGAAGCCCGAGCGGTCGAGCTCGTCGGAGCCGAAGTAGCGGCCGGTGAGCGACCAACTCAAGCTGCCGAGGCTGCCGACCGCGGTGATCTCGCCGCCTTCGGTGGAGCGCGATCCGGCGAAGGCTTCGAGGTCGATGCCGTTGCCGCCGTGCCCGGCATCCTGCCGCGCCTCGACCAGATCCCGCGGGTGTTTGGTGATGATGTTGATCACGCCGGCGAAGGCATTGGCGCCGTACATGGTCGAGGCCGGACCGTAAATGACTTCGATCTGCTGGATGTTGCTGAGCGGGTACTGGCGCGACAGGTAGACCGCCCCCGCCGACAGGTTGTTCTCTTCCACTCCGTCGATCAAAACCAGGGTGCGCTCGGTGAGGTCGGAGCGGAACCCGCGCTGGTAGACGTTGGCGTAATAGACGCCGTTGGTGCGCGAGATATCGATCCCCGGCAGATCGTGCAGCACTTCTTCGAGGTCGAGGTAGCCGCGGCGCGCGATCTGCTCGGCGGTGATCACGGTCACCGTCGCCGGCGCCTCGCGCAGACTCTCGGCCACCTTCGAGACCGAGCTCACGGTGCGCACGCTCTCGCCCTGCTGCAGCTCGGCGACCAGCTGACGGTAGCGTGGCGGATCGCGCGGATCCGGCGTGTAGGCCGGGTCGAGCTCGAGCAGGGCATCGATCGCGACGGTCGCTCGCGCAGGGTTGTCGAGGGCGACGTGGATCTTGGCCTCCAGCGCTCGCATGCGCAGCTGAATGACGCGGCCCGGGCGCTCGGCGTAGCAGCCTTCGAGCAGCTTCAGAGCTTCGGCGAAGCGGCCGATACCGTAGAGGCGCTCAGCTTGGGTGAGCTCGGACTCACAGACATCGCTCGCCTCCTGTGCCGACACGCGGTGGGTCGCCAGGACGCAGCTCGCGAGGATCATCGCGATGGCGAGCGCTCGGAGTCGATGAGGGAAGGAAGGCTGGGTCATAGTGAGGACTCCGCGGCGTCGAGGAAGATTCGTTGGATGGGCTGCGCAGTCAACCGCTCCCGCTGGGGGAGAAAATCCCCCCTCGGTCCCCCCTTTTTCAAAGGGGGGAGGCAGCTGGCAAGAAGTCTCTGGCCCTCCCCCTTTGGAAAAGGGGGAGCTGGAGGGGGATTCTCTGCCTCCGAGCCGGATCGTTCGAGGTAATGATTCAGTCCAGCACGACTTCTTTGGGGTATCCAGCTCATTCAGCGCACCTCCGGACAGATCAGCCGGTGCGGGATCTGCGGCAGGTAGGTCGTCCACTCGGCCCGCGTCAGGTTGCGGTTCACCAGGTCGCAGATGCCGTCGGCCATGTGCTCGCTGCGGGTTGGCCAGAACCTGATGTTGCGGTCGGCACCGCCGGACAGCACCTGGTTGCCGTCCGGGGTCAGGGCGACCGCCCACACCCAGGAGTCGTTATCGGCCAGCACGATGGGCTCGATATCGCCACCGATGACGGCGAGGTCCCAGAGCATCACCGCCCCGTCGAGACTGCCGGAAGCCAGGAGCTCGCCGCCGCTGCTGATGGTGGTGACCGCAGATTCGTGGCCCACCAGCTCGCGATTCGCACCCCGCCCCGAGCTCAGCGACCACTGCACGATCGGCCCGTCACGCGAGCCGGCGAGCAGGCTCTCGCCGCCCTCCGCCCAGGCGACCGAGAGCAGGTCGCGCTCGGCACCGAAGACACGCGGCGGGGCGTTCGGATCGGACAGCTTCCACACCAGCACGCCGCGTGAACCGGCGGCTGCAGCCAGGCGATCTCCCTGCGGGCTGAACTGGAGATCGTGCAGCTCGGCGCCGTCCCCGATCGCGAGACTGCTGCGCTCCTCGCCGGCTTCGACGTCCCAAACTGCGGCCGCCCCCTCGGCGTTGCCAACCGCCAGCAGCGCTCCGTCGGGCGAAAAGGTCAGGGCGCGGATGGCGGGGCCGCTCGCTACCAGGTAGCTGAGCATCGACGCCTCGGGCAGTCGCCACAGCCCGAGCGCGCCCCGCAAGCCGCCCACTGCCAGCAGTTTCCCGGCATCATCGACCGCGACCGCCCGCACTTCCTGTCCGAGCTCGATCAGCGACTGTGACACAGCGCCGCGGCGTCGATGCTCGAAGCGTCGCACGCTGCCGTCGTCGCCGCCCGAATAGACCGCCGAGCCATCCGGGGCGACCGCCAGCGCCCGCACCGCGTCGCGGTGCTCGCGATCGCCGCCCAGGGCCGGCGAGCTCAGACGGCGCGAGCTGGTCAGCAGCGCCTGGAAGATCGCCGCGTCGTCGACGTCGTGGCCGCCGGGCAGGGCTTCGACGTGGAGATCGAACGCCTGGCGCGCCAGCAGCGCCGCCACCTCCTGCTGGTCCTCCTGACGCAGCCGCGGGGTCTGGAGCGCCAGAGCGCGGGCGATCGCCAGCTTCTCGAGACGCTTGGATTCGGCTTCCGAAGCCTCGGACTGACGCCGCAGCTCTTCCGCACGCTCTTTCTCGGCGACCGCCTTGGTGCGCTGCTCCTCGGCCTCGGTCTCGGCACGGGCCGCCTCGCGCGCCGCCTGCTCGGCGCGGTTCTTCTGCGCCAGAGCGTTGCGCTCCTCCTCCTCCGCCCGCAGCCGCTCAGCCTCGGCTCGACGCGTCTCCTCCTCGGCACGCTCGCGCTGGTGCTCGGCTTCGACCCGCTCGTTGTCGGCGAGGTGACGCTGCTTGTCGGCCTCGAGCTTCTGGCGCTGCGCTTCGTCGCGCTGCCGCTCGGCTTCGGCCTGGGCCAGCACCGCCTTGGTCGCAGCCTCATCAGCCCTAGTTTTGAGCTGCAGCGAGTACATGCCGAACAGCAGAATGAGCACCGCCACCGCCGCCACCGCCAGCACCATGCGCCGCGCCCTCTGCAGCTGCCGCTGACGCTGGCGCTCCTTCGCGTTGATCTGCTGCTCGCGCTCCTGCTCGCTGAGCTCGAGGAACCGCATGGCGCGCTCGAAGGCGGCGTCGTAGCGCTGTGCCCAGGCCTCGGTAGGCGCGTTCTTGTCCTGCCAGTTGAGCGCGATCTGCAGCTCGGGATCACGAAACAGCCCGGCCTCGCCTTCCTGGTGCAGCGCTGCAGCCTTCGACAGCTGGAGGTAGATCTGAGCCGAGCGCGCTTCTGCGTTGACCCATTCACTCAACCGGCTCCAGGCGCGCATCAGGCTCTCGTGGGAGATGTCGATCACCGAATCGCCGTCCAGCTCCACTCCCACGGGCGGCATCAGGAAGCTGCGGCCGGGCGCCCGGAAGCGCTCGATCACCTTCACCACCGCCGCCTGTTCGCTGCCGGTCAGCCGGCCGATTTCGGCCAGCGCAATCGGTCGACGCACGCCGCGGGCATCAGAGCCGGTGTCCGTGAGGCCGCGAAACATCAGCTCGGCGATGCGCTGCTCGGCCGCCGACTCGAGCTCGCGGTAGGCTTCTTCGGCATGCAGCGAAAGCGCCTCGCGCATGGTGCCGGTGGCTTCGTAGTGGCGCAGATCGATGACCTCGCCATCGCGGTGTTGGTGCTGCCAATAATCCCAGGTGCGCATCAGGGCGTGCTGCAGGATCGGCAGCTGGTCGGGATCGTCGCCGACGTCGTTGAGCAGCCGCAGCACCAGCCGCGGCGAGATCTCCGCCCCGCCCACCGCCACCGGCCCGACGATCGCCGCCTTGCGCTCTTCGCGGGTCATCCGCGGCACCAGGTACTGACCGCGGTTGATCGCCTCCGCCAGCCCCGGGAACTCGGTGCAGTTGCCGATGAAGTCGGAGCGCATGGTGAGCACGACGTAGATCGGCACGTCGTCCTGCTGAGCGGCTTCGAGCAGCAGCTTGACGAACGCCAGCGCGCTGTCTTTTGAATCCTTGATGCGGGTGTTGCGCTTGAAGCGGAACAGCTCCTCGAATTGATCCGCCAGCACCAGCAGGTTCTCGCCCGCGGCGAGCCGCGCCTGACGCACCGCCTCGACCAGCCCCAGGGCGCTGCGATAGAGCGTCGTCTCGAGCAGCGCCAGGTTCATGTCCGCGAGCTCGACGTCGCCGCCCAGCACTTCGGGCTGATTCAGCGCCGCCGCCAGGTTGCCGATCGGATCGCTGCCCGGGCGCATCACCGCCACCCGCCAGCTGGAGCCGGCGCGAGCCATGAATCCGCTGTAGAGCGACGGGATTAGACCTGAGCGAATCAGCGACGACTTGCCGCTGCCGGAGGTGCCCACGACCGACAGGAAACGCGTCCGACGAAGCCGCGACAGCAGGTCGTCGATCTGCTCTTCGCGGCCAAAGAACAGGTGGTCTTCGTCCGGCTCGAAGGCACGCAGCCCCGGAAACGGGTTGAGCTGCTGGTCGGAATCCCACATCGAAGGTCTGCTCCTCAGGCCCTCAGCTGATCGAGAAAGGGCGTCAGGGATGACGCTTCGAAGTCTTGCTGCTGCGAGATCACGATCGCTTCCCGAGTGCGAATGCGACGCTTCTGAGGCGTCGCCGGCGGCGCGACGTAGATCGCCTTGGCCCGCAGCGGTTTGCTGCGCCCCAGGGCGGCACTCTTTTGCATCTCCCTCAGCTTGCGGCGCAGCCACAGCTCATTGCCGGCGCCGTAGTAGAAGACGATCGCGTCGCAGATCACGAGGTTCTCTTCGTGGTCTTTGCGCACCTGCGCTTCGTCGCCATCGAACACCGGCACCACCACTTCATATCCCTGATCGTAGAGGTAGTCTTCCAGCGGCAGGGTGTGGTCGAGATCCCGCTGGTCGCAGATCAGGTAGATGCGCGTCAGATCGTCACCGAGGTCGAAGTCATCGAGCGCGTCGGGATCGTCGGCCTCTTCCTCTTCGGGCGGCTCCAGCTTGAGGTGGATCGCCGTCTTGAAGTCCTCGAGCGTGGTCTCCAGGATGTCGGCGCCCTCCTGGATGCGCGAGTCGTTGTGCAGGCTCTCGATGAACTGCTGCTGCCGCTCGTCTTCGGTGGTGAGACCCGGCGGCATCCAGATCAGGCGCGACAGCTCGCTGCTGGAGCACTCGATGGCGTACTCGTTCTGCAGCACCACCAGGGACTCGGTGGCGCCTTCGGGAACGATGCCGTAGTTGTGCCCCACCAGGTGAACCGAGAGCTCGCAGCGCGCGAGGTCTTCTTTGACCCGCTGCTCGGCCTCGGGGGCGATCAGCGGCAGCGGCTTGTCCGGCAGTACCCGGTAGCCGTGGCCCAGCAGCTCGCGCTTGACCGCGTCGCGCTCGTTCTTGAGGTCGAAACTGGTCTCGGCCAGAAAGACGGTCACCGGCGCCTCGCCCGCGGACGCCGGCAGCCCGTGACCGCCGTTTTGCCCACCCGGCCCCTGCTGCTCGAGCAGGGTCAGCGCCTCGGTGATGTCGTGCGCGAGGTCGTCGAGACGCGCCCAGTATTGGCGCGAGTCTTCCGGCCCGGAGCTCTGAGAGAGCTCGCGGGCGCGCCCGGTCTCGGCATCGACGACGAAGAAATCGTAGCCCAGGACCTCCTGCAGCTCATCCGGATGATGGTCGAACGGGATCTGCGTCTTGACGACCTTGAACACCCGGATCTTGTCGCCGATCCGCATTCCTGACCCGGCTTCCGAGATGCGAATGAACTCACGCAGCTCGCGGGTGCACCAGTCCGAGTTGACGTAGCGCGGCGACAGCACCGACACCAGCAGCCCGACCCGCCCCAGGCGGTCGACCAGCTTGTCCGCAAAGATATCGTTGCCCTGCAGCTTGGGATCTCGCCAGATCCGAGGCTGCTTACCCAACAGCTGGGCGAGGCGAATCTCCAGGGCGCGGTGGAGGTTGGAGATCCATCCCTTCTGCCCTTCGATCAGCGCTTGATCGTCGATGTGGGCGTAGCTGACAAAGATATCGCTATCGAATTCCACGAGCGTTAGAGGCCCTGACAACCGCGCACCTCGCCGCAGTCCGGCCTGCCCTCACTGAGGATCAGTGGTTTCGACTCACAGTCCATCGATTGATAGGTCACCGCCCGTCTCTTGATTGTACCCGATTCGATTCGAGAAAACGGCTGGACCGTCAGAGAAAGGACACGATCGAGCTGGAGGGAAGAGACGATGAAATAGGATAGGACCCACACTCGAACCCTCTTGCCTCCGGGCTCGACGGACACAACTCGACGCAGCCCCGGCCAAACCATAAGGAGAGACGTATGCCGTGCACCCTCGCTTCACCGCGCCGCCCGCTTTGCCTTGTCTTGCTGACGATGATGCTGGTTGGAGGATTCCCAGCTTCAGGGTTCGCGCAGCCCACCGAGCTGTCCGGTCTACGCGGCGAAGCCCTGGTGACGCGTGACTCCAACGGTATCCCCCACCTGTGCACCAGCAGCGCCGAGGACGCGCTGTTCATGCTGGGCTACGTGCATGCCCAGGACCGTTTCTTCCAGATGGACACCCTGCGCCGGCAGTTCAGCGGCACGCTCGCCGAGCTGTTGGGCGAAGGCGCCCTCGCTTCCGATCTGCAGCTGCGCAATCTCGGTCTGCGGCGAGCGGCCGAAGCCAGCCTAGCGGCCTATCAGGCCAACGGCCTCGATCGTTCGCTCGGGGAGATGCAGGCCTACACCGACGGCATCAACGCCTATCTGGCCTCGAACCCGCTGCCGCCCGAGTACGCCGCCCTCGAGCTCACCTCGGCCGAGCCCTGGAGCGTCGTCGACTCGCTGGCGCTCGGCAAGGGTCTGGCGTTCGGCCTGTCGTTCGATCTGCTCGAGCTCGATCTGACGGTGTTGGCCGGCGCCTACGCCCAGGCCGGCGCGATCGGCGGCTTCGACGGCGCCGCCCTGCTGTTCGAGGACGTCATGCGGCAGGCTCCGTTCGATCCCGCGATCTCGATTCCGCAGGGCAGCGCCGCCAGCCAGGCCAGCAAGACGGCCGGCCGCGGTTTCGCCGCTCCCGACGCTCGCACCGTCGAGCTCGCCAAGCGCACCCGCGACACGCTGGCGCAGGTGCCGATCCTCGAGAAAGCGATCGAGCGCCGCACCGGCGAGACCGGCAGCAACTGGTGGCTGATAGCCGGCAGCCGCAGCGCCTCGGGCCACGCCATGCTGGCCAATGACCCGCACCTCGGCCTCGACACTCCTTCGACGTTCTACGAAGCCCACATGACCGTCTCGCAGCAGGCGCGCTGCGGTTTGCCGGAGGCCGCCGCCCAGACGTTTCGCGGCAGCGACGAGCGACCCGGTCAAGCCAAAGCGGGTGCTCCCGCCGACTTCGGCTTCGACGCCAACGGCGTCAGCTTCCCGGGCGCCCCCGGGCTGGTCCAGGGCTGCAACGAGTACTTCTGCTGGGGCTCGACGGTGAATCCCATGGACGTCACCGACGTCTACCAGGAAGTGCTGGTGATCGACCCCAACACCGGCGCGCCGACCCACACGATCTTCAACGGCCAGCCCGAGCCGGTGATCCTGATCCCCCAGGTCTTCCGCGTCAACCAGATCGGCGACCAGCAGCTCGACAACGTGGTGGACTCCGGCATCGGCCCGCAGAACGGTGGTCTGACCGTGGTCGTGCCGCGCCGCAACAACGGCCCGATCATCTCGATCGACGCCAGCCAAGATCCGCCGATCGGCTTCTCCGTGCAGTACACGGGCTGGCACGGCACGCTCGAGTTCGAGGCCTTCTTGAGCTGGCTGCGGGCCGAGAATCTCGACCAGTTCCGCAGCGCGCTGCAGTACTTCGACGTCGGCTCCCAGAACTGGGCCTACGCTGATTTGGAAGGCAACATCGCCTACTACACCAGCGCCGAGCTGCCGATTCGCGAAGACCTCCAGACCCTCGGCTTTCCGGACGGCGGCATTCCGCCCTTCCTGATCCGCGACGGCACCAACACCCTCAACCACGAGTGGATGGCGATCCAGAACCCGCAGCCGCAGCAGAGCCTGGGCTTCGAGATCCTGCCGTTCGCCGAGATGCCGCAGCTGGTCAATCCCGCCCGCGGCTACATCATCAACGCCAACAATGATCCGGTCGGCAACACGCTCGACAACAACGTGCTGAACGAAGTGCGGCCGGGCGGCGGCGTGTTCTACCTCAGCCCGGGCTACGTCAGCCTGCGGATGGGCCGCATCGACCGCGAGATCGAAGCCCTGCTGGCGGATGGCGGCAACGCCACGCGGGCCGACCTCGAGCGCATCCAGGGCAACAATCAGCTGCTCGACGCCGAGCTCGTGTCGCCGCACGTGATCACCGCCTTCGCCAACGCGCAGGCCGATGGCGCGCCGGCAGAGCTGGCGGCGCTGGCCGCCGACCCCGGCGTGGCCGAGGCGATCACCCGCTTCATGACGTGGGACTTCAGCTCGCCGACCGGCCTCGCCGCCGGCTACGATCCCGGCGACGACCCCGACAACCTGCAGGAGCCCTCGGCTGAGGAGGTCGCCAACAGCATCGCCACCACCATCTGGAGCGTGTTCCGCGGCCAGGTGGTGCAGCGGGTGATCGACGGCACCCTGACGCAGGTCGGACTCGGCAGCTTCCTGCCCGACAGTCGCTCGGCCTACCGCGGCTTGGCGCACCTGCTGGACACGTTCGACACCAGCAATGGCGTCGGCGCTTCGGGACTCCCGTTCTTCCACAACGGCCTTGGCCTCACCGCCGAGCAGGACCGTGACCTGATCCTGCTGCAGAGCCTGCGCGCCGCCCTCGACCTGCTGGCCACCGACGAGTTCGCCCCGGCGTTCCGCAACTCGACCAACCAGGACGACTACCGCTGGGGCTACCTGCACCGCATCGTCTTCAACCATCCGCTCGGCGGTCCGTTCGACATTCCCAACGCCGGCGGTTTCCAGGATCTCGGCGAGGGTCTGCCGGGCGTCGCGCGTGCCGGTGGCTACGAGGCGGTGGACGCCTCGACCCACAGCGCGCGCTCCGATGGCCTCAACGAGTTCATGTTCGGCGCCGGCCCCGCCCGCCGTTTCGTCGGCGTCATGGATCCGGCCGGCATCGACGCCGTGCAGGTGATTCCGGGGGGACAGAGCGGCGTCGTGGTCAGCCCGGATTACGCCAGTCAGCTCGGTCGCTGGCTGACCAACAACTACCACCCGATGCTGTTCACCCCTGCCGCCATCGCCGCGAATCGGCGCGACGAGCAGCAGTTCACGGGGCTGTGCTTGCCCGGCCCCAACCGCTACTGCTTCCAGGACCGACGGTTCGACACCACGGTCCAGTGGACCGTCGACTCGACGTCCTCCGGCACCGGCTTCACCGTCGGCGGCGCCTCGGACAACTCCGGTAACTTCGCCTTCTTCGACCCGGACAACTGGGAGATGCTGGTGAAGGTGCTCGATGGCTGCGCGATCAACGGCCACTACTGGGTGTTCGTCTCCGCCGCCACCGACGTCAGCTGGGAGCTGACCATCGAAGACACCGAGAGCGGCGAAACGTACACTTCGTCGTTCCCGGGCGGCGACCCGTCGCCGGCGATCACCGACACCACGGCCTTCGCCACCTGTCCGTAGCGGCAGACCTGTCCGTAGCGGCAGACCTGTCCGTAGCGGCAGACCTGTCCGTAGCGTTCTAGCGGCCGTGACCCCAAGGGGTCACGGCCTGGCTGGCTGACGTGTCAATGACACCTACCGACGCGTCAGCCACCTCGACTTGGGGCCAATCCACCGCGAGTCTCCTTTCTGAGGCGGCCGAGCCCCCCAAGAAATCGGCTGAAGCAAAACCGGCTGAAGCGTTTCGATCCCCTGGCATCCTCTTTGCTCTAACTCCTTCGCGTAACGCTCGCTACCCCCGACGGCCCCAGCCGCGCCTCCGCGGCATGCCCTGGCCCATCGCGCCGGGACCCGTCGAGTCGCTGTGACTCCCCGCTCCTCCGTCTCGATCGAGACGCAAGGGAGAGGTGCGGGCACGCAGCATCAACAACGAAGGAGAAACCTCATGTCGCCCAATGCCACCGCCCGCTTCGCGCTACGCCGTCTCGTCCTCACGCTGGTCGCTATGCTCGCCGGTTTGATCGCGAGCTCACCCAGCGCTGCCGAGCGCCTCTATGTCATCGGCCAGC
>JBCCEE010000256.1:0-11982 GCA_039030415.1 Acidobacteriota bacterium
ACCGCATCGAGCTCTTCGGCCACCTCGAGCGCGGCGAGACCCGCCGGGTGGTGTACGCCGCTCGCGCGGTCACCGCCGGTCGCTTTACCGTACCCCCAGTCGAGGCGGAGGCCATGTACGACCCGCGCATCTGGGCTCGTGAGGGGATGCAGCGGGTCGAGATCACCGGTCCCTGGAGCTCGACCGAACCGGCGGTGCCTGGAGCCAAGTAGTGGCCCAGCTGGGCACACCGACCCGGCTGGGCGCACCGGTCCGGCGTCGGCTGGCCGTCTGCGGCGGGCTGCTGGTCAGCAGTTACGCGATGCTGTGGCTCGCGGCACGCGCCGTACCGCTGCCGGCCCGGCTCGCCGAGCCGCCCTCTACCGTCGTCGCCTTCGACGACGGCTCGCCGGCCCATGTCTTCCTGTCTCCCGACGACAAATACCGCATGGCGGTGACGCCCGAGGATCTGGCCAGCGATGGCGCTATCGACCCGGACTACGTCGCTGCCCTGCTGCGTTTCGAGGACAAGCGCTTCGAGCACCATCCGGGGGTCGACCCGCTCGCTCTGGCTCGAGCCACGGCGCTCAATCTACGTCACCGTCGCGTGGTGTCTGGCGCGTCGACCTTGACCATGCAGCTGGTTCGGGTGCTCGAGCCGCGGCCGCGCAGCCTGCGCTCCAAGGCGATCGAGGCACTGCGCGCCGTGCAGCTGGAAGCAAGACTCTCGAAGCGGGAGATCCTGGCGGCCTACCTCAGCTTTATCCCCTTCGGCCGCAACGTCGAGGGCGTGGTGACGGCCAGCCACGCTTACTTTGGCCACGGGCCGCAGGAGCTGACCTTGGAAGAGATCGCCACGCTGCTGGCGGTGCCGCAGCGCCCCAGCCGTCGCTATCCGTCGCCAACCAACAGCGGGCGGCTGAGTCAGGCCCGCGATGAGATCGTCGATTGGCTGAGGCAGCGCGGCCTGGACGAGGAGGCCACCGAGCTGCGAGCGCCGGCAGCGGTCCCCCAAGGGATGCGCCCGCTGCCGCGCAACGCTCCTCACGCCGCCTTCTGGCTAGCGGCAAAAGCGCCCGCGGCGACGCGAATCGCGACGACCCTCGATCGCGGTCTGCAGCTGCAGACCGAACGGGCGATGCGAGCCGCCCACGCCGAGATGGCGGACCGCGGGATCCACAACGGCGCCGTGGTGGTCGTCGACCACCGTTCGTCCGAAGTGCGAGCGCTGGTCGGCAACTTCGATTTCTGGGACGGCGAGCACGGTGGACAGATCGTCGGCTTCGACACCCCGCGCTCGCCAGGTTCGGCGCTCAAGCCCTTCATCTACGCACTCGCCCTGGATCGTGGTCTGGCACTGCCCGGGCACCTGGTACCGGACGTCCCGACGGCCTACACCGACTATGCGCCGAGCAACTATGACGGCACGTTCACCGGCCTGGTGCCACTCGAAGATGCGCTGTCCTTTTCGCTCAACATTCCCTTCGTGCGCCTGCTCGGTAGGCTGGGGGTGGAGCGCTTCATCGGCAGTCTGCACGCCGCGGGAGCTGCCGGCCTGAAGCCTGAGCCCGGCTACTACGGCCTGTCGGCAGCGATCGGCTCGGTCGAGGTGACGCCGCTCGAGGTCGCCGGCCTCTATGCCGGTCTGGCCAACGGTGGCAGTACGCGCCCTTTGCACTGGCTGAGCGCCGACTCGGCAGCGGCAGCCACCGAGATCTACTCTCCCGGCAGCGCCTTCCTCACCCGGCGAGCGCTGACCCGGCGCGATCGGCCGGACTTCCCGTCGCGGCGCCGGCTCTCCGGCGCTCCCCCCTCGATCCACTGGAAGACCGGCACCAGCTACGGCCACCGTGACGCCTGGGCGGCAGGCTCGGGCCCCGCACATACCGCCGTGGTATGGCTCGGCAACTTCGACAATCGACCAAGCGTCGACCTGGTCGGCGCCGAAGCCGCTGGGCCCCTGCTCTTCGACGTGCTCGAAGGCGTCGCCGATCGGTCACGGCCAGCCATCTCCGATCGCCCTTCGCATGATCTCAAGCGGGTCGAGGTCTGCGGCTACTCGGGCTATCTTCCCACCGCCGCTTGCGAGCAGAGGCGGCAGGCCTGGGCGCTGCGTCAACGGGTGCCGACAACGCGCTGCCCCTACCATGTGGCGATCGACGTAGAGCTCGCCACCGGCCTGGCGCTCAACCCTTCGTGCCGGGCCGGCCGGCCCTACGAAACGCGCAACTACGTGGTGTGGCCGGCCAGCATCCGGCGCTGGCTGTCGACGGGGCACCGCTGGCTCCCCAACCCGCCCGCCCTCGCCGAGGGTTGCCGCGTCGCTGGACGACGACGAGCGCCGGCGATTCTGTCGCCACCGGCGGGCCAGATCCTGGTTCTGCTACCCGGCATTGCGGCCTCGGACCAGGAAGTTCCTCTCCAGGCCGAAAGCGGGAGTCCCGGTGCGCGTTTGTCATGGTTCATCGACGGTGAGCTGCTCGCCACCGTCGAAGCCAGCGAGCGCGTCTGGTGGCGCCCCGAGCCAGGGCGACACGAAATCGTAGTGATGGACGAAGCTGGGCTTTCCGCGCGGCGTCAAGTCGAAGTGCGTCAACGCTTCGGCTAAACGACCCACTCGTGGCATCGGAAGGCTGCCAGCAGTCGAATGATCTGAAGTATTATCCTGCGACCGATGGCGGAAAAGCCGGCCGGTTCCCGTCGCACCCAAAGAAAAACAGCCCTTCGGATTCTCGACGATGAGCGCAACGACCTTACCCCAAACCGCTACCCCCACTTCCGAGTCCGCTAGCCAGCTCTTCGAGCCTACGGACACCTTCGTTCATCGGCATATCGGGCCGTCCGAGGAAGAGATCGACGCGATGCTCGAGCATCTCGGCGTCAGCTCGATGGAGCAGCTGATCGACGAGACCGTCCCTGAGTCGATCCGCTTTCGCGAGACGCTCGAGATCGAGGGCATCGACGATCCGAACCGGCAAATCGGTGAAGTAGAGGGCCACGCCTGGTTGAAATCCATGGTCAGCCGCAATCAGGTATTTCGGTCGTTCCTCGGCATGGGCTACCACGACTGCTTGGTGCCCGCGGTAATCCAGCGCAACATCCTCGAGAATCCCGGCTGGTATACCCAATACACCCCCTACCAGGCCGAGATCTCCCAGGGCCGACTCGAAGCGCTGATCAACTACCAGACCATGGTGTCGGATCTCACCGGTCTGCCGGTGGCCAACGCCTCATTGCTCGACGAAGCTACCGCCGCCGCCGAGGCGATGGGCATGGCCTACAGCATTGCCCGCGGCAAGAAGCCAGCATTCTTTGCCGCCAGCCACTGCCACCCGCAAACCCTGGCGGTGCTGGCCACTCGGGCTTCAGGTCTGGGGATCGAGCTGCGGATCGGAAGCTACCGTGAAGTCGACTTCTCGGCGAAGGATCTATGCGGCGCGCTGATCCAATATCCGACCAGCGACGGTGAGATCCACGACTACTCGAGCTTCATCGAACAGGCACACGCCGCCAAGGCCACGGTCGTGATGGCGGCGGATCTGCTCGCTCTCACCCTGCTGCGCTCGCCCGGCGAGCTCGGCGCCGACATCGCAGTGGGCTCGTCGCAGCGCTTCGGTGTGCCGCTCGGCTTTGGTGGCCCGCACGCTGCGTTCCTGGCCACGATCGAAAAGCACAAGCGGCAGATCCCAGGCCGCATCATCGGCATCTCGCGCGACACTCGCGGCAATACCGCCTATCGCATGGCAATGCAGACTCGCGAGCAGCACATTCGGCGAGAAAAGGCGACGTCGAACATCTGCACCGCGCAGGTTCTGCTCGCCATCATGGCTGGAATGTATGCCGTCTACCACGGGCCCGACGGCTTGCGCCGCATCGCGCGCCGGGTCCACGCCATGACCGCGACCCTGGCTGCCGGCTTGCGGCGACTCGGCTGGACTGTCGACGACGGACCCTTCTTCGACACCCTCAGGGTCGAGCTTGGAGAACGGAACGCCGAAGATGTCTTGCGTGTCGCCGAGGCGCGCCGCATCAACCTGCGCCGTTTGGGAGACCACGCGATCGGCCTCTCGCTCGACGAGGCGACGACGGTAGCCGAGCTCGAACAGCTGCTGGAACTGTTCGCGGCTGCTCTTGGCGACGACGCTAAAGCTCCAGCCATCACTGAGCTGGCTGTCGCGTCGCAGATTCCCGACGAGCATCTGCGCAGCTCGGAATACCTGACCCATCCCGTGTTCCACGCGTATCGCACCGAGCACGAGATGCTGCGCTACCTCAACCGCTTGGAGCGTCGCGATCTGTCGCTGACGACGTCGATGATCTCACTCGGCTCGTGCACCATGAAGCTCAACGCCACCAGCGAGATGATTCCGATCGGCTGGCCCGAGATCAGCAACGTGCACCCCTTTGTACCGGCGAGCCAGACCGAAGGCTATCGTCAACTCTTCGACTCACTCGAGAAGTGGCTGTGCGCCATCACCGGTTTCGACGCTATGTCGCTGCAGCCCAACGCCGGCGCGCAGGGCGAGTACACCGGCCTGATGGTGATCCGTGAGTATCACCGCCAGCGGGGCGCGAGTCATCGTGATATCTGCCTGGTACCGATCTCGGCCCACGGCACCAATCCGGCGTCATCGGTGATGGCCGGCATGAAGGTCGTCGTGGTGGCCTGCGACGAGCTCGGCAACATCGATCTCGAAGATCTGCGCGCCAAGGCTGAGGCCCACAGCGACCGGCTGGCTGCTTTGATGGTCACTTATCCTTCGACCCATGGCGTCTTCGAAGAAGCGATCCGCGAGATCTGCGACACCGTCCACGAGCACGGCGGCCAGGTCTATCTCGATGGAGCCAATCTCAACGCTCAGGTCGGGCTATGCCGCCCCGCGGACTACGGCGCGGACGTCTGCCACCTCAACCTCCACAAGACCTTCTGCATTCCGCACGGCGGCGGTGGCCCCGGCGTTGGGCCATGCGGCGTCAAGGCTCACCTGGCGCCCTTCCTGCCCAATCATCCGGTGGTCGAGGTCGGTGGCGAGCACTCCCTGGGAGCCGTTGCGGCGGCACCCTGGGGCAGCGCCAGCATTCTGCCGATCTCCTGGACCTACATCGCCTTGATGGGCCCACTCGGCCTGGCGCGAGCGTCTCAAGTGGCGATCCTGAGCGCCAACTACATCGCAAGCCGCCTCGAAGAACACTATCCCGTGCTCTACCGGGGGGCGCGAGGCCGCGTCGCCCACGAGCTGATCGTCGACATTCGGCCATTCGAGAAAACCGCCGGTGTCAGCGCTGAAGACATCGCCAAACGTCTCATGGACTATGGTTACCACGCCCCAACCATGTCCTTCCCGGTTGCCGGTACGCTGATGATCGAGCCCACTGAGAGCGAATCTCGGGCCGAGATCGACCGCTTCTGTGAAGCCATGATCGCGATCCGCAACGAGATCCGAGACATCGAAGCAGGGCGATCGGATCGCGAGGACAATCCGCTCCACAACGCTCCACACACCGCCGCCATGGTGACCGCTTCCGAATGGCCCCACTCCTACACGCGCGAGCAGGCGGCTTTCCCAGCACCTTGGACGGAAGAGTCGAAGTTCTGGCCAAGCGTCGGGCGCATCGACAACGCTTGGGGCGATCGCAATCTGATCTGCACCTGCGCGCCGATCGACAGCTACCAGGAGTGAGGCGGCGGGGCCATCTATGGCTCAAACGCCGGTCGCGATCGAGTAGGCCCAGTTGGCGAGCACTGCTCCAACGATCGTGAACCGCGCCCACAGCGGCAGATAACGAGGCAAACCCGGCAGCGGCAGCCGCCGCAGGGCGCGCCAGCCTACCACCAGCCCACCCGCAATAAAGCCTGCCCAAGCGAGCGACGGCAACGGATAATGCGTCAAGGCGTGCCAAGGATCGAGCTGCGCTAGAGCCAAGGCCGCCCGCGTCGTGCCGCAGCCCGGGCAAGCCAAACCAGTAAATTCCTTGAACGGACAGCTCCACAAGCCGCTAGCGAAAGTCTGAGCCCAGGGCGACAGGGCGATCAATGCCGTCGCCACCGCCCCCCACAGCAGGGCTAGCTGGCGGCCTGCCGGCTCAGCCACCGGCCGTCAACGCAGCCATGCTGCCTCCGACGACCAGCACGAGCACGATGCCGCAGCAAATGCAGCACAGGGCGACCGGGATCAGCACCGCGACCGCCGCATTCCCCAGGCTGGTCCGATGAACCTTGGAGAAGCCGATGGTCGTCAGCACCAGAGAAGCCAGCACTGCGAACAAGCCACCAATGATCGGGACAATCGACAGCAGGTTCGACACCTGCGCGTAGCACATCACTTTGAGCGTGCCCTCGAAACCATTGGGTGAATTCTGTGTGGCGCCAACGAGCAGCAAACAGAGATGGAAGATACCGGATCCAATCAAGATGCCGATGGCGAAGAACAGCGGCCAAATGATCATGGAGATGATCACACTGGGAACGTCGGTCACCGTGAGGTTGGCGAGTCCGCCCATATCGCCGACCCCCTCTAGGCCTTCGAGCACCGACCGCATCGCCTGACCGAACACCAAGTTCCACATCTGGCCGAAGAAATTTCCGAGCCAGCTGAAGAGCAGCCCGAACAGCAAAGCCGCAATCACCCTGCCATTGGCCCGCAAGCGTGAAAACGCGTCGCCCGGAGCCATGGCGATGAGCTTGACGGTCTCGATCAAAGCGTCGGCCAACCCGAGATTTCCCCGCTCTTCCCAGGGCAGCTGCGGGCCACTGGGCGCTGAGCCTTCGTTCGGCGCTCCCTCAGAAGCTGAAGGCAGGGGGGGAATCTCTGGCGGGAACGAATCTTCGGCCACGGGCTGAAACCCTTTCTCATACGAGCGGCGAGTCGAGCGGGAGCGCAGGATCAGGAGTGTATCGAACGCTGTCTCGGTGGCTCAAGAGCGCCACGAGCCCAGAGCGCGCAGGAATCCGGCGGCTCGTCCTTGCGCGTTTCTTTACCGCTGGGTTAAGCTACGCTTTCAACTTGTCATGAAGACATCACAATCTGAGCCCTTTTCACTCGAAGATGCCAACGCCTCCGAGGATTCTCCCGGAGTCGAGGCCGACCAGAGTCGCTCGGCCGTATCGGACAATCCCGACGCGGTTTCCCAAGAGGTCAAGCCCCCTTCGCTTGGATACTTGCTCCTCGAGGGGCGGGCGCTAGGTGAGCTGCTGACCACCTATGCGGTCATGCCGGCGTTGAAGCGCGGCCCACGAGGTGATGGCCATCCGGTGCTCGTGCTCCCAGGATTCCTGGCCACCGACCTCTCCACCCGCCCATTGAGAAGCTTCCTGGAAGACGCTGGCTACGCTCCCCATGCTTGGAAGCTAGGACGCAACTACGGTCCGCGCAACGGACTCGAAGAGCGGCTCATGGATCGCCTGCTGGAGCTCAGAGAACGCTACCAGAGGCCGGTCAGCCTCATAGGGTGGAGCCTGGGCGGCATCTACGCTCGACTGCTCGCCAACCGCAGCCCCGAAGACGTTCGCTGCGTGATCACCCTCGGAACTCCGTTCAACGCTCACACCAAAGCCAATCGCAGCTGGAAGCTGTTCGAATGGATGAGCGGCCGGCGCATCGATGATATCGATCCCCTGACCTTCAGCCAGGTCCGCGACACCCCGCCGGTACCGACCACTTCGGTATACAGCCTCACCGACGGCATCGTAGCCTGGCGCAGCAGCCTCGACCAAGATGGCCCTAGGGTCGAGAATATTCAGGTCCCGGGAAGCCACATCGGCCTCGGAGCCAACCCACTGGCTCTGCACGTGATTCTCGATCGCCTGGCACAGCCGGAAGGCGAGTGGCGTAGGTTCGAGCGCTCGGGTTGGAAAAAACTCTTCTATCCAAACCCAAAGGACGCAGCTGGGGCCACGGAGCCCTCGTCGAACGGCCACGGCGCAAGCGACGTTACGGAGTTTGTAGGGTCAGACCTTGCGCTCGACGGCGCTCAGCCGTCTGAAGCCTGAGCCAACGCCAAATGGCCAGCGCGCAGCTGGTTGCTGAGGAGACCTGACGCCATTCGGCTTCGCGTGTCGGGCGGAGCTTGCTAGCATGACGGTTCACGGGTATCACCTGCTCGTCACCGCGGATTCCTGCGGTACGGCTATCACGTTGTGAGGAGCTCACCATGCAACAGCTAACCGGTCTCGACGCCTCGTTTCTCTATCTCGAGACCGACAATGCGCCGATGCATATTGGCGGTGTTTCGATCATCGACCCGGAGACCCCCAACGGTCGTCTAGGCCTCGATGAGCTACGGGATCTGCTGCAGTCCAGAATCCGCACCAGCCGCACGTTCACCCAGCGCTTGGTTCAGGTGCCCTTGAAGCTCGGCCGGCCCTATTGGATCGAAGACGAGAACTTCGATATCAATCGCCACATCACGCGCACTCAGCTACCCGAGCCGGGGGGCTTGAAGGAGCTCTCTGCCTTGATGGCCTGGGAATTCGGGCAGATCATGGATCGCGACAAGCCGCTTTGGGAGCTGTTGCTGGTGGAGGGGCTGAACACGATCGAAGGCATCCCGCCGGGCTCGATTGCCTTGATCAGCAAGATCCATCACGCCGCGATCGACGGCGTTTCCGGTTCCGAGATCATGAGTGCGCTCTACGATCCGTCGCCCGAACCGCGCGAGATCGCCCCAGCAGCGCCGCCCGAGGCCGGCGAGCAGCTATCGAAGACCGATCTCCTCAGGCGCAGCGGCAGGGGCCTGCTCAGAACGCCCAAAGCGCTGACCGGAACCCTGGGCGAGACGGTCAAAGGCGTCGTCAAGAGCGGCGCCGTCTGGGGACTCAAGCGGATCAAACCGCCACCGTTCCCCTTCACCGCTCCGCGCACGCGGCTCAATGTGCCGGTCAGCAAGAACCGATCCTGGAGCGCCGCGGTGCTTTCGCTCGACCGTATCAAAGCGATCCGGCACGCTGTCGATGCAACGGTAAACGATGTCGTCCTAGCGGTTTGCGCCGGCGCCCTGAGGCGTTACCTGGACAAGAGCGGCGATCTTCCCGAGAAACCGCTGGTGGCAATGGTGCCGGTCTCGGTGCGATCCGAAGACGAGCGCGGCACCATGGGCAATCAGGTTTCGGCCATGCTGGTCTCACTCGCCACCGACGTCGACGATGCCGCCGAGCGACTGCGGATCATTCACGAAGGAGCCACTGGCTCCAAAGTCCACCATCAGGCCATCGGCGCACGCACGCTCTCCGACTACAGCAAGTTCATCCCCTTTGGTTTGGCGGGCGTCGGGGCGCGCCTCTATACCCGCATGGACCTGGCCGAGAAGCATCGCCCGATCTTCAACCTGGTGATCACCAACGTACCCGGACCACAGATACCGCTCTATGTCGCCGGAGCACGTTTGATCGCGCACGTTGGGGCGGCACCCATCTTTGACGGCATGGGATTGATCCTGCCCATCTTCAGCTATGCCGGCAGGCTGGCGATCGGCGCGACCTCGAGCCGCGAGATCATGCCGGACATCGACGTCTTTACCGGCTTTCTGTCGGAGTCCCTGGACGAGCTAGAAGCTGCGATTCTTCCCAAAGATGACGACTGAGGCTCCGCTCTAGCGGCCTCCCAATGGCGCCTTCGGCCCCTTTGGGCCTAGTCGCAGCCGTTCAGGGACGAACAGGCGGGATTGCGTCTACGGGCGATTTGACCGACTTCGAGAACGGCTGTTAGCCTTTTCTCATTACCCGATTACCCGTTGAGCCACCAGCCTGGGACCGCCGCCCGACGGTACTCGACCGGCGACAGAAAACTCGCAACAAGGAGGGGAACAAAACATGACACGAACGACGAGTTTCTTGCTGCTGCTGCTCCTGGTAGTGCCGTCGGCAGCGTGGGCGCAACCTGGTCGTCCAGGTAGCCCCGGTGCACTTGGCCCCTTGGGACCAGCGACTTCGGATCTCGATCGCGCCAACCGTCTCAGAGACACCAGCCTGCGAGACACTTCGGTCCTCGCCACGATGGAGCTCAGCTATCGGGCTTCTGGCGACCTCAAGACCGCGCTGATCAAGCACAATCCCCAGAATCTATTCGTGACCCTCGAAGTCGATGGCGAGCAGCTCAAGAAGCTCGCCAAGAACAAGAAACCCAAACTGCAAGAAGCCGTCCCCCCGGGCGTCCTGATGGCAAAAGGACGCTGGTCTCGCCCCGGCAAGCGGTATGAGACTCACTGCGGCGGCAATCTCAACGTGGGTTTTCAGAAGGTCATCTTCTTCCCCTACGGCGGGGAAGAAGGCTTCTTCGGCTGCGAAATCCTGCCGCGCCTGCTGCCTGACAAAGTCTTCAACGGCTGGAAAGACAACCTCGAGGGCGAGCAGCTCAAGGGCTACAACGACTGCGCGGGTGTCCATCCTCGCGGCAGCAGTGAGTTCTGGAGCTGCATCGAGAACTCCGAGATTCCCTTTCCGCAGGAAGCCTGAGCAGCGAATCGCTCACCACAGGATGCTAGCGGCCACCGCCGCCGCTAGCAGGCCTGCGGCCAACACAAACGGCCACCACTTCTTGAGGCGACCGATCCCGCTGGGCAGTAGCCATTCAGATCGCTCGCCATCCAGCACCAGGATCAAATCCTGAGCTTCCTTGAAGCGATCTTCTGGTTTCCGGGCCAGGCATCGCAGGATGACTTTTTCCCACTTGGGATCGAGATCGGGACGGATGGAGCGCGGCGAGGGCGGGTCTTCCTGAACGCGCTTGAAAACCATCTTGATCATCGAGTCGGCGACAAACGGGCGCTCTCCCAAAATCATCTCGAAGAGCACCAGACCCATCGCGTAGATGTCGCTGGCTGAAGTCGCATACTCGAGCTCGAGCTGCTCCGGGGCCATGTAATCGGGCGTCCCCAAGATCACATTCGAGGCTGTCAGAGAGTCGTCTTTCGGCGCCGTGTCGCGGCGAGCGACTCCGAAGTCGGTCAACACTACCCGTATGCCGGAAGCGTTCTCGACCAGGAAAATGTTGTCTGGCTTGAGATCGCGATGCACGACTCCAGCCCGGTGGGCGGCGGTCAAGGCTGCAGCCATTTGACATGCCAACGGTACCGCTTCATCCGGTTCGACCAGTCGCCCATCGATCAGACGGTCTGCCAGAGTCTCCCCTTCCAGGAGCTCCATCACCATACAGGGCACTAGCTTCGAACCTTCACTCGCCCCCGGTCGCTGGGTTTCGACAACCTCAGAGATACTCAGCACCCCGGGATGGGAGATGCGCTGCGAAAGCTCGTACTCGCGCTTGAATCGCGTGATGATCTTGGAGTTGCCCAGTAGGTCAGGCCTTACGGTCTTGATCGCGGATCGTTCGCCATCCTCTGAACCGACCGCCTCATAGACTTCGGCCATGCCGCCCACTCCGACGCGGCGCACCACCCGATAGCGGTCGTCGATCAGGTCGCCTGGCGCGAAGACCGGCTCCACCTCGCCCTCGTCAACGCCGAAGACCCGTCGGGATTCCTCGCTCAGCGGGCACCTGCCTTGGCGGCTGTCGACCGCACCAAGCGCCGCGCGCGACGAGTGTCGAATTCCTTGTCTCGCAGATACATATACATCACCGCCATCGAATCCTGATCTTCGCTGGTGGTGTTGTTGTAGACGCTGACCATCTCATACTCGTGGTCAGCGAACACCGGGATTCCCTCCACACTCGACAAGGCATCGACATGCGACAGGCCAATTCGATCCTCGAAGTTCTCAGCCTCACTTCGGAACAGGCTCTCCCCGGTGGTGAGATCCTTGAGCTCGAGAGACTCGGCAAAGGGGTGAAGGTGCACAGCAATGTAGTGGATGGTGGTGTCGTAGGGAACGTTCATCAGGTGGGTCACCAGGGTGTGGTTGACCTCTCTGCCCGGCGGTACGACCCAATGACCGGAGAACTTCCGCCCGAGCTGATCAGCGTACTCATGGTCCGACGCGTTGCGGCCCACCAAACATCCCGGACCGTGCAGCTCCTCTTCCGGCTGACTTTCACCGAAGTGGCCACT
>JBCCEE010000257.1:0-11931 GCA_039030415.1 Acidobacteriota bacterium
CGTCGCTGACGATGATCGCTCGCTCGATGACGTTGTCGAGCTCACGCACATTGCCGGGCCAGCGGTAGGCCATGAGCTGGTCGATAGCGCCTGGCTTCAGGGTGGGTAGCTGCGAGAGGTTCAGGCGTTTGGCCTTCTCCAGGATGAGGTGCTCGGCCAGGGCGGGAATGTCGTAGGTGCGGGCGCGCAGCGGAGGAATCGTGACGGGAATGACGTTGAGGCGAAACCACAAGTCCTCTCGAAAGTCGCCCTCGCGGACCATGCTTTGAAGGTCACGATGCGTCGCAGCGATCACTCGAATGTCGACCTCGATCGTGTCATCACCGCCGACCCGTTCGATCTCCTGGTTCTGCAGCACACGCAGCAGGCGCGTCTGCGCCGGTGGCTGAAGCTCTGCCACCTCGTCGAGGAAGATCGTGCCCTTGTGAGCGCGTTCGAAGCGACCGCGCTTGCGACGCAGCGCACCCGTGAACGCTCCCTTCTCGTGACCGAAGAGCTCGCTGTCCATCAAGGCATCGGGGATCGCGCCGCAATTCACCTTGATCAGGGGGCCCTGGTGCCGCGAGGAGATCTGGTGAATGTGGTTGGCGATGACGTCTTTGCCGACGCCGGTCTCCCCGAGTAACAGAACGGGGCTATCGTGGACGGCCACCTGACGCACAGCGCGCATGACGTCCGCGAGGCCGAAGTCGGCGCCGACGATCTGCTCGCCGCTGCCTCTCAACAGCTCGCGCTGCAGGTATCGATTGTCATCCGCCAGCAGCTCTTGCAGGCGGACGAGCTCACGATAGCGCACCGCGTTCTTGATGGCGATGGCAAAAGGGCTCCTCAGGAGGCCGAAGAGCTCCGCGTGATGCTCGGTGTACTGATGCTCGCCCGGAGCCGTGGCGACCACGCTGCCGACCACCTCGTCTTCAATCGATGGATACGTGCCGAGCACCGAGGTCTCGAGCGGCTCACCCAGCGCTCCCAGCATCGTCTGGGAGACGGCGTCGGCCTTCGGCTCGTTGACGATGAAGACATTGTCGCGCGGACCCTGATCACGAAATCCGGTGATGACGTCGCGCTCGTTCTGCGACATGGGGACCAGCATGTCCGTCGCCACGCCTTCGTCAGGTGTCGCCATCGCGATCGATCGGATGGCGCCGAGGTCGTGCTCATACACCTCGAGATACATCTTGCCGACCGGCATGTGCTCTCGCAGCAGCTCAGCGCAGGCCCTGAGCCCGTCTTCGGGCAGTAAATGCTGGCAGATTGCTGCCGTAGCTCGATGAAAGAAGGTAAAGCGATCTCGAATTGCCATATGTCGCGATTCTAGGGCAAGTTGCGACTATTCGCGATTGAAGATTGCGACTATTCGCAGTCCAACCGATCTCAGAGGCGCCAAAACACTGAATTACCGGGACTTTGCAGGGTGGCACGGTACGTGCTCAAGAGGAGTAGCGCACGGACGCCATTCACGAGGAGTAACGCCATGTGGCTCGAAGCCATCACCGTACGAACCCCGGAGCTGGGAGACCTGGAGCGCCAGATTCCCGTTCTAGTGCAGCAGTTGACCGCGGACTCGCCTGAAGTCGAGGTCGCCGCCTACGTGCGCTGCCCGGCGAACCACGACCTCAGCTTTCATCTGATCCGCGAAGAGGGCTCCGGCGAGGTCACGTCACAGGGTCTTCACCTGGCCGAGGCGCTGCGCGCCTACGGGACGGTCGATCACACCATCTGGCAGCGGGTATCTCCGCACCTGAGCGGCCCGTCGTCCTTCCACACCAAGACCTCACGGCAGGTGCTGCCGATCGAGGCAGAACCGCAGGACCCGAGTTGCGATCCAACAACCTAGTGAACTTGAAGGGGAAACACACATGGAGGCCAAACGAATCTTGATCATCAATGGGCATCCCGGGAAGGAGTCGTTGTCCCGGGTGCTCGCGGAGGCTTATGAAGAAGGCGCCATCAATTCCGATCATCGGGTTCGTCGGGTTCATCTCCACGATCTCGACTTCGATCCCGACCACGAGAACGACGGCTATCGCAACAGAAAGCCGCTCGAACCTGCGCTCGAAGGCTTCCTCAGGGACATTGAGTGGGCGGACCACATCATGATGACCACTCCGATGTGGTGGGGCGGCATGCCGGCAAAGCTGAAGGGCCTGTTTGACCGCGCCTTCGTCCCGGGACGCGCCTTCGACCCGCTAGTCATCGAATGGGGCGCACCCAAGCCGCTGCTCACCGGCAAGAGCGCCCGCGTCATCGTCACGTCGGACACCCCGTCCTGGGCCATGAGGTGGTTGTATCGCAACGCGATTTTCCATGTGATCCGAAAACAGCTCTTCCGCTTCGTCGGGATCACGCCGACTCGCTTTACGCATCTCAGGATGGCCAGCCATCCGAAGCCCGGCAGGGTCGCGAAGTGGCAGGAACAGGTCCGGCGGCTCGGCTCCGTCGCCGCCTAGTCGCGAACCCCGAGAGGACATGACAATGCAGCACATCGACTCGAGCTACCCGACTCCAAGCACCGGTAGGGTCCCCCAGGAAGCGCAGGAAGCTGCTCTGCCGCGTCACGTGGCTGTCGTGGGAGCCGCGGGAGGTCTGGGCCAGGGCATACTCCAGAGCTGCCGAGAGAACGGTATCGACTTCACCGCGATCGTCCGATCGCGTCCGGAACGCATCACTGATCTGCCCGAAGGCTCCAGGGTCGAGGTGGTCACGTCGCTGGCGGAGACACCTGCTCTCGCGAGCGCACTTGCCGGCAGCGAAGCGGTGCTGACCGCCACGGGCGTCACGCCGACGAGCCAGGATGAATCGGCACTGCTTTCGAAGAACATGCCGTCCCTCGAGGCGGCCATGGTCTCTGCAGGTGTCGAGCGCATTGTGATCATGAGCTCGCTCCTCACTCACTCGCCCGGCGCTGCGCCGAGCCTGGCGACAAGGATCTTCTCGCGGTTTCCCGGCAGGATGGGGCGCGGCGCCCGGGAGCTGTGGGATCAGGCCGATGCGCTCGGCCGGGGCGCACTGTCTTCAATACCGTGGACACTCGTGCGTGGAGCGGTGAACGCCAAGGGCAAGGACGAGCCGCCGGTGGCTTCACGGGATTGGGCGGACGGACTCAACTCCTGGATGCCTGTCTCTTACCAGGAGATGGGGCGATGGATGCTGCAAGAGTCTTCGAGACGGAAGTTTGTGCGAGCAGCCCCCCTCGTGTCGAAGCGACGAAGTCGCAGACTCAACCCGTTGTAAAATCCTCCTTCCCCAACCGAAGGAGGACCGCCGTGAGATTTTCCCACCTCGCCTTGCTGCTGGCCGTTGCTCTCAGTTTCTCCCTGCTTCTCCCTGCCGAGGATCTCGAAGCTAGCACGCTGATCCACGTCGGCACGCTGATCGACGGCAAGTCGGCGACCGCTTTGGAGAACCAGACGCTGGTGATCGACGGCAAGAACATTGTCGACGTGATCGACGGCCACCTCGATCCCGGTGAGGCCGACACGCTGATCGACCTCAGCGAGGCGACGGTGCTGCCTGGCTTGATGGACATGCACACCCATCTCACCTTCGAGGGCAGCAAGAATTCCTACGCGGAGCGCATGCGGCTCAATCCCCCCGACTACGCCATCCGCTCGGTGGTCTATGCCGAGCGCACCCTGATGGCGGGCTTCACCACGGTGCGCGACGTCGGCGACAGCTACAACGTGTCGATCGCGCTGCGCAACGCCATCAACAGCGGCTGGGTCGCCGGGCCGCGCATCTTCACCGCCGCCAAGAGCCTGGCCTCCACCGGCGGTCACGCCGATCCCTCGAACGGCATGCGGGCCGATCTGCAGGGCGATCCCGGCGCCAAGCTGGGGGTGATCAACAGCGTCGGCGAGGCCCGCAAGGCGGTGCGCCAACGCTACAAAGACGGCGCCGACCTGATCAAGATCACCGCCACTGGCGGCGTCCTCAGCCTGGCCAAGAACAGCCACAATCCGCAGTTTTCAGAAGACGTGCTCGAGGCCATCGTCGACACCGCCGACGACTACGGCTTCATGGTGGCCGCTCACGCCCACGGCGCCGAGGGTATGAAGCGGGCGATCCGCGCCGGCGTAACCACGATCGAGCACGGCACCTTCATGGACGATGAGGTGATCCAGCTCATGAAGGAGCACGGCACCTACTACGTGCCGACCATCATGGCCGGCAAGTGGGTGGAGGCCAAGGCCAAAATCGACGGCTTCTTTCCCGATGTCGTGCGGCCCAAGGCTGCCGCCGTCGGCCCGTTGATCGCCGCGACTTTCGCCAAGGCCTACAAGGCCGGCATCAAGATCGCCTACGGCACCGACACCGGCGTCTCCGCCCACGGCGACAACGCCGAGGAGTTCGTCTACATGGTGGAGGGCGGCATGCCGGCGATGGAAGCCATCCAATCCGCCACCTCGGTGACCGCCGAGCTGCTCGGTATCGACGATACCGTCGGCACCCTCGAAGCCGGCAAGCTCGCCGACCTCATCGCCGTCCACGGCGATCCGCTGAGCGACATCGCGATCCTGCAAGACGTCCGCTTCGTGATGAAGGAAGGCAAAATCTACAAGCACGATCCGTAAACCCGCGCGGCTGCCCTGCGTACACTCCCATCCCAACCAGCTCATCGGAGAGACCCCGTCATGGGAGACACGTCAAGGGAGGCAACGCAATGGATGAAGACGTAACGGGCGAAGACGTAACGGGCAAAGACGCAGCCGCCGCAGACCTGCCAGTACGCGAAGACCGGGTCGACGTCGCCGGGGATGGCGATGCTACGGCGAGCCTGGAGCTGTTCATCGCCTCGGAGCAATCCACGCCTGAGGTCGCTACCGCCGGAGCGCCGACGATCTGCGCCGCCCACCCGGCGGAGGCTTACACCGCCGAGTCCGCCCACCTGCTGAGCCGCCTGGCGGGCACGCCGGTGGTGTGCGTCAACTCGCGGGGCCTCGGCGGCTCGTCCGGCGAGCTGGGGTCGATGGCGTCGATGGCTCGCGACCTCGACCGCGTCCGGCGCCACCTCGGCCTCGAGCGCTGGTGCCTGTGGGGTATCTCCGGCGGCGGCTGGCTCGCCCAGCTCTACGCTCGCCACTTCCGTGATGCGACCCGGGGGATGATCCTGGAGAGCGCCTGCGCCTGCTATCGCCAGCGCGCCGCCGACCCCGACTGCCTGATGAGCCCGGCGAACCCGGCCTGGCGAACCGCGCTGGAAGACCAGGGGATCCACGCCGAGCCGCCTAAAACCGGCCCCGTGCCCGAAGGCAGCACCTGGCGCACCGTCGAAGGCGTTGGTCACGTGCTGGTCAGCGGTGAGGCGGCTCTGCTCGTGCTACCCGAAGGCATGCCGGCCACCCCGCTCGTCCAGCGCGCCCACCGTAGGTTCCTGGACTTCGACGCCCGCCCATGGCTCGCCGAGCTCGACGTCCCGACCCTCACCCTGGGCAGCACCGAAGACCCGGTCGCCCCCTTCGCCTACGTCCGCAGCCTGCACGCGGGCCTACCGAGCTCCACCCTCCTCACCCTAGAAGGCGCCTCCCACGTGCCGACGCTGCAGGGCGTCAAGCGGGCGCGGCAGGCGGTGCGGGAGTTTGTCGCGGGGCTTTGAGTCGCTCAGCAGTCCTTCTTCGTTCGGAATCGAGGACTGTCGCTCACGAAGCTCCATCTGCCGCATCGGCAGCGCCAATGGACAGCACCAGAATCCCGGCCAGCACCGCCAGCGCGCCGGCCGCAAAGTAGGGCAGGTTGATGCTGGCGTCGTAGAGGCCACCGGCGGCCAGCGGTCCGACGGCACGGGCCCCGGCCGCCAGCGACTGGCCGACGCCGAGCACCGAGCCCTGACGATCGGCGTCGGCGAGGCGCGAGGTGAGCGACGACAGCCCGGGCACCGCCAGCCCTTGCCCCGTCGCCAGCACCCCGAGCGAGGCCAGCGCCAGCCACAGCCCAGGAGCCAGCGGCAGCGCGGCCAGCGCACCGCCCATCAGCAGGGCGCCGGTCGCGGCGACGCGTCGCACCCCGAAGCGCTGGGTCAACCGCCCGATGAGGGCGCCCTGGACGATGATCATGATCACTCCGACGTAGGTCAGCACCAGTCCGAACTTCAGGCTATCCAGGCCAAAGCGGTCGCGGCCGAGAAACGCAAAGGTGGTCTCCATGCTGACGAAGGCCAGGGTGGTCAAGAAGGTTGCCGTCAGCACCGGCGCCAGACCCGGCTGACGCAGTGCGTCGGACCAGGCGGTGAGCGACCAGCGCGCTCCGGTTGTGCCCCGCGAGCGCGATTCATCGAGTCGCCAGATCGCCAGCATGAGATTCATCCCGGCGAGCCCGGCGGCGGTGAACGCCACCGCCGGAAAACCCAGGCCGAAGGCGATGAAGCCGGCCCCGAGCGCGGGTCCGATGACGAACCCGAGCCCGATCGAAGCGCCGATGAAGCCCATGTAGCGCGGTCGCTCGGAGGGATCGGTGACGTCGGCGACGTAGGCCTGGGCGATCGAGATGCTGCCGCCGAACAGGCCCGCCACCGAGCGCGCGAGGCAGAGCGACAGCAGCGTCGTGGCGAGACCGCTCGCGATGAACCCAGCCATCGAGCCGACGAGGCTCATCATCATCATCGGTCGGCGCCCGTAGCGATCTGACAGCCGCCCGAGCACCGCCGCGCCAACCAGCTGAGCCAGCGAATAGGCGGTGAACAGGAATCCCAGACCGATCCCCGAGGCTCCGAGCTCGGCCGCGTAGTAGGGCAGCCACGGCAAAATGATGCCGAAGCCCAGCAGGTCGAGGAAGACCGTAAAGTAGACGACGCCAAGGGCGGCACGGTCCGGGCGACGCTTCGTCTCAGGCTCGGTCATACTCATAGTGGGCTCGGTCTTGTCAGGCTCGGTCTTGTCGGACACGGTCTTGTCAGGCGTACGGTCTTGTCGGGCACAGTCATCTCGGATCCTCAGGCGACAGCTCGGAGAGCTTGCCCGCACGCATCCAACGCCACAGCAGGGTGCCGCCGATCAGCGCCACCAGCACCTCCAGCGCGCCGGCCAGCACGAACGCGAAGCCATAGCCGCGCGCCTGGTAGGCCCACACGCCGACGATTGGCCCGATGGCGAAGCCCACCGAGCCGGCGAGGTTGAAGCCACCCATAGCGCTGCCGCGGATGCGCGGCTCGCTGAGCTGGGCCACCAGGGTGAGGGCGGGCGGAAACATCACCGCCGCCAGCACGCCGAGGCCCAGCATCACCCACCACAGCGCGTACAGACCCGAATAGCCGATAGCGCAGATCGCAATGCCATAGAGCAGCGAGCCGCCGACCAGCGGCTTCCACGGCGCGATGCGCTCGGTCAGACGGCCGACCGGGTACTGCAGGAAGGCGAAGGGCAAGAGGAACAGCCCCAGCATCTGGCCTTTGATCGCCGGATCGCTGACTCCCAGAGTCTCGAGATAGAGCGGGAACAGCACCACGATGAAGCCGACGGTGTAGCGATCCACCAGGTAGAACAGCGACGGCAAGAGCAGCAGCGGCCGGCGACGCAGCGCATCGAAGATGTCGCGCATGGAAGTTTGGCGACGGTGCTCGTCCGAGGTCACCAGCGCCAGGGTGCCCAGAGCGAGGACAAAGAACAGCAGAGACGCCGCCTGCAGCGGCGCATAGGCGCCGTGCGAGCGAGACACATAGCCGCCGAGCGGAGCGCCGATGGAGACGCCGAGGATCAGCGACGCGCCCATCAAGCCCATGAAGCGACCGCGCCGGTTCTCGTCGGCGTGATCCAGCACCATGGCCATCAGGATCGACCAGCCCATGACCGAGAACGCGCCCTGCACGAAGCGCAGGGCGAGCAGCACCGGTATGCTCTCGACCCAGGCGTAAGAGGCGTAGATGCAGGCGCTGACGAAGAAGCCGGTGCCGATGAACAGGCGGCGCTTCCCCCAGCGGTCGCTCAGCACACCCCACAGCGGCGCGAAGATGATGTAGGCCATCATCTCGATCGAGAAGAACAGGCTGACGTCCTGCTCGCTGCCGCCGAGCGTGTCGATTATCAGATCCTTGAGGCCGGCGACGATCAGCGTCAGGTTGAGCATCGAGACGAACAGGAAGGCGCACGGCAGCAGCACGCTGCGACCGCGAGACGCGGAGTCCTTGGGATGCGCTGTAGTCATGGGGATGTGGCGGATCGGGGGAGAAATCCCCCTTGGGAGACGTGCCGAGGCTCAGATAACGTGATGATGGATGCGAGCCGTTAATATAGCGGTGCAGCTCGCAACCCGCGAGCCTCGTCTCACCCTGAAAAACCGACTCTACGGATTCCTTGTCCCGGACCTTCCTGCTGCGCTTCGGGACGACATAGCGCCTAGGAGAACGCCATGAAGGATTATCAAAAGCTCTACATCGGCGGCGAATGGGTTGACTCCGCCGGCACCGGCACCCTGGCGGTGGTCAACTCGGCCACCGAGGAGATCATGGGACGCATACCGGAAGGGGTTCCGGAAGACGTCGACCGGGCGGTCGCCGCCGCCAAGGGCGCCTTCGAAGGCTGGTCGACGACCCCGGTCGCCGACCGCGCCGCGGCGCTCAACGCCATCTCCGCCGGCCTGCGCGAGCGCCAGGACGACATGTCGACCCTGATCGCGCAAGAAGTCGGCATGCCGAAGAAGATGGCGCTGATGGTCCAGACCGGCCTGCCTACCATGGTGCTCAAATCGTTCGCTCGGCTGCTCGAGGAGTTCTCGTTCGAAGAGGAGATCGGCAACTCGCTGGTGATCCGCGAGCCGGTCGGCGTGGTGGGCTGCATCACGCCGTGGAACTATCCGCTGCACCAGATCGTCGCCAAGGTGGCGCCGGCGCTGGCCGCGGGCTGCACGGTGATCGTAAAGCCGTCCGAGGTGGCGCCGCTGAACGCTTTCCTGCTCGCCGAGATCATCCACGAGGTCGGGCTGCCGGCCGGCGTGTTCAACCTGGTGACCGGCCTCGGGCCGGTGGTCGGCGAAGCGCTCGTCACCCATCCGGACGTCGACATGGTGTCATTCACCGGCTCGACTCGCGCCGGCACCCGGGTGGCGGAGCTGGCGGCCCCCGGCGTCAAGCGCGTGGCCCAGGAGCTCGGCGGCAAGTCCGCCAACGTCATCCTCGACGACGCCGACTTCGAGCGCGCGGTGCGCACCGGCGTCAACAACTGCTGCATGAACTCCGGCCAGACCTGCTCCGCCTGGACCCGCATGCTGGTGCCGCGCAGCCGCCTCGGCGAAGCGGTCGAGATCGCCCGCCAGGCGGCCGAGAAGCTCTCCGTCGGCGATCCGATGGGCGGCGCGGCCAAGCTCGGACCGCTGGTCTCCGAAGTGCAGCGCGACCGGGTCCGCAGCTACATCCGCCAGGGCCTCGAAGAAGGCGCCCGGCTGGTGGCCGGCGGCGCCGAGCAGCCCGAGGATCAGCCGGTCGGCTACTACGTGAAGCCGACGATCTTCGCCGACGTCACCAACGACATGACCATCGCCCAGGAGGAGATCTTCGGCCCGGTGCTGGTGATCATCGCCTACGACGATGAAGACGACGCGGTGCGTATCGCCAACGACTCGGCCTACGGTCTCGCCGGCGCGGTGTGGTCCGAAGATCCGGAGCGGGCCAAGCGCGTGGCGCGTCGCCTACGCACCGGCCAGGTCGACATCAACGGCGGTCGCTTCAACCACCAGGCGCCGTTCGGCGGCTACAAGATGTCCGGCAACGGGCGCGAGTTCGGCAAGTTCGGTCTCGAGGAGTTCCTCGAGATCAAGTCGCTGCAGCTGTAGCTTCGACCCCTTACGCCCGCATCCAAGCGCCTCAGCGGTCTGGAATCTCCAGGCCGCGGCCCGTGACCGCTTCGACCAGGCGATCCCGGAAGTCGTCTACCCTGCCGCGGCAGCTGGCTAGGGCATCGGGATCCAGCAGCAGGTGGAGCTCGTCGTCGGTCTCGGCGACGACGCAGGGCAGCCGATCCCCAACGACCCCGCGGATCGGCCCGCTGAGCTCGTCGCGATGAAGGTGATCGATGGCGACCCCGAGCTCGGTGCGGCAATCCTGCCAGGCGTCTTTCTCGCCCGCCAAGCCGTGGGTGATCTGGCACAGGGAGCAGCCGGCAGCGCCCAGCAGCTTGCGGGCGCTCTCCAGCATCGCGGCCAGCTTGCCGCGGTCGGCGTTGTAGACCAGGATCAACCGGCGAATCGTTCGGGGGTCAGCCATCGTCAAGACTACGGCCCGATCCTTCCGCCGGTTGCCTCCTGCTAGCTGGATCACACCCTAGGACGATCGATAGACGGTCGCGCTGGATGGACTCCGCGCGGAGCATTGACCACTCCCACCGGGGGAGAAAATCCCCCCTCGATCCCCCCTTTTGCAAAGGGGGGAAGCAATTAGCAGAAGGATCTCTGGCCCTCCCCCTTTGGAAAAGGGGGAGCTGGAGGGGGATTCTCTGCCTCTGGCCTGCTCGATCGAGCTTTGATTACAGGAACGGGGCTTATCTCTCAGGAGACGAGCGCTTTGACGCGCCGGATGACCTCTTCAGGGACGAAGCCGAAGTGCTGCTGCAGGTCGGCCAGCGGCGCCGAAGCCCCGAAGCCATCCTGCGCCAGGATGTCGCCGGACGGCCCGACGTATTTGTGCCAGCCCATCGAGCAGCCGGCTTCGATCGCCAGCCGCCGGCTGATGCCAGACGGCAGCACCGACTCGCGGTAGGCCTCGTCCTGGGCGTCGAACAGACTCCAGCACGGCATGCTGACCACCCTCGTCGCCACGCCTTCGGCGAGCAGCTGGCGGTGGGCTTCGAGCGCCAGCGAGACTTCCGAACCGCTCGCGATCAGGATCACCTGGGGCTCGCCGTTCGGCGGATCCGCCACCACGTAGGCGCCTCGCGGCAGCCCCTCGGCGGCACGCTCGAAAGTCTCCTCCAGGATCGGCAGCTTCTGGCGCGTCAGCACCAGGGCAGTGGGGCCGTCCTGATTCGTGAGCGCGGCGCGCCATGCCTCGGCGGTCTCGTTGGCGTCGCAGGGCCGCAGCACCAGCAGGTTGGGAATCGACCGCATCGACAGCAGTTGACTGATCGGCTGGTGGGTGGGGCCGTCCTCGCCCAGGAAGATCGAGTCGTGAGTGAAGATGAAGATCGACGGCAGCCCCATCAGCGCCGCCAGCCGCACCGAAGGACGCATGTAGTCCGAGAAGATCAGGAACGTACCGCCGTACGGTCGCAGCAGCTTCGACAGCGCCATGCCGTTCATCACCGCACCCATAGCGTGCTCGCGCACCCCGAAGTGGAAGTTGCGGCCGCCCGGCTCGCGAGCGGAGAACGCCGGCTCCCCCTTCAGGTAGGTGTTGTTCGAGCCCGCCAGATCCGCCGAGCCGCCGAGCAGCTCCGGCACCTTGGCGGCGACGGCGGTCAGCACCGCGCCGGACGCCTTGCGCGTCGCCAGCGGGCCATCCTCGGGCTGGAAGGTCGGCACCACATCCTGCCAGCCCTCGGGCAGCTCGCCCGCTAGCCGGGTGTCGAGCTCGGCGGCTGGCTCGGGATGCTCCGCGCGGTAGCGCTCCAGCAGATCGTTCCAGGCCGTCTCCAGGCTGTCACCCTGGGCGCGAGCCGCGGCGAACGCGTCGACCGCCTCCTCCGGCACGTGGAACGTCGGCTCGAGCGGCCACCCCAGCGCATTCTTGGTCAGCTCCACCTCATCCGGCCCGAGCGGCGAGCCGTGCGCCTTCTCAGAATCCTGCTTGTTGGGGCTGCCGTAACCGATGTGGGTCTTGGCGCGGATCAGCGTCGGCCGCTCGGTCTCGGCCTTGGCGGCCGCCACGGCGGCCTCGACTTCTTCCAGATCGTTGCTGTCCTCGATCTCGACAGTATGCCAGCCATAGGACCGGTAGCGCAGCACGACGTCCTCAGTGAACGCCAGCTCGGTGCTGCCTTCGATGGTGATGTTGTTGTCGTCGTAGATGAC
>JBCCEE010000258.1:0-11920 GCA_039030415.1 Acidobacteriota bacterium
CAAAGCCGATGCCCACGGCATGGTGGATGCCCTGGAAGACAAAGCGCTGGTGCTGCGCCAGCACGTGCGCGAGGCGGCCGCCGAGCTCGAGCGCAAGAGCTGCCGGATCGGCGCGCTCGAAGCCGAGGCCAAAGACCTGGCGGCTGACGCCGAGCGTCGTCGTGAGCGCATCGGCCAGTTGGAAGCTGACGTCGATCTGGCGCTGACCCAGGAGAAAGACGAGCTGGCGCGCTACGCCATCAAGAAGCTGCTGCCGATGCGCCACGCCGTGGCCCAAATGGAGCAGCGCATCGAGACGCTGGCCGACGAGCGCTCGGAGCTCGAGCATCAGCTCGCTGAACAGCAAAACGAATTCGAGCTGCTCGAGCAGCGGGTTCGCGGCTATCTCGCCCGTCAGGGTGAGCCTGGCGGTGCGGCGAGCTTCGAGCTGGCGGTGACCGACGAAGACGTCGAGCTCGAGCTGCTGCGGCGCCGTCGGGCCGAGAAAGGAGAGGCATGATGCGCGGCGGCTCGGTGCTCGGCTCGCTGGCGTTCGCGCTGGTCGCGGCGCTCGGCTCGATTCCCTGGATCCTGGTCGGCGAGCCCTTCGTCGGCCGCCTGTGGGCAGCGGCGCTGTACTGCCTGGTGACGCTGGTGCTCTACCTGTTCGTGATCGCGCCGAGCGTGGCGCGTGGCTTCGCGATCGCCGGCCTGGCCGCGGTGGCGGCGGGAGTCGTCGGCTTGCTCGCGTCCTGGCCAGCGGAAGCGATCCTCGGCGCCGTCGTAATCCTGGCGGTAGCCCGCAGCGGCTTCCTCTATCGTCGAGCTCCCGCCCGCGCGCTGGTGAGCGAGGTCCTGCTGAGTCTCGGCGGTCTGCTGTTCGCCCGCGCCGTTGGCGGGCCGACGGTGCTCGGCATCGGCCTGGCGATCTGGAGCTTCTTCCTGGTCCAGAGCCTCTACTTTCTGATCGGCGGTCGAAGTGAAGTGACTGAGGAGCCGGCGGTAGATCCGTTCGAGCGAGCGCGTCAGCAGGCCCTGGTGCTGATGGACTCACCTCGAGGCGATCTCGACCACCGGTCTCAGCCGAGTTGAGCAAAGTGGAGCCAACGCAAGCAGAGGAGGCCAGTAATCCAGTAGATTGAACCTATACGCTGGTCTTGAATTCAGGACCGGGTGTCCGGATTCCGTGACATTCGGGCCTGAGCTTTTCTCTGATCCCGATGTGGCGCATAGTGCCATCAGAACACACCGTCAGAACAAAATATTCAGACGCCGGAACAGGCACCGTGGGTGGGGCGAGGGGAATCGAGCCCGCTACATATCGATAACGGTTTCGCACAGGGTCTCGAGGAGGCGAACATGCAGGCTCACCAGGAATCAAACCCGGGCTCAGAGGCGCAGCCCACGACGCCGGGAGAGATTCGGGGTCTGCTGTGTACCGATCCTGCGCTGGTGACGGACCCGCAGCTGTTCAGCCTGATGATGGGCGCCGGCACTTCGCGCCGTGCCATGGCGCCCGGCTTGAAGCGCAAGACCTGGACCGCTGTCGCTCAGGCCGAGGAGCTGTTCGCGGCGATGGACGGGCGACTGGCGACGCTGGTGCGAGAGGTCTGTGCCGAGACCCTGGATTTCGATCGCTTCGGTTTCGGCAAGTCGCTGCGCCCTCGCTTGTTGGCCAGCATGGAGCTGATGGCGCGCTGGCGACGCGGCTTTCATGCCGGCGGCGCCAGCGAGATCCGTCGCCATCAGCGGAGGTCGCTGTCGGATCTGGTGCTGCAGCACAAGGCCAAAGCGACCGAGGCCGAGCTGATCGCCGTGATGATCGGCTCGACGTTTCCGGATATCGACAACACCCTGCTGCTGATGGACTTCTTCGGCAGCCCAGAGCAGCTGATCGAAGAGTTTTCGCTGTCGACCTTCAACGGCTTCCGCGGCCACTGCCGCCAGCTGCCGACGCCCAACGCGCGCGGCATCATGGGGATCCGAGGGTGCTACAAGCTGGTGGCGGCGATCGAGCTGGCGCAGCGATATCGAACGCGCGCGCTCTACAGCCCGACGAACCCCCTCGAATCGGTCGGTCTGCGCTCGGCGGAGCTGGTCAAGCTCTTCGATCCCCAGAACCCCATTGACGATGAGCAGCGCCACAGCCTGATCAATGTCCTGCGGTCGCATCCCGACTTGCGCGAAGACTTCGCCCGGCTCGACCGTCTGGCGAGCGACGCGCAGACCGACGACACGCGTCGCGCGATCGAGCTCCATCACATGTTCGAGGAGCTACACCAAGACGGCTCGTGGACAGACCCTCGAAGGGTGCTCGGCGAACCGGTGCCGTATCGAGGGCTGCTGGCGATCGCCAACGCACGCCTGGCTCGAGCCCGGCGACCGGCAGCTCGGCTGCAGAAGCTCAAGGAGCTGCTGGAGCAGGCTGAGGAGGCTGCCATGGAGCAGCCGATCGCGACCTTCACGGCGGCCCTCGAGGATCTGAGGATCTCGCCGCAGGGCATCGACAAGGCATTGCGGGAAGCTGCCCGGCGCTGCGCTCGGGATGGCGCGTCGAGTCTGAAGTCCTCGGCTTGAAGGGTGAAACAACGGCGTGGAGGACGGCGTAGGGCTGCAGCATGAGACTGCGAGCCGCTTCGATCCTCACCTGTCTAGCCACCATCACCGCCCTGGTTTGCGGCGGCTGCAACGCGCTGGGGAAGCCAGACGACCCGGCGTTCGTCCATCGTCCCGAAGCTCTGCTGATCACCGACGTCACCCTGATCTCACCGGAGCTGCCCGAGCCGTTGGCCGACGCCTGGGTCGGCGTCCAGGGCGACCGCATCACCCACGTCGGAACCGGCGAGCCACCGGCTGAGACGCGTGACTGGGAACGCCTCTCGGGCCAGGGCGGCTATCTGATTCCCGGCTTGATCGATGCTCACGTACACCTGGGCTCGGTACCCGGCATGAGCTGGGATCTCGCGCAGAAAAACGAGAAGCTGGCGGCGAGCTACTTTGCTCAGCTGCCGCGCAGCTATCTCTACTATGGCTTCACCACCCTGGTGGATTTGGCGCCCCAGGCGCCGGCCGAGCTCGACGAGATCCGGCGGCAGGTGCCGGCCCCCGAGATCCTCAGCTGCGGTCGGCCCGCGCCGATCGCGAACGGCTATCCGATGGTCTTCGTGCCGGAGAAGTTTCGCTTCCGAGCCTACGGCAACTTCCTGTTCGATCCGACTCAGGCCGCAGCGATTCCCAAGTCGATCTCGCCCTGGGATCACACTCCCGAAGCCGTGGCTCAGCGAGCTCTCGCCGACGGCGGGATCTGTCTCAAGACCTTCGTCGAGGACGGGTTCGGCCCGGCCAAGATCTGGCCGGTGCCAAGCTTGGGTCTGCTGCGCGAGCTCGGCCAGGCCAGTGCCGCCGCTGGCCTGCTGCTGGCGGTCCACGCCAACAGCCTCGACGCCTACACCGCGGCGCTCGACAGCGGCGCGGTGGCCGACGGTGCCGGCGTGCTGGTGCATGGTTTGTGGACCTGGGACCGGGCCCAGCCCCAGGACGACGGTCAAACCCTGCCGCCAGCGCTGTCCGAGATCGTGACGCGACTCGTCGATTCGCGCACCCTGGTGATGCCGACGCTGCAGGTGTTGGCCGGCGACCGCGCCCTCTTCGACCCGGAATTCTTGAACGATCCCGAGCTGGGCAACGTCGTACCGCCGGAGCTGCTGGCCTGGTATCGCAGTGAAGCGGGAGGCTGGTTCGCACGTCAGATGCTGAGCGATCTGCCGCCCGAGCTGGCGACTTCGGAAGGCGCCTACGAGCTCAACAGCCGCGCTCTGGCGCGCGGCGAGCGCGTCGCCCAGGCGCTGATCGAGCGCGGCGGTAGAGTGATCTTCGGTAGCGATACGCCGTCCGGGCCGAGCTACGGCAACCTGCCGGGCTACAACGGCTTTCTCGAGCTGCAGCGCCTGGCCGCGATCGGCATGCCGCTCGACCGGCTGCTCGCCGCCGCCACCCTCGACAGCGCTCGCGCCCTGGGGCTGGCGAATCGGCTCGGCAGCGTCGAGGTCGGCAAATCCGCGAATCTGCTGCTCCTGCGCTCGGACCCGCTCGCCAGTCCGCTGGCCTACGGTGAGCTCGAGACCGTCATCCTGCGCGGGGCGATCATTGAGCGCGCCGCGCTGGCTGCCCATCGCTGAGCCCGGCTGCCTCCGACTACCCGTCGCGATCTACCCGAAGCGACCTACCCGTAGGGGTGAGGACGGGGGTGCCGCAAGACTGCCCCTTGGGTCGTGTTGCGGAACGCCGGACTCCGTCAGGCTCATCAGGAATCTGGTGCTCAGAAAGGAGCCTGATCATGCAGCTGAAAAAGATCCTCATGCCGACGGACTTTTCTGCGTGTGCCAATGTGGCCCTGGCGCAGGCGGTCCAACTGGCTGTCAATTATGGAGCCGAGCTTCATTTCCTGCACGTGGTGGTCCTCTTCGATGAGGGGCTCTACGCTCACGATCCGGATACGCTCAACGTCGAGCACGTCTACCAGCGTCTCGAAGACAGTGCCTCCCTGCAGTTGAAAGAGGCGATGGCGGCGCGGCAGGGCGCACCGATCGAGGTCGTCCAGCACACCTGCCGAGCGTTCGAGCCGGCCCCGGCGATCGTCGACTATGCCGACGAGCACGGTGTCGACATGATCGTGCTCGGCACCCACGGTCGCCGTGGCCTGCGCCGGTTCTTGCTCGGCAGCGTGGCCGAGGAGGTCGTACGCACGGCCAGCTGTCCGGTGATGACGCTGCACCAGGATGTCGCGGTCGGAGACGACAGCTTCGGTCGCATCGTGGTGCCGTTCGACTTTTCACCCGACTCCGAATACGCGCTCGGCGTCGCCCGCGAGATGGCCGAGCGCCACGGCGGCCGCATCGAGCTGGTGCACGTGATTCAGCCGCCGATCGTAGCCGGCGGGGTCTACGGCATGCCGATGCCCGGACCGACGATGATCGATGGCTCACTCCAAGCTCAAAAGGCCCTGGCCGCCGTCGCCGAGAGCGCAGGAGGACCCACCGTCGAAGCGCACGTGCTGGAGGGCCCGCCCGCCTGGGAGCTGGCGGATTTTTCGATACAGAGCAAAGCCGATCTGATCGTCATCGGCAGCCACGGCACGAGTGGCATACGCCGCTTCCTGCTCGGCAGCGTGTCCGAGAAGGTAGTGCGGTCGGCACCTTGTCCGGTACTGGTTCTGCGTCGCCCGGAAGATGAGGCCGAAGCAGAATCAGCCGCAGCGGGCTGATCAGAGGTCTTCAGGGCGAGCGGTCATGCGAGCCTCGAGGGTCGCGGCTTCGTCGCTGCGGCCCTGGAGCCGCAGCAGGACGGCATACTCGCGTAATGCGTCGATGAGCTCGAGGTCACCGGGAGGAAGTGCCTTCTCGCGGATCTCGAGGGCCTGTCGATAGAGCGGCTCGGCTTCGTCCAGGCGGCCCTGATCGCGGTAGATGTTGGCCAGGCCCCAGATCGAAGTGGCGCGGTGGGGGTGATCCGGGGCCAGCAGACGCTCGCGAATGCCATTGGCGCGAACGAACATCGGCTCGGCGTCGTCGAAGCGGCCAAGCTTCCAGTAGGCGATGCCGAGGTTGGTGAGTCGGGCGGCGGCGAAGGGGTGGTCGTGCGCGAGCTTGGCCTCGTCGATCGCCACCGCCCGCTCCAGCAAGCGGCGGGCCTCGTCATAACGACCGAGGTAGATCAGGATGTAGCCCATATTGCTCAGAATGCGCGCTACCTGAAGATGGTCTGGCCCCAGGACCTTCTCGTAGATCTCGAGCGCCTGCTGGCTGAGGTCCAGGGCCCGGGTCTGGTCGTTGCGCCCGCCCGCCACCAGCGCCAGGTGACTGACGGTGTGGGCGACGTGGGGGTGCTCGGGACCCAATACGGTCTCCTGGATCGCCAGGGCGCTCAGGAAGAGCTCTTCGGCATCGGTCAGGTGACCGCGCAGTCGCATGTTGTCGCCCAGACTCCACAGCGCTCGGCCCACTTCTTTGCTGCGCGGACCGTGGTGCATCTTGACCAGCTCGAGCAGCCGCCGCAGCTTCTCTTCGGAGTGCTCGAACTCGCCCCGCACTTTGTAGAGCTCGGCGAGGGTCTGCAGGCTGGCCGCCAGCGCCTCGTCTTCAGCTCCTAGCAGCTCTTCCTGCACCGCCAGTCCACGCTGGATCAAACGCTCGGCGTCGTCGAGTCGGCCCTGTTCGAGATAGACCGCACCGAGCGCGACCAGACTCTCGGCAACCTCGGGATGAGCGCTGCCGAGCTCGGACCGACGCAGAGCCAGGGCTTCCTCCAGCTGTTCCTCGGCGGGATCGAGCAGGCCGAGGCGCTCGTGCACCTTGCCGAGGGTGGCGAGCATGCGGGCGCGCGGCAGCGGCTGGTCGGCGAGCTCGTGCCGGATGCGCTTGGCGCCGCGGTCGAGCAGCTCGCGGGCGGTGATCTCAGAGCCGAGCTGGGCCAGGGGATCGGAGACTTCGAAGATGTCCACCAGGAAGCCGACCGCCTGTCGCGCCGCTGCCGCCTCCTCCTGGGCGCGGGTTTCCGCCGCCATCGCTCGCTCGGCCTGGACGGTCGCTTCGGCTTCGGCTCGCTGCGCGCGAACCAGCGCACCGCTGATTCCGACGATGCCGGCGAGCACCGCCAGCACCGCCAGTCCAGCAATCACAAAGCCGGCCAGGTGGCGCTGCACCAGTTTGCCCAGCCGGTACGACGTCGTGTCGGGTACGGCGTCCACCGGCTGATGGGCGAGATGGCGTTCGATATCAGACGCCAGCTCCACCGCCGAGCCGTAGCGCTGCTCGCGGTCGCGATGGATGGCTCGCGCGGCGATCCACTCGAGATCTCCGGCCAACCGCCGGCGCAGCGTCACCGGCTCCAGCTGCCTGCGCTCAGCGGTCTGCTCGGCGGTTTGGGCAGGCAGGCTGTCGAACCGCGCGGTGAGCAGCGGAGCGTCCTGGGTGCGAATCCGGTGCACCAGCTGCACGACGTTGCCCTTGCCCTGCTCGAAGGGCAGCACACCGACGAGCAGTTTGGTGAGCACGACGCCGAGCGCATAGACGTCGATGCGGGTGTCGGGCTCGATGGGCTCATCCGTAGTCCGGAACGCCTCCGGACTCATATAGGTCGGAGTGCCGACGAAGAGCCGGCGGCTGGTGTCGGTTTCATCGACCAGCGGCTGGTCGAGCGCTTTGGCGACTCCAAAGTCGATGATCTTGGGAACCGCTTCGCCACCGATGTTGGTCACCAGGATGTTTTTGGGCTTGAGGTCGCGATGGATAATGCCGCGCTGGTGGGCGTGCCGCACCGCCTGGCAGACCGCCACGAAGAGTCGCAGTCGAGCCTCGGTGGTCAGCTTGCGGCGGTCGCAGTAATCGGTGATCGGTATCCCGTCCACCAGCTCCATGGCGAAGTAGGGAAGTCCATTCGAAGTCGTACCCGCCTCGAAGATCTGGGCAATGTTGGGGTGCGCCAAGCGCGCCATGGCCTGACGCTCTGCCAAGAATCGCGCCAGAACTTCCGGATTGGTGAAGCCCGCTCGAATCAGCTTGAGGGCGAGCTTGCGCTCCACTGGCTCGGTTTGCTCCGCCAAGTAGACGGTCCCCATACCGCCTTCGCCGAGTGGCTCCAGCAGACGGTAGGGGCCGATCGCGCTGGGACGCGAGCGTGACAAATCCGTGGCCACCAGCGATACCGGCCGCGTCGGCGGACCGGTCTCGAAGTCTCTGGGGCGATCGAGGAACCCTCGGAGCCGCTGCTTGTCGTTGAGCAGATCGAGGACTTCTCGACGCAGCGCCGCGTCGTCGCAGGCCGCCTTCAGAAAAGCGGACTGCTCCGACTTGGGGAGCTCCAGCGCACGCGCCAGGAGCTCATCGAGCTCGCCATTCTGATAAAAGGTCTCCATGGGGCCGCCCTCGATTCCGCGAGTTTCGCCCAGCCTTGGAATCGAGCTTTCCGCCTCCGATCATACTGCTTTGGTATCCATCTGCGCACGGGCGAATGCGCCAGGCTCTTGCGCCAGGTTCTATTGAGGGTGCCAGGCTCCATATCGAAGCCGTGGAGGCCCGTGGGGAAGTCCGCTTCTCTTGGCCTGGATACAATGACAGACGTTTGCGGCAAATTTGGGTAGAGCCCTTGACGGCCTGATAAACGCCTGCTACTCTCCGCTGTCCGCGGCGAGACCGGAAGGTTCAGTCGAGAGCGTTCAGCTCGAAATGCTCTTCTGTGAGCGTTGAGAGCCACCCCGAACGGCTCCTCGATGATGGCCAAGCGACCGACCTACCTGTTCAGCCAAAGCACAATTCAGAGAGTTCGTATCTCGTCGGTAGTTGTCTCCCCGGCATGGCTGGAGAGCTATCTCTACGTCAGACGGGTTGAGACAAGACGCGCAATACCGCCAAGGTGTGCGAGCGAGTAGGAGACCTACGGAATGCCGACGATTCATCAGTTGGTGAAAAAGGGACGCCAGCGTCACAAGGCGAAGACCAAGAGTCCGGCGCTTCAGGCGTCACCCCAGAAGCGTGGTGTTTGCGTTCGCGTCTACACCCAGACTCCCAAGAAGCCCAACTCGGCGCTGCGCAAAGTCGCTCGTGTCCGGTTGACCAACGGGATCGAGGTCACCACCTACATTCCAGGTGTCGGCCACAACCTCCAAGAGCACTCCATCGTGCTGATCCGCGGCGGTCGTGTGAAGGATCTGCCGGGGGTTCGCTACCACGTCATCCGTGGCACGCTGGACGCGGTGGGCGTCGATGATCGTCGGCGCGGGCGGTCCAAGTACGGCACCAAGCGGCCGAAGTCCTGATCGCTTGACCCGATCTGACGTCGAGCCCGCTTTAGAGGTCCTGAGAGAGCTTGTGACGTCTGTGAGTGAGCGCGGTCCCTCGAGACTCGCCCTCGAAAACAGACTGCAAAACATAGCCTGCGAAACACAGTAGTCCGCGCGAAACACAGTAGTACGCAAGTCTGCGAAACGTAGTTAGCGAAACACAGTCGAGGTCGAACGATGCCAAGGCGCCGTGAAGTTCCGAAACGCCAGATCCTGCCGGATCCTTTGTATAGCTCGCAGCTGGTCACCAAGTTCGTCAACGTGGTGATGATGGACGGAAAGAAGTCCGTAGCCGAGAAGCTGCTCTACGATGCTCTAGAGATCATCCAGGAGCGCACTCAGGAAGATCCGATCAAGATCTTCAAGCGAGCCGTAGACAATGTGAAGCCGGTCGTCGAGGTGAAATCACGGCGCGTGGGTGGCTCCACGTATCAGGTGCCGATCGAAGTGCGGCCGTCGCGTCGCCTGGCGCTATCGATGCGCTGGCTGATTCAGGGTGCGTCTCGCCGCGGTGAGAAGACCATGGACATGCGCCTCGCCAACGAGTTCATGGATGCCGCTCAGAATCGCGGTACTGCGATCAAGAAGAAAGACGATACGCACCGTATGGCCGAGGCCAACAAGGCGTTCGCGCACTATCGCTGGTAGAGCCCTGATTTCACTCGCAGTCGTCCCCCAGCCTGCCGTTGTCCCCTCAGCCTGCCGTCGTCCCCTTAGCCTGAATCAACGATCAACCCTTCCGCCAATCGCTCGATGCGCCGACGTATTCGTCCGTTCGATATTCCAGGGGTAGCACTCACGATCTTTCAGCATCGTCTGTCCCACGGGACCCCGGAGCGCAGTAGCCATGACACGCAGAGTCAGTCTAGAGAACATCAGGAATATCGGCATCATGGCGCATATCGACGCCGGTAAGACCACGACGACTGAGCGCGTCCTGTACTACACCGGAATCAACTACAAGATCGGCGAAGTTCACGACGGAACCGCCACCATGGACTGGATGGTCCAAGAGCAGGAGCGTGGCATCACGATCACGTCGGCGGCGACGACCTGCACCTGGGGCGACCACCAGATCAACATCATCGACACGCCGGGTCACGTCGACTTTACGGCTGAAGTCGAGCGCTCGCTGCGGGTGCTCGATGGCGCGGTCGCGGTCTTCGACGCCGTGGGTGGTGTCGAGCCGCAGTCCGAGACGGTCTGGCGTCAGGCCAACAAATATCGCGTGCCGCGGATCGCGTTCGTCAACAAGATGGACCGGGTCGGCGCCGATTTCGACCGCTGCATCAGCATGATGCGCTCGCGTCTCAAGGCTCACCCGGTGGCGGTTCAGCTGCCGTGGGGTGCCGAGGCGGATTTCCACGGCGTGATCGACTTGGTGCAGATGAAGGGCATCGCCTACGACAGCGAAAGCCTGGGAGCCGATTACGAGCTGGTCGAGATCCCTGCCGAGCTGCAGGAGACCGCGGCCAAGATGCGCGAGCAGATGATCGAGGCGGTCGCCGAGACCAACGACCAGCTGCTCGAGAAGTATCTCGCTGGCGAAGACGTAGAAGAAGCCGAGCTGATCGGCGCGCTGCGCGCGGCGACGATCTCCAACAGCATCCAGCCGGTGCTGTGCGGGTCGGCCTTCAAGAACAAAGGCGTGCAGCCGCTGCTCGACGCGGTGGTGAGCTTCTTGCCGTCGCCGACCGAGGTGCCGTCCATCGAGGGCACGGACGTCTCGGGTGACGTGCCGATGTCGCGCAAGCCGTCGGACGACGAGCCGTTCTCGGCGCTGGTCTTCAAGATCATGACCGATCCGTTCGTCGGTCAGCTGTCTTACTTTCGCGTCTACTCGGGCCACGTCAAGGCTGGCAGCAATGTGCTCAACGCCACCCGTGGACGCAAGGGGCGCATCGGCCGGCTGCTCAAGATGCACGCCAACAAGCGTGAAGAGATTCAAGAGGTTTGGTCGGGCGATATCGCCGCGGCGGTCGGTCTGAAAGATGCCACCACCGGCGACACGATCTCTACCATCTCGGATCCGATCATTCTCGAGTCGATGAGCTTTCCGGAGCCGGTGATCGCCGTCTCGATCGAGCCCAAGACCAAGGCCGACCAGGAGAAGCTGGGGCAGGCGCTGGGCAAGCTGCAGCACGAAGATCCGACGTTCCGCGTGCACACCGACCAGGACACCGGTCAGACGCTGATCTCCGGCATGGGCGAGCTCCATCTCGAGATCATCACCGACCGACTGGTGCGCGAGTTCAAGGTCGGGGCCAACATTGGCCGCCCGCAGGTCGCCTACAAAGAGAGCATCACGATCGAGGCCGAGGGCGAAGGGCGTTTCGTGCGCCAGTCCGGTGGCCGCGGCCAGTACGGTCACTGCAAGATCCGCATCCGGCCGAATACCGACGAGCACCTGGTGTTCAACGACAACATCGTCGGCGGCACCATCCCGCGCGAGTTCATCAAGCCGGTGCATCAGGGTATCGCCGAGGCGATGGAGACCGGGCCGCTGGCGGGTTATCCGATCTCGGGGATCGAAGTCGATCTCTACGATGGCAGCTACCACGACGTCGACTCTTCCGAGATAGCCTTCAAGATCGCCGGCTCGATGGCGCTACAGGATGCCTGCCGCAACGCTCGGCCGGTCTTGCTGGAGCCGATCATGGCGGTCGAGGTCGTGACCCCGGAAGACTACATGGGCGACGTCATCGGTGATCTCACGGCGCGTCGCGGACGCGTGCAGTCGATGGATGCACACAGCGGCGCCCAGGTCATCGCTTGCAAAGTACCGCTTTCCAAAATGTTTGGCTATGCGACCGACCTGCGGTCGATCACGCAGGGCCGAGCCAACTACACAATGCAGTTCGACAACTATGAGCACGCTCCCCGCGACGTCAGCGACGAGATCGTCGCCCGTGTCGCGGGCTAGACAGAACGACTTGAGGAAGACCAAGCTTCGAGGAGGATGCGATGGCCAAAGAGAAGTTTGAGCGCACGAAGCCACACGTGAACATCGGTACGATCGGTCATGTCGACCATGGCAAGACGACGTTGACGGCGGCGATCACGAAGGTCCAGGCGGACAACGGCCTGGCGGACTTCACCGCCTTC
>JBCCEE010000259.1:0-11920 GCA_039030415.1 Acidobacteriota bacterium
ACCTTCGAGCAGCGCGACGCGCTCAGCGGCTACGTCGATTACGAGTGGATCGGGGGCGATTTCTGCTTCGGCGAGGACCCCAGCAATCTCGACTCCTTCTGCTGGGAGCCGGTCGCCATCGTGCCGTTTTTCCAGGTTCAGCCCGCCAATCCCAATGCCGCGCTCGATCGCTCGTCGGTCGACGAGCTGGTGGTCGGCTTCAAGCGTCAGCTGACGCCGCTGACCGGTCTCAGCCTGCACTACATCGATCGCACCTGGAACGATCTGTGGGACGACGTGCTGACGCCGGTGGGCGATGGCTTCGTCGAGACTGACGTTCGCAACCTGGAGAACGCGCGCCGCGAGTATCGCGCCGTGCAGCTGCTGGTGCAGCGTCGTTTCGCCGACAACTGGCAGCTGCTCGGCAGCTATACCTGGAGCGAGGCGACCGGCAACCTGTTCACCAACGACGGCCTCGACACCTTCGCCGACTTTCAGGACGTCAGCGATGTCAACTTGGTCAATCGCTTCGGCCCGGCGCCCTACGACCGGCCCCATCAGCTCGGCCTCTTCGGCACCTACCAGATCCCGTTGGGACGCTCCCTGGTGTCGCTGGGCTCGGCGCTGCGCTACCGTGACGGCGTGCCGTTTCAGCGCGAGCGGGACGATTTCTTCGGCGTGCGCTTCCTGTCCCCGCGAGGCTCGGAGCGGCTCTCCGGCGTCTTCCAGTGGGATATCAGCGCCGACCTGGCGGTCAAGGTGCTGAATCAGCTCGAGCTCGAAGTGCGGGCCGAGATCTTCAACCTCACCAACGATTCTCAGCAGCTGGCGGCGGAGAGCGACATCGACACCGGGCGATTCGGCCTGCCGATCACGGTGCGCGATCTGCAAGTGCCGCGCAGCTACCGCCTGACCCTCGGCCTGCGATTCTGAGCTTCGGCGAAACCCGCCAGCGGTAGAATGCTCCCGTGTCTGATCCCCCCGATAGCTCTCTGGGCCCAACGATCGTAGGCACGAACCGCTGGCTGCAGGCGCAGCGAGTGGTCGAAGAAGCGCGTGAGCGACCCGCCGAAGAGCGCGCTGCCTTTGTCGACGAAGCCTGCGGCGAAGATACCAGCCTGCGCTCGAAGGTCGAGCGCCTGCTGCGCCAGGAGCACGAGGCCGACGGTGTCGTCGAGCAGGCGGTCGGTGACGTGCTGCGCGCCGATTCCCAGCAGCAGCCGCCGCCGTCGCAGCTCGGCAAGTACGAGATCGTCGAGAAGGTCGGGCAGGGTGGCTTCGGAGTGGTCTATCGCGGGCGCGATCCGCTGCTGCGTCGCGACGTTGCGGTCAAGGTGTGCTCCACGGAAGACAAAGATCTACGCGATCGCTTCTTTCGCGAGGGGCGCATCGCCGCCGGCCTGCAGCACGCCAACGTCACCACCGTCCACGATCTCGGGGTCGAGAGCGACATGCCGTTCCTGGTGCAGGAGTTCCTGACCGGCACCGACCTCGAGCAGGTGATCCGCGACCGCGCCGAGCTCGATACCGCCACCAAGCTCGACTACCTGGTGCAGATCGCCCGCGGCCTGGCCTACGCCCATGGCGAGGGCGTAGTGCACCGCGATCTCAAGCCGAGCAATATCCGGCTGCTCGAGAGCGGCACGGTCAAGATCATGGACTTCGGCATCGCCAAGCTGCTGCACGAAGAGACCGATCTCACCCGCACCGGCACCGCCATCGGCACCGTCGGCTATCTGGCTCCGGAGCAGCTGGCTGGCGGCGCGATCGACGCCCGTGCCGACATCTTCTCCTTCGGCGTGCTGGTCTACGAGCTGCTCGGCTACCAGCGGCCGTTCCAGGGCGAGACTTTCTCGCAGGTCTCCTACCGTCTACTCTACGAAGAGCCGCGACCGCTGCCCGAGCTTTGGCCGGCGTGCCCAGAGGCGGTCGCTCGGCTGGTCGAGCGGTGTCTCGCCAAGGTGGCCGAAAACCGCTATGCCAGCATGAGAGAGGTTCTGGTCGATCTCGAAGCGGTGGCCGAGGCCACAGCCAGCGACAGTCGTAGGCTCGATCCAACGGTGGTCATGCTGCCGCCGCCGGCGCCCTCTGCGATGCCGCAGCTCGACGACAGCGCGCTGACCACCAAGATGCCGGTTCCCGGCGCCAGCCAGCCGCGCCGGCTCTATGGCCTGGCGGGAATCGCCGTCGTAATTCTTGGCGCGGTGCTGATCGGCTGGATGATGCGCGGCTCGGCGGACTCGCCGGAGGCCGCGAACGAGCCCAACGAAATACCTGCCCAGCAGCTCGCTTCTGCCGCGTCGCCTGCCGGACCAGCGGCGGACGGGTCGGCGGGGAACGTCGAACCCTCGGGGGACGCAGCACAGGCGTCGCCATCGAACCAGGGTGAGAGAGCGGCCACCGATCCGTCGGCGGCCCAGGCGATCGAGCCTGCTCGCGACCAGCCGGTGACCTCGGAGCCTTCGCCTGAGCCGCGGATCCCGCCTGCCGCTGAGGCGAGGAGCGAGCCGTCGACGACGGAGCCAGCGACTGTCGAACCCGCAGCCGAGGCTTCGAGTCCCGAGCCTGCGGATCCAGATTCCGCGGCGGAGCCGGTGCCTCTCCAAGCCGGAGGTGTGGCCGGCGGCGAGCCGACAGGGCCCAAGGCGGAGCCAGCGCCGACTGAGATCAACGCACTGGCTCCCGAAGCGTCGACCGCCGAGACGTTGGCCGCCGAGAAGTCGACCACCGCAGCGGTGGCCGCCGAAGCGTCGACCTCTGAAGCGCTGGCCTCGGAGGCGTCAACGCCTGCGCATCTCGAGTTAGCTGGCGAGTCGGCTGGCGAGCCGGAGCCGGCGGTGACGGAGCCGGTGCTGGAACAAGTCAAGCTGGGCGATCACTTCTCAGCCTCCGATCCTGAGGTGGTGCCGCCGAGGCTGATCTCCAAGCCGCAGCCGGTGTACCCCAAGCGTGCGCGTCGCCGCAGGCAGGAGGCACGGGTGGTGGTCGGCGTCTATGTCAACGAGAAGGGGAAAGTCATCGAGACGGTGATTCAGCAGAGTGGTCCGCAGGAATACGGCTTCAACGACGCCGCCGTCGAAGCGGCCCGGGCGGCGCGATTCGAGCCGGCGACCAAGCGCACCGTTCCCGGCAAGATGTGGACCACCCTGCCGTTCGTCTTCACGCTCGATCGCGGCGACTAGTGGTCGCGGCGGGTCATCACCTGGATGCGTGAGCCCTTGTCGTGGCAGACGAATCCGAGCAGGTGAAAGAGCTCGAGAGAGAGCCAGCGAGCGTACCGCCGGTCGACGACGAAGCTGCCGGCGAGCTCCGGATGCCGCTGGACGCCCGGCAGAAAATGCAGGATACGCTCCAGCCGCCAGCGTCGCACCATGGCCGAGAGCGCCAGCCAGATGGGGTACACCGGCTTGACGATGAAGAAGCCGTCCGCCCCCTGGGCCTGATAGAGCGGCATCAGCATGAGACCGCTGATCGGCGTCTCGACCGGACCGCGACGATCCTGACCGACGCGCAGACCCTTGGTGACCGAGTGAAAGTTGTTGTAGCCGGGATCCATGCGGTACTGATCTTCCGGGCGAATCGCGTGCCGGTAGCGCACCTCGACGACATGCGGCAGTTTGCCGTTGTCGTCGGCTAGCTGCTTGCGCGCCGCCGCCGCCTCCGGGCGACTGCCGGGCTGCAGCACGCCGCTGGTTTCGAGCGCGATCCAGATCGCCGCCTCGGCGCGGTCGACGGCGCTGTCCGTCCCGTGCTGGCCAGACTCGAAGCCCGCGGTGATGATGCCGCGGGATGCGACGTAGGTATTTAGCGTCCCGGCCAGCTCCTCTTCGAGGCCGAGCACGACTGGCACCGGGAACGCGAAAGCGAAAGGCCGATTGGCGAGATCGTCCTCCAGGGTCGCGAACGGCAGCTCGGGGCCCGAGGTGGTGTGGAGGTCGAGCAGGTAGACGTTGTGGGTCGCCGACTCGAGCTGGCGCTCGATCTCCTGATTCAGCTCCTTGAGCTCGGCGTCTTCATCAGAAAGCGGTGCCGAAGTCGCCTTGAGGCGCTCGACCCGTTCGGGCAGCCAGTGGCGATTGAGATCGTGGGAAATGTAGCGCTGCCGGCGGCGCAGCGCCTGGCGATTGCCGGTGAGGCCTATAAAGCGCCCGTGCTCCAGACCTCGCGGGTCCGCGGCCAGTTTGGGTATCAGACGCTGAAGGGCCTGCACGCCCGACGGCTCGTTGCCGTGCAGGCCGCCCACGACGATCAGGATCGGTCCAGGCTCGGGGCCTTCGACACAGCCCAGCACGCGAGGTGCGTCGTACCCCTCGACCCTATCGGTCACGGGCTCCGGTGGCGCGAGTGCATTCATCGGGTTCTAAGAGGGTCCGTATCGAAGAGGATCCGTATCAAAGAGGGGCCGTCTCAAAGAGGGTCTGTCAAAAAAGGGTTCCGCCTCGAGAAGGCTCAGCTCGGCTCGAAAAGTCGTTCGAGCAGTAGTTGTAATGGAAATTGTTGCAGAGCGCCAGCTGCCGCCGCCGTCTCATCGTAACGTTCCACTTTATCAGGCTCAATGCCCTGGCCTGAGATCAAAACCGGCAGCGGATCGGCTCCGTGCTGGCCACTCTCGGACAGAGTCGCATGGTCCGCTGCCACCGCGATCCGCAGATCTTCGACCTTCAGATCTTCGCTCTGGCGCTCCAGAAACGCCCCGAGCGCCGAGTCGACCTGCTCCAGGAATGCTGCTTTGAGGTCGGGCCGCTGATCATGAGCCGCGATGTCGGCTCCTTTGATGTGAACGATCACCAGGTCGTTACGGTAGAGCGCCTCGCGCGCGGCATCGAATTTGGCCTCGAGATCGGTATCGAGGTTGGCGGTCATGTTGTCGCGACACACGATGCTGGCGCCGAGGAGCTCGGCCAGCCCGAGTACCGTGCGATCGCCGCCGATGCAGGTCAGCTTGAGCGGGTTGCCGGCTTCCTCGAGCGGCACCAGATGGTGGATCCTGCCGGCGCCGCGGGTCAGCAGAAGGTTGGCCAGCGGCAAGCCTTCCGCCTTGCGCGCCTTGTTGATCGGATGCTTGGCGAGGATCTTGCGAGCCTTCTGCTCGAACAGCGCGAGGATGCGGGCGGTCTCGACCGCACGCTCGTCATTGGGGTCGACCGGTCTCGGCGTCAGTGCCGGCCCCGGGGCGGCGCCGTCGCCGGGGTCGGATCCCTGGATGTTCGACGACAGACCGTCGCCGCGCAGCACGATCGCCAGGCGGTGCTCGGTCGCCGCCTTGACGCGGATCTCGACCTCTCGCGCCAGGTTGCCCGGCAGCGGCAGGCGGTCGAGAGCCTTGGCCAGTGACTCGGTGTGCTCGCGGATGCGCCCGGCCCTGCGGTCGACGATCCAGTTGTTCTCTCCCAGGGTGGCGAAGTTGCCGCGCAGTGCGATGTCACCGACGTTGAGCTCGAGACCCGCACCGAGCGCCTCCACCGGCCCCCGTTTGAGAGCCAGCGGTGACTGACCGAACAGCGCCAGCGTGCCGGCCGCCGTATCCGGTACCACACCCGGCGCCACCGGATCGGCCAGCCCGCACTGGCCCTCGGCTGCCAAGCGATCGAGGTGCGGCGTCTTGGCGGCCTGCAGCGGAGTGCGTCCGCCCAGGGCTCGGATCGGCCGGTCGGCGAGACCGTCGATTATCAGCAGCAGGGTCGGAGTGAACGACTTGTGTGCGTGTTCATGGGACTGCGCCAGCGTCGGAAGGCGCTCCTGCAGCACGCTCGTCACCAGCCGCAAACTCTGCATCACCGCCGGCGTTTCGACCGAAGTATCGAGCAGCGGAACGTCGTGGGCCTCGGCCTGCTGGAGCAGAAACTCGTGGACTTTGCGGATGGCTTCGAAGTTCTCGACGTAGCGCTCGGCGCGTCGCCCGCCGAGGCGAGCGCGAGTCAGGAAGCGCGCACGGTGGACCTCGACGTCCGGGATCGTCAGCATGATGGGGACCTGGTAGGCGGCACCTTCGAGGTCGCTGAACGGCACCAGCGGCGGACAGAGGTGGACGCCTTCGACCAGGATGCTCATGTTCTCGGCGATGGCGCGCTCGACCATCGCTCGCACGCCGACCGCGACGCGCGTCGCTTGCTCCTCGAAGGTCGGCATCAGGCGGCCGCCGAATTCCGGGTCGTGCATCGTGAGCTGAGTGTCTTCGAGCCCCGGACCGTCGCCGAACGCCCGCGTCGCTTCGAAGCTCGAGCTGTGGAGGGCAGGCAGGATCGCCGGCGAGAACACCATCCGCATCATCTGGCGGATGGTGTCGGTCGAGGTCACGCGGTAGATGCGCAGCAGCGGCGCCAGCTCCAGCGCCACGGTCGACTTGCCGGTGCCGCTGGCGCCGCCGACGTAGATCACCAGCGGGCGCGGCAGTTGGTGGATCTGCCGCACCAGCCGATAGCGCTGCGCGATGCCGGCACCTTCGAAGCGCTCTAGGAGATCGGCGACATGGCGGGCGATCTCGGCACTGGTGGAGACCGAGGCGTCGGCGGCCCGCAGCTCCTTCTCGAGCTCACTCACCAGGCGATAGGCGCGGTCGAGGTCGAGGCCGGCGGCCTGGATGCTGCGGGCCAGCAGGCCGCGTGAAAAAGGCTGCTTCTTGCCTTCCTGCAGCACGTAATACTCGGGCTGCAGGCGGATCGGCGAGCGCAGATGCTCCGGCAGGTCGGAGCCGTGGGTCGCCTCCAGATGCTCGTGGATCAGCTCGCGGATCTCGGCGGTGGTGACTTCTTCGCGGTCCGCCAGTCGGTCGCGAATGGCGTGGGCGGTGGCGTAGCCGTCGTCGAAGCTCAGGCCGCGCTGTACCAGGTCGTGGGTGATCATGCCGCGCAGGAAACGCTGCCGGGTGCCCGTGCGGCACACCACCACCAGCGGCTTGCGTCGCTTAGAGCTTTCGCGAGAGGGTTTCTTCATGGTTTCGTGGTCGCGGATGCGGTCGACCGCAGGGCCGACGGCAGGCTGAGGCGTCTACCGCGAAGGCTTACTCAGCGGTGCTTGGAGCCGAGCAGCCGGTGGCGAGCTTTGCCGAGCAGACGATTGACCGGATGGCGTCGTGGTAGCCAAGAGATCAGGGGTTTGCGGCGCTCGCCGAGCTCGTTCTTGAGCTCCAGCAGATCGCCATGGGTGGCGTCGATGCGCAGGCCGCGCTCGACGACTTTGAAGGCTGCTCTACGGTCGCCGTCGAGCAGATGGGTGCGGGCCAAGAAATAGTAGCTTTCAGGCTGGTAGAGCTCGAGATCCACGGCGCGCTTGCAGAGCCTGAGGCCGTGCGCCACCTGATCCTGGTACTTGGCGACGCCGAAGCCGAGGTAGCAATAGAACAGAGCCGGCAGACCGTGCCCGTGCTCATCACCGGCCGCGGCCTGGCTCAACCAGTAGAGGCCTTCGTTCCAGTCGTCACGACGACAGAGCTCGATGCCCTTCCAGGCGACCTCGACGGGATCTGAAGCATTGGCTTGCATGGCGCTCATTGAAAGCCAGTCGAATCCTCTGGGTTCCAGAGTCCTCCGCGGGACGTTTCCCAGGTTTGGAGTGCTCGATTCCTGCCTAGGGTTCCAACCGATGGGATGCCAACCGATGAGATTCCTACCGGTTGGATTCTACGGCACGGGATCCCGATGGTATTGGATTCCTACAGAACAGAGTGTTGTCTGACAATCATAAAGGCGAAGCCATCATAGTGGAATAGCCATAGAAAGCTAAGCTCGATCGAGCTCACAGACCGGACGATCCCTCTGCGCTTGCGGGCCTTCGAAGCCCTCGTGCTAGACTACAAGGTCCGATGTCTCTACCCAAGAAGCCTCCGGTCGACCTGGAGCTCCTCTCGTCGATGGCCAAGCGTTTTGCTGACCGCGATATGTACGACGAGGCAGACGAGCTTTTCCAGCTCGCCTTGCGCTTCGCGCCCAACAACATGGGCATCCAGCTCAACCTGGCCGAAGTGCGCAAGCATCGGCGTCAGAGCCTAGGCGATTCGACGCGCGATGCCGAGGCGGCGCTGCGCGAGCAGATGCGGCGCAATGCGATCGACTCGGCGCATTTCTTTGGCCTGGCGGCGCTCTACGAGGAGCGCGGCAAGCCAGATCTGGCCGCCGAGTGCCTGCAGATCGCCGGCAGCAAGGACATCGTCAACCCCTACGTCCACAAGCTCAACGGCAAGCTGCTGTTCCGCGACAAAGACTACGACGCGGCGGGCCGCGAGCTGCGTAGAGCCCAGCGCTACAATCCGTTCGACTGCGAGATCGCCGATCTGTTGGGGCGGGTCGAGTACGAGCGCGAGCACTACCGCGAGGCGATCGAAGCGACGATCGACGCGTTCTTGCTGCTGCAGGACGACGAGCGCGAGAAGGGTAAGCATCTCAAGAAGCGCATCCGCAAGCTCAAGACCATTCGCCGGATTTCGAGTGCCGACCTGGTGGAGCTGTTTCGCGAGCGTCGCGAGAAGCTGCAGACCGCGTTCGATCGCCTGGAGCTGCAGCGCGAGCGCTTCCTGCGAGATGACGACCGCACCCAGAAAGTGCGGATCAAGCCGCCCGCCAAGCCGCAGAGCGGCCGACTCGAGCTGGCGCGCCGGCTGCGCGGCATCGAAGCCTGGGCTCACCTGAGCGACGAGCAGATCTTTCATCTCACCGGTGCGGCCCATGAAGAGCACTTCGACAAGGGCTTCGAGATCTTCGCTTACGGCAGCAGCGGTTCCGACATCTACATCGTCGAGAAAGGGACGGTCGCCATCCGTCGCCGGACGGCGTACGGCAACTACCTGCTCGGCAGTCTCGGACCAGGAGACGTCTTCGGCGAGATCAACTTCATCTTGCCGGGTGAGCGCTCCGGCGACGCCGTGGCGGGCCAGAACTGTGAGCTGATCCGGCTCGCTCCCAACGCCCTCCAAGCGGTACTCGACGAACATCCCGAGCTCGGCGTCCAGGTCTTCTGGGGCTTCTGGCACGGCCTGGCTCAGAAGCTGCGCAGCGCCAACGAGCAGCTGCGCACATTTTTTGCCGAAGAGCACCCGGTCGACAGCCTGCAGGAGCTTCAGAGTCATGCCGAGGCCGGCGCGGTCGACGTCGGCGCCGACGACAAGATCGAGCTGTTTCGCGAGCAGGGTTTGAGCGGCAGCGAGCTCGAGACCCTGGCCAACTTCTCCAACGTCAAGCGCTACCCTGGCGGCACGTTCCTGTTCCGCGAGGGAGACGCAGGCCACGAGATGTACGTCGTGCTCGAAGGCCAGGTGATGATCAGCAAGTTCATTCCCGGCGGCGGCGAAGAGGCTCTGGCGATCCTCGACCGCGGCGACTTCTTCGGCGAAATGTCGTTGATCGACGGCGAGCCGCGCTCGGCCGACGCCAAGGCCTTCCAGGGGCCGGTCACCGTCGTCACCTTCGACGACCAGACGCTGAACGAGATCATGGCGATGGACCCGCGCGCCGCGCGCAGCTTCATGGTGCTGCTGTGCCGCCTGATCTGCAAGCGCATGCGCGAGATCGACGAGAAGGTCACCAGCTGGCGCATCATGTCGGGAGCCCCGGGCGACCCGCTCGACGCGGCCGTTCCCGAGGCTGCTGCGCCCGACGCGGCGGCCTGAGCGATTCTGTCCCGAAAGGACGTTGTTGAGCTGTCAGGTCGCGCTCGGTGGAACGAGCACGGCCGAGGACTGTTTGAGCGTAGAGCGTGTTTAGAGCTCTTAAACGCCCTGAAGAGCAGAGGTTTATGCAGTTCGAAGCAGGGCCTGCGAGTTTGCGAGGTCGCGCGCAGTCCACCGAGCGCGACCGCCTAACGATCGTTCTTGGAGATGGCGAAGGTTTTGTAAATCTTTGCCGAGATTACCGGGAACGCTCGGGAAATCTGCACGTCGGCATAGCATTTTCACTTGTGACTGTGCTACGTTGCGCCCGCGCCGAATTGGCGCAGCTCGCTCATCCGAAACCCACGATCGGCCCTCCGAGCGACGTTTGATATTCCCGAATAGCTCGGGCAGCACCCAAGAAGAACCCAACGTGGATGCCAGCCTCTCGAGGCTCATGGCACCGCTGAATTCCGTACTGCTAGATGAGTTACTGCTGAACGCAGAACCCAGCTGACCTGAGCTCTCAGCAACGACTCACGATTGAGGAGAAAGCGCATGCTCAAGAAGAACTATTCCAAGACCGGTAGCTCGTGTCGCGTCACCTTCAAGGTACCGGCGGAGACCGAAGCCGAAAAAGTCGCCGTGCTCGGCGAGTTCAACGAGTGGGACGCCGAAGCCCACCCGCTCAAGAAGCGCAAGGACGGCAGCCACAGCGTCACCATCTCGCTCGACGCCGGCAAGGAGTATCGTTTCCGCTACTTGCTCGACGGCGACCGCTGGGAGAACGACGAGACGCCGGACCGGCTGGTGCCCAACCAGTACGGCAGCCGCGACTGCCTGCTCTCCCTGTAGGCTTTCTTCGCAGCGCCGATCGTTGGACAGGTAGCAGCGGCTCCGCGGATCGGCGATACGTAGATCGACTATAAAATGGGAGGGTTCGAAGAACCCTCCCATTGATTCACCTATTAGGAGCCGCCACCATGGCCGATCCGCGATACGAGAAGCTGGCCGACGTCCTGGTCAACTACTCATGCGCGCTGAAACCGGACGAAGTCTGCCTGATCGAAGCCTTCGATATCCCCGACGCCTTCACCCGTAGCCTGATCCGGACGATCTCGGCAGCCGGCGGCGTGCCGCTGGTCAGCCTGCGCTCGAACGCCGTGATGCGCGATCTGATGCTGGCGGGCACCGAAGAGCAGATGCGTCTGATCGGCGACGTCGATGCCTACCGCATGTCCAAGGTGCAGGCGTACATCGGCGTCCGCGGCAACCCCAACATCTCGGAGTGGTCGGATGTCCCGGCCGAGAAGATGCGGCTCTACCAGAGCCTGTGGTGGCAGCCCGCGCATCGCGATCTACGGGTCGAGAAAACCCGCTGGGTGGTGCTGCGCTGGCCGAGCCCGTCGATGGCGCAGCAGGCCGAGATGTCGACCGAGGAGTTCGAAGACTTCTACTTCCGCGTCTGCACCATGGACTACGCTCGCATGTCGCGCGCCATGCAGCCCTTGAAGCAGCTGATGGATCGCACCGACAAGGTGCGCCTGGTGGCGCCGGGCACCGATCTGCGGTTCAGCATCAAAGATATCCCGGCGGTGACCTGTGATGGCGGTCGCAACATCCCGGACGGCGAGGTCTTCACCTCTCCGGTACGCGATTCCGTCCAGGGCACCATCCGTTTCAACGCCGAGACCATCTACCAGGGCGTCACCCACCGTGACATCCGCCTGACCTTTCGGGACGGGCGAGTCGTCGAAGCGGAGAGTAGCGATACCCGCCATCTCGAGAGCGTGCTCGATACCGACGAAGGTGCGCGCTATATCGGCGAGTTCGCGATTGGCTTCAACCCCCACGTCACCCAGCCGATGAAGGACATCCTGTTCGACGAGAAGATCGCCGGCAGCATCCACTTCACCCCTGGCAACGCCTACAAGAGCGCCGACAACGGCAACAAGAGTGACATCCACTGGGACATGGTGCTGCTGATGGCGGCGGAAGACGGCGGCGGCGAGATCTACTTCGACGATCGGCTCATTCGTAGGGACGGCCGTTTCGTGATCCCCGAGCTCGAAGACCTCAACCCCGAACGGCTGGTGGACTGATGGCGGCCCCTGAGCGCCCGGCGCGCCTGGGCATTCTCTCGATCTCCGACCGTGCCAGCCGCGGCGAGTATGAAGACCGCTCGGGTCCGGCGATCCGCGCCTACCTCGACGAGGTGATCATCTCTCCCAAGGAGCATCACTTCCGTCTCATCCCGGACGAACAGAAGCTGATCGAGTCCACCCTGATCGAGCTCGCCGACACCGTCGGCTGCGATCTCGTGATCACCTCCGGCGGCACCGGTCCGGCGCCGCGCGACGT
>JBCCEE010000260.1:0-11886 GCA_039030415.1 Acidobacteriota bacterium
ATGTCGACGATCGAGTTCCCTGGGTAGGGTCGGGCTGCCAACCCAGCCCTGAATTCAGTGAGGTCCGGAAGGCGACGCGCAGGCTCGGACCCTTGCGCATCGTCAATGACAATGAGTACTCGTCTCGGGCCTTTGGGCACGGAAGGCGGCGCCTGCACCCTCAGGGTGCCGTCTTCTTCGATCTCAGCTATGGTTTCGAGGGTTACCATTGACTCACCTCGAGTACAGTTTACTAGATTGCTGCACAGCAGCTCATGGTTATAGGCCGCCTATCGGATTTGAAGATGGGTGATCCATCCATGCAAGATGGCCTCTGCCTGCCGTTTCTCGCGCTCCATCGAAAGATCTAGAGGCATGAAGGATTCAGTCCGCGATCACACGAAAGGCCTCGGAGCGACTTTGATCGTCGGCGGACTGGCGACGGTCGTTGTCGCGCTGTCGATGGAGCTACTGGACGCGGCTCGAGTTGGGCTCGGCACGGGGCAGCTCGTGCTGATCGCGCTCGGACTTGGGCTAGCCGCCGTCGGCGGGTTGCTGCGCACGCCGGGCGAACGGAAGTGGCTGCTGCCGCGATTGGAGGGTTTGGCCAGCGTGTATCGGGTCGCCGCCCTGGCAGTCTTCAATCTGATCCTGCTGATCGTCGGCATCGAGCTCACGGGCTGGTTGATCGACCGCCACGGGCCGCTGCCAGAGCCCGAAGCTCGCGGCGCCTACTACGGAACGCAGCGCTGGGCGAGGCAACATTGGCGCGAATTCGAGGGGGTCAAGCAGAGGTGGAGCTATCAGCCCTACACCCTGTGGAGCACCCGCCCCTTCGACGGCGAGACGCTGAGGATCGACGCTCGCGGCGTGCGACGGACGCTTTCCGCTGGCGGCAAGAACCGAGTCGATCAAGCGGGTGAGGGTCGCGAGACCGTCTACGCGTTCGGCGGCTCGGCGATGTGGGGTCACGGCGCCCCCGACGACGCCACGATTCCGGCCTTCCTGCAGAATGAGCTGAGCTATCGACTCGGCCACGCGGTGACGGTCGTCAACTTTGGCGAGCGGGCGCACGTCGCCACCCAGAGCTTGATCCGCCTGATGCTCGAGCTCCAGGCCGACCGCGTTCCGGACCGCGTGGTCTTCTACCACGGCTTCAACGATGTGGCGGTAGCGCTCGAGGGAGCCGTGGATGGCCACCTGCGCACGGCTCACATCGCCAACCGCCTGGAGCGTCCGCTCCTCACCTGGCTAGCCGGCCTGAGGGCGCTGAAACTCCTGCGCTCGCTGATGCCGTCGCGCCCCGACGCCATCCGGCTGATCGCTGACGATCGCAGTGCGCTGGCGCGAGAGGTCGTCGATCACTATCTCGGCACTCTACGCTTGCTCGACGCCCTGGCGCAGCAGCTCGACTTCGAGATCTTCTGCTTTTGGCAGCCCGTGCAGCCGCTCGCCTCGCCGCCCGGCAGCGGCGAGACCCGCGGTGAAGGCGCTGGGGAGCTCGACCAGCTGCTGGCCGCGACCCGGGCCGAGCTCGCCCGCCACTTCGAGCGCGTGGACAACCTCCATGACCTCGAGGGTGTGCTCGACGTCACCGAGGACGCGCTTTGGGCGGACCCGGTTCACCTGACGCCACTCGGCAATCAACAGATCGCCCGCGCCCTGGCAATCGCAATGACTCAAACCGCTCCGCGCGACGCCGAGCCGGTGGATTGAGTCACGTGGTACCGGCGGTAGGCGCCAGCTCGCGACCCAACGCCAGCACCGCATCTACCAGCACATCGATATCGGAGCGTCGAGTGCGATGATTGGTGATCGCCACGCGCAGAGCGAATCGCCCCTCGCGCCAGGTGCTCGACGGTATGGCGATCCCGTCTTCCTGCAGGCGCAGCAGGATCTCGCGATTCAAGGCCTCGAGCTCAGGTTCTTCGAGACCGGTCTCGAGGTAGCGGAAACACACCACGTTCAGCGTTACCGGAGCTAGCAGCTCCAGGTGCGGATCGGCTTCGATGCGCTGGCTCAACCCAGCCGCTTGATCGACATTCTGCTCGATGGTTCGACCGATGCGCTCGACGCCATGGGTTTGAAGAGAAACCCACACTTTGAGGGCGCGGAAGCCGCGGCTCAGCTGGACTCCGAGCTCGGCGAGGTCGAGGGCTTCGGGCTGCAGGCCACGTCCGGGCGGTACCAGATAGCTGGCCTGGGTCTCGAACGTCGCGCGGTGCGCTTCCCGATCACGCACTAGGACGCACCCTAGCTCGTACTGCAGGTAGCCCCACTTGTGGAGATCGAGGGCTAGGGAATCGGAGCGTTCTAGACCGCTCAAGCGATCGCGCAGGCTGGGTGCGAGGGCGATGAGGGCACCGAAGGCGCCGTCGACGTGGAGCCAGAGGTCTTCTTCCTGGCACAGGTCGGCCAGCGCGTCGAGATCGTCGATGGCGCCAGTATCGACGGTGCCGGCGTTGCCGATGACGCAGATCGGGCGGTCGCCGCGTCGTCGATCCTCACGGATCGCCTCGCGCAGGGCCTGCGGCACAACGCGCCCTTCACGGTCCGCCGCCACGCGGCGCACCGCATCTCTTCCAAGGCCGAGCACATCGCAGCATTTCTCCGCCCAGCTGTGGGTTTCGACCGAGCCGTAGACGCGCAGCCGCGGGCCGCCGGCTAAACCCTGTTCGCGGACGTCGAACCCAGCTTTGACGCGGCGTGCTACCGCCAGACCGGTGAGGCTGGCCATCGTGCCGCCGCTGACCAAGAGCCCGCTGGCCGAGGGCGGATAACCCATCAGCTCAATGCACCACCGGATCACTTGACGCTCCACCACCGCGGCGCTCTGGTCATAGCCCGCAAGGTGTGGATTCATCGCGGCGGCCAGCATGTCGCCGAGCATGGCGTCCGGAGTGCCATTACCCATCACCCAACCCCAGAAACGAGGGTGGGCGTTGCCGGTAGGGAACGGCAGGATCGAGCGCTCGAAGCGTGCGAAGATTTCTTGGGGGTCACCGGGATGACGCGGTATCGGCCCTTCGATGTCCTGCCGCGCGGCCTCTGGCACGGGTTGCCAGGGAAGGCGCTCGCGCGCTCCCCGCATGTGATCGATCGCAGCGTCGAGAGCGCGGTGAGCGAGCTGAGAGAACTCGCTCCAATCCTCGGGGTCGAGTGAGATTTCCTGGGTCTGGCTCAATTGCGGCTCCTTTCGCAGTTTTGCTGCCGGGACTCTAGGAGCCAGCTGCAGACGGTGTCTTGTACGCGTCTAGCGGCTTTGGAACGCACGCAACCCCAAACTCAATTCGCAGGTCCGTCGAGTGCTTCCCTCGACTGCTATAGTCATTCCGGGTAGATCATTCGAGCGTTCTCATCTTGCCCAGGACAAACATGGAACGAGGCTACGCTCCGGTTCCGGTTCGTGAACATGAGCTGCTGCAGGAGCTGCAGGTCGGAAGCGGGCTACGGGTTACCGAAGCGCGGCACCGGCCTTCCAGTCGGATCGAGCGTCACGCCCATCGCCGGGCGACCCTCACGATCCTCATCGAAGGCTCGTTCGACGAGTCTTACTCGTGGCGCCGGGATATGGCCTGCGAGGCGCCCACGGTACACGTGCGGCCACCCGGTGAACCGCACCGGGATCGCTTCGGCACCCGAGGTGCACACAATCTGGTGCTCGAGATCGGCACTGCGAGGCTCGAATCGGTCCGCCGATACAGCTGCCTGTTCGACGAGGTTCGACACGTGCAGAGCGCTGAGACCCACAGCGTCGCACGGCGCCTGCGTCGCGAGCTACTGATCGACGACGACGCTTCGGACCTGGCTATCGAAGGCCTGTCCATGGAGATGCTGGCAACCGCCAGCCGTAGCCATCAGCGCGACGCCCGCAGGCCAGCGCCTTGGCTGGTGCGGGTCCACGATCTGCTGCACGATCGCTTCCGCGAGCCCCGCCTCGCACTCGACGAGCTGGCCACCGTGGCCGGCGTCCACCCCGTTCATCTGGCGCGGAGCTTTCGCGCGGCCTACCGCGCCAGTCCAGGCGAGTACCTCCGCCAGCTCCGCGTCGACTGGGCGGCCGATGCCCTGACCACCACCGAGCGCCCCCTCGCCGAGATCGCCAGCGAGGCCGGCTTCGCCGATCAGAGCCACTTCACGCGCGTCTTCCGAGCCGCCTACGGCATGCCACCCGGCGCCTGGCGGCGGGCGCACAAGTCCTGAGCCTGCTCTTCAGGCTCAGGAGCCCAAGAGCCGGGCGACGCTCGCACCGGCTCTTCCGTGTCTGGCGCTAGGGGCAGGCGAAGGCGGTAGTGTCGACTACCGAGAGCGGCACTTCGCCGAGTCCATTGCTGTAGGTCCTGGCGCTGCCGGTCGTCGAATCGGTGACGGTGAGATCGAAGCCGACGTTGGTCGCCGCTGCGACGAACACCCAGTAGTGATTGTTGAACGCACAGCCGTCCAGAACTTTGACCAAGACCTCGCCGTTCATGGCGGCGAAGAACCAGTAGACGCCGAAGTAGTCGCTGCCGAGCGGTGAGACGAAGCCGTCACCTGTCATGCCGTTGAAGTCGGTCCATCCGATTTGGGTCTCGAACCGCCCGCCGTCGAGGCACATGGTGCGACTGTCGGGCATGCAGGTGAAGGGCCCGCCGTCGTCGTCATCGTCATCATCGTCGTCGTCATCATCATCGTCGTCGCCAGGCCCTGGATCGCTAGTGGGATCGGCGCCGTCCAAGAACGTCGTGGCGCCGCCGCCGGCTGGATCGAGCCAGTTGCTGAGCCGCGTGTCGTCGGTGCCGCCACCGGTCCAATGCAGGGAGAATTTGCCGTAGACGTCGAAGCCGGTCGGGTTCTCGCACGAGGCGAAGCCCCCGGTGAGGGTGCCGACGCAGGCCCTGCTGGTCTGATCGAAGATGCACGAGCCGGAAGAGCCGCCTTCGGTGGTGCCGGTGTCCCAGGCGGTCACCTGCCAGTGGGTCTCGCCACCTTCCCCGATGTCGACGCTGTTGAGCGCATCGCCCTCGAAGGCGATGGCCTTCTCGTCACCGCGCGGATGGTGGATGCCGACGACGCTCTGCGGCGTCGCTCCGGTGGCATCCCAGCCGGCGTAGAAGACCTGCGAGCCGGCGCTCGGCGTCTGGCTGAGCTCGACCAGCGTGAAGTCCGACGGCACGTAGGTGGCGAGGTGGGTCGAGCCGGTCTGATTGTCGTCGAGCGAGCCGCCGCTCAACAGGCCGCAGCTCGGCGACTCGTAGTTCCAGTAGACCACCAGCGAGCTGGCATTGCTGGCGTTGACGCCGCAGTGCTCGGCGGTCAGAAACAGCGGCCGAAAATCGCCATCGGTGTTGTTGACCAGCTGCCCCGTGCACAGGAAGGGGCCGATGGTGTAGCGGGCGACACTGCGGATCTGATCGCCGTAGGGACTGGCCTCGGGGCAGATCACGTCGATGTTGCAGGCGCCCTGCTTTTCCTTGACCTCGCCGAAGTAGCGATAGCCGTGGTTGACTTCGCTCAGCTCGAGGGCTGCCTTGCCGGCGTCGGGCGGTAGATAGACTTCCAGGATGACCACGTCGCCGAGAATGACCGGGGTCCACAGCTTGCCTTCCGGCGAGCGATTGCGCCAGGTGTACGGCCCTTCGATGCGGTCACCGGCAGCGTCGTACAGCCACAGGCCGGCGCCGGGCGGCAGGTCGAAGCGATGAAAGCCGAAGTTGAGACTGAGCGCCCCCTCGGATTCCACCCGCAGGCGCCACAGCCGTCCGCCGCCTTCGAGATCCTCCCAGGTTCCCGAGCTGGCGAGATCGTAGCTGACGGGTATCGAAGCGGCGAACCGGATCGGCCCTGGCCGGAGATCGCTGTCGACGATGGCGTCTTCGGCCTGCAGGGCAGCAATATCGACCGCCGGCATGGCGACGCTCTGAACCGTCGACGCCGCGCCCACCGGCTGGCGGAAGCTCTTGGGAAGCTCGGTGACACGAGCTTCGCTCACCACCGCTCCTGCCATCAACAGAGCGCTGAGCATCCAGCTCAGACGCCTGGGGAACACTCGCTGCGACCCATAGGTTCCCGGATTGCCTTGGTTGCCTCTGCAGTCACTCATGATGCGTCTCCCTGGCGTGTATCTCAGGCTGGCGTGTCTCTCAGGCTGGCTGGTGCTGGCTCAACAGTTTTCTATGTTACCACTGCAGTAGCTTTATGCGGCAGAACCCTAGGAAATGGATCACTCGCGACCGATGAACACGCTGTGAGACGCCGGCAGAGATTTCGACCGGTTGGTAGAAAGAGCGATCGACTTGACCGATTCCCCTGGTCCGACGAGATTAAAATGGGCTAGTACAGTAGGCTTCTAGGGTCGCAGCACGGCAGCGCTGCTCAAGGCAACTCGACATCCGCAGCGAGCGAAAGCTCCGTGTCGGAATCTCTTCTGTCGGGATCTCATCCGGGACCTACGGCACACGAAGACGTCTTTCTCTTGCACAAGCTTCTCGCACGTCAGCTCAAGCAGGCCTTCGGCTCGATCGAGGCTGCGCCGAGAGAGATCCGCGGTCTCCTCGGCCTGGTTGACGACACCTATCGCCGGGCGGATGAGGACCGCCAGACGCTGGAAAGCTCCTTGCGGCTGACTTCCGAGGAGCTGATGGAGTCAAACCGCGAGCTGCGGCGAGAGCGTCGAGCCTTGGAGCACCGGGTCACGAGTCGCACCCGCGCCCTGCGCGTGAGCGAAAAGAAGTACCGCAGCCTGTTCGAAGAATCACACGATGTGATCTTCATCGCCGGGGCCGATTCTCGGCTTCTCGACATCAATCCCGCCGGCGTGGAGCTGTTCGGTTTCGATTCGCGTCAAGCGATGCTAGGCGCCGACCTGGCACACACGATTTACCGTCGTCCGGAAGATCGCTCGAGATTCCAGCAGCAGGTCATGGCGCAGGGGGTGGTCAACAACTACGAGCTCGAGCTCCAGACGGTCACCGGCGAGGAGCTGTGGGTGCTAGCCACCGCCACCGCCATGCGTGGACCGGACGGAGCGCCCCTGGGCATCCGCGGCATCCTGCGTGACGTCACCGAGCAGCGCGCTCTCCGGGATCAGCTCTATCAGTCTCAGAAGATGGAAGCGATCGGCCGCTTGGCGGGGGGTGTAGCTCACGACTTCAACAACCTGCTCACCGCGGTCATCGGCTACGCCGATCTGCTGGCGGCCCAGCTCGCCGGCGCCGGCCAGCGCACCGGGCACCTAGAGCAGATCCAGATCGCCGCCGACCGCGGTTCCAATCTGGTGCGCCAGCTGCTCGCCTTCAGCCGGCAGCAGGTTTTGAGTCCGCAGATCATCAACTTGAACCACGTGGTCTCGGACATCGAAAAGCTGCTGGGCCGGGTGATCGGCGAGGACGTCCAGCTGTCGACCGATCTCGACGACTCCCTGGGCTCGGTGCTGGCCGATCCCAGCCATCTCGAGCAGGTGATTCTGAACCTCGTGGTCAACAGCCGCGACGCGATGCCCGAAGGCGGTCGTCTCTACCTCCGCACCAGCAACTTCGAGTGCTCCGCCAACCCGCCCAAGGGAACCTCGCTGCAGCCGGGCGGGTACATCGTGCTCGAGATCGAAGATACCGGCACGGGCATCGACGAGGCGCTCGTCGATCAGATCTTCGAGCCCTTCTTCACGACCAAGCGCAACGGCACCGGCCTCGGACTGGCGACGGTGTACGGCGTCGTCAAGCAGAGTGAGGGTCAGATCCGCGTCGAAAGCGCATCGGGACGGGGCACCTCGTTCTTCGTCTATCTTCCGCGGGTCAACAGCCAGCCCGAGACCACCCACAGCAAACTGAAGCGCACGGGCATTCCGGGCGGAAGCGAGCGGATCCTGCTGGTGGAAGACGAGCCGGCGGTGCGCGATCTGCTGCGCGAGTTCTTGACCCTACAAGGTTACGACGTCGTAGCGGCGAGCGACGGCCTGCAGGGTTGGCAGGAATTCACGGAGCGCAACGGCTTCTTCGATCTGCTCTTGACCGACGTGGTGATGCCCAAGATGAGCGGCATCGAGCTGGCTGAGAAGATGCGGCAGATCAACCCCGATCTCCGCGTGCTGCTGGTCTCCGGATACTCCGAGAAGCAAGCCTCGCTGATCGATCGGGTCGGCTCCAAAGCTCGCATCGACTTCTTGCCCAAACCGTTCACGCTCGAGACCATGGCCTGCAAGCTGCGTGAAGTCTTGGCGCCAACCAGCTCGAGCTCGGAGGCCTCGGAGCCGACAAATCCCGAAGGCGATCCGTCCGCCGCCGAGATCTCGGCCGGTTGAGTGAGCTGGCCCAAGGCGCTCGACACGTGCCAGGTAGGCGCTGACGGTGTAGCATCTCTTGGATGAACCGTCTGAATTTCGGTACGCACGCACCCTTCGCACTCTTGATCAGCTCGCTGATGGCCATCGGCGGGTCGACCGAAGCCCTGGGGGCCACCGAGGGCACCCCGGAACCCGTTCGCCGTCTGGAGATCGTAGACCGAGCGATCGCTTTCCACGGCGGCGACCTCTACACGAGTCGAGCTACGCGGCTCGATCTATGCTCGAAGTCGGGCTGTTTCCAGGTAGACGCCGCCATGGATGGCGACCGATTCGACTATCGTGTTCGACGCGAGACCGAAGAGACCCGTCTCGAAGTGCGCAGCACGAATGAGACCCTCGAAGTCTGGCGCGACGGCGTCCAGGTGGAGATCGAAGCCGCTAGGGCTCAGGGCTACCGCGACTGGGCCATGGCGCGCGTCTATTTCTGCTTCCTGCCCTTTCGCCTCAACGATCCCAGCGTGCTCAAGCAGGATCTCGGGCTGGTCGAGTGGCAGGGCCGCAAGCTCCACAAGGTCAAGGTGACCTTCGACGCCGGCTCGAGCACCGACGCCAGCGACGAGTACGTCTACTGGTTCGACCCAGAGAGCGCGCGCCTCGAGTACTTTGCCTACAGCTACGATGACAACGGCGGCGGCCTGCGATTCCGCCGCGCCGTCAACCACCGCCGTGTCGGCGGCATTCTGTTCTTCGATCAGGAGAATCTCGGCAGCGAGGACGCGGAGCTCTCGGTCGACGCGCTCGACGCAGAGGTGGTGCACGATCGCCTGCGGCAGATTTCGACCGTACGTCTCGAGAACATCAGGGTCGAACCGGTCTCGCAAGCGACAGCGGCGCAAGCGACAGCGGATTGATGATCCGCGGCCAGCAACTTCGACGGCACGACAACGTACCCAGAACTAGATCACCTATCGTCATTTCAAGGAGACCGCAATGAAGCCACGAAACCCGCTCCTGTGGGTCAGCCTCGCTATTCTTGGACTCGCGCTCGCGGTTCCGGCGGTCGCCGAGACCGACAGCCAAGACTGGCCGCAGTTTCGAGGACAGTATCGGGACGGAGTCTCCCGCGAGAGCGGCCTGCTCGACAGCTGGCCCGAAGGCGGGCCGAAAGAGCGGTGGCGGACGCCGCTCGGCGAGGGCTATTCCGGCATCTCGGTGGTCGGTGACCGCCTCTACACGATGTATGCGGAAGCACCACCGGCGGTTGAGACCAAGCCAGCGGCTTCGAACGAGGAGTCAACGGACGGCGAGACCGCCCAAGCTTCGGAAGCCGGGGAGCCGAAGCAGACCACCGAGTACGCCGCCGCCTATGACGCGGCCAACGGCAAGCAGCTCTGGCGAACGCCCATCGGCACACGCATCACCACCGAATTCGGCAATGGCCCTCGCTCGACTCCGACCGTCGACGGTGATTCGGTTTACGTCCTAGGCGCCCATGGAGAGCTCGCTGCGCTGGCGACGGAAGACGGCGCCAAGCGCTGGCAGATCACGCTCGAAGAAGAGTTCGGCACCAAGCTCCCCTACTGGGGATTCTCGACTTCGACCCTGGTCGAAGGTGATCTGCTGGTGATCGAGAGCGGCGGTGCCGAAGGCAAGTCCTACGCCGGTTTGGACAAAGCCACGGGCAAGGTCCAGTGGACCACGGGTGAGGCGACGAGCGCCGGCTACAGCTCACCGCTGGCGGTCACGATGGATGGTGAGCGCCACTTCATCTACGTCACCAACTCCGTCCTGCGCGCTATCGACACCGCTGGCAACGAAGTCTGGTCCCATCCGTGGCCGAGTGGCGAGACCCACGCGATGCCGATCTTCATTCCGCCGGACAAGGTGTTCGCCTCCGGCGCCGAAGGGGTCGGTGCGGCCCTGGTACAGATCAAGAAGGATGGCAACGAGATCAGCGTCGAGGAGCTTTGGACCAACCGCGTCATGCGCAACCACTTCAGCACCTCGATTGTGCACGACGGGCACATCTACGGCTTCGACAACGCCACGCTGAAGTGCATCTCTGTCGAGACCGGCGAGCAGCAGTGGGCCAAGCGAGGTTTTGGCAAAGGCTCGCTGATCTACGCGGATGGACATTTGCTGGTCCTATCGGACCGCGGCAGACTGGTGCAGATCGAAGCGACGTCTGAGGGATACAAGGAGAAGGGGCGCATCCAGGCTCTCGAAGGACTTTCGTGGACCGCGCCGACGCTGGCCGGCGGCAAGCTCTACCTCCGTAATCAGACGGAAATGGCCAGCTACGATCTGGCGGGCTGAGAAGGAGAAGAAGCCATGATTCGCACGACGATCCTCACCTCCGCCGGCGCGCTGCTGTGGCTCACCGCGCTACCCGTCTCGGCTGAGACGGTCGACGAGGTCATTGCCAAACACATCGCTGCCCGAGGCGGCCAGGAAGCCTGGGACGCGGTGCAAACCGTCAAGGCGACCGGTACGTTCACGGGCTTCAGCCAGGTCAACTCGTTCATCCTGCACCGCAAGCGGGGCAATCAATATCATCTCGACCACATCCTGGGAGACAAGCCCGTCGAGATCGGTTTCGACGGCGAAGTCGCCTGGTGGATCAACCTGTGGAGGGGTATCCCCTGGCCGCAGAAGATCTCCGGGCTGGATCACGAGGTCTTGATGCAGGATGTCGACATTGCCAGCCCATTCTTCGACTACCGCGAGAAGGGCTACGAAGTCGAGCTCCTGGGGGAGGGCGACCTGGAAGGTCAGAAAGCCATCAAGCTGCAGCTCGAGCGGCCGGCCGGACCGCCCGAAACCTGGTATCTGGATCCCGAGACCTACCTCGAGATCGGCTACGACGCTCAAGGGTCCGACTTTGGTCGCCCGATGCCGCAGCGCGCCTACATCGAGGATTTTCGCGATGTTGGCGGGCTCATGATCCCGCACTACATCGAGAAGCAGTGGTACACCCGCAACCGCGTCATGGAGATCGAGGAGATTGCGACCAACGTCGAGATCGACGACACCGTCTTCAGCATGCCGCTGCCGGGAGAGATGCAGACCCTACAGGCGATGGTGGGTGATTGGGAGGTCAAGGTCGAGCAGCGCGACAGCCCCCAGGCTCCGTGGTCCGAGAGCACGAGGACTTCAAAGATCGAGTCCAAGATGGACGGCGCCCTGCTCGAAGAGCGCTTCAGCCAGCAGAGCTTTCAGGTTCTGCGTACGCTGACCTACGATCGCTTCAAGGAGCGCTATCGCCTCACCCAGTTCTCCGACTTCACTAGCCACCTGGATGTCCAGGAAGGCGTGCTCGAGGACGGTCGCCTCACCACGTCGAACGCCGAGACCGGCACCGCATGGACGGGCTTTGGCCGCACCTTCCACCAGCGCCTGTCGATTTTCGACGTGAGCGAGAGCGGCTTCAAGCTCGAGGTCGAGCAGTCGGTGGACGGCGGCGAGAATTGGTTCGTCGCCAGCAAAGCGACGTACTATCGCAAGAGCGAGTAACGTTCTGATGCTGTCGTTGGCCCCCCCGAACCGGGGCCGACCACCACAAAAATGCGCGGCCAAGTCGCCACGACGACCCAGGCCACGAACCCCCCCGCGGGCAGCACGGCGATGTACAGATACCGCACCCAGCG
>JBCCEE010000261.1:0-11833 GCA_039030415.1 Acidobacteriota bacterium
CCGTGGTTGCTTTCGGTCGGTTCCTGCTGGCGGGTCTGCGGGGGCCGTTCGACCCGAAGCCGGGTCGCCAGCGAGCGACCGCGACTTCGGTGGGTTTGCCGGCGGGCCAGAGCCTGGCCCTCGAGGTGACGCCCAAGGCGTCCGGTGAGGACGCCAGCGCTAGCGAAGCCGAAGCCGGCGCGGAAGCCTCAGAGGCGCCAGGGGCCGAGGTTGTCCTGAGGTTTCAAGACAAGTAGGCCGAGAGTTGCTGCACCGGTGGCGTTCGGGGCCGCTCAGCGAGGAGACCGCGCCCTCGACCATTGGCGCTGCCGTCGACCCAGGCTGTCGAGTGCAGCCGTGATCATCGCTTGCTCCTCGGGGTCCAGTGGCTCCGCATGTCGGGAATCGCGGCAGCGGTCACGGTATGGGGCCCGCTGGGGTCCGAGGCCTGGGCGGGCGGCTTCCTGCCGCTCGAAACACGGAACGACGAGCCGATCCTCAGGGGCGTCGAGACCTATCGAGCGAGTCGCACGGCCGAAGCACGCGGAGTGCAGCAGGGTGTGAATTCGGCGCATGTCCACCGGGTGCTCGGCGTCCGGGTCGTCGTCCGAGCAGCGAAGCCCCGGCAGCTCCTCCAGTAGAGGATCGAAGCGTACCGGCAGCGCGCACGAGGTTCCCCACGGGATCAGAAGCCTCAGCGTGTCGTGTATCAGCCGTCGCTCGCTCGGGTTTGGGCGACGCGACAGAAGCCTCATCTCGCCGCGAGCCGTGCGGTGGACCCTGAGCATCGGCTGAAAGTGTCTGCGCACTTCGTTCATCAGCAGGCGCTTGCCCTGGCGGTAGATCGCATCGTCGCGCAGACGATCGGGATCCTGAGTCACGAGCTCGGTGACGGCTCGGGTTTCGGCAGTCGAGTACTCGTGCAGGATTCTGCCGATCGCCAGGCTGACGTAGAACGAGCTTCGACGCCAGGAGATCCTCACCAGGTGCGCTAGATATCGAACGATCAGATCCTCCTCGGTGAAAGTCCGACGCAGCTCGACGGAACGTGTGGAGGGTAGAAAAAGATCGGGAGCATCGACCTCGCAGAGCACGAGATGCTGGAGGAGCTGGGGCCGGGTCTTCGAAGTTCGGGTGCGGCGCTGTAGCGGTCGATACTCGCTGCGTCGATCCTGCTGCGCGCATTCGGCATCGAGCAGCGCTAGCGCTTTGATGAGGATCTGTAGCGCGATAGAGCGGTCAGGCCAGATGAAGTAGGCGAGTCGAAATGCCTGGTTCCAGTGCGCAAGACGAGGCGCCTCGGAGTCATGGGTCGACGCGTTGGAGCGATCGCCTGTGATGGTGGCTTGGGGTTTTTCGATAGTCTCGCAGCGGCGCATGATCGCCAATCGCAGTATAAAAAGTATATTTTCTTCCTCATCCGAGCCCACTCAGTGGGCTCGATTCGGATACACGACAGGCTAGAGCGGGCTCACGGTACGGCAGGAGCAGCTCGAGATGTCTCGGCTCGAGCTGCAGCCCGAGATGAGTCTCGCTTGGTGCTGTGCGAGCGGGATGGGATTCCGACGAGACGGAAATCAGATTATGCGAGCATCATGCCAAAGGTTCCTTTTAGCGGGCGAGGCTTTGGGGTGTTTTTCAGTCTGTCCCCAACATTAAATTGTCAATTGCAAGGTCATTATTTGTCATAATGACTGCCAGCGTCAGTCTGACCCGAGGCCTTGGGTATCGGTCTTGGTTTGGGTCTGGCTTGAAGCTAATATGGCGCCGATCTGAGTCTTCCGAGTCATTGAGAGGTAGGCCATGGGTTTTTTCAAGAAGCTGTTTTCGGGCGATCCCCGCCAGGATCTCGAGCGGGCTCGCGAGTGGATGGACAAGGGCGAGCCGGACCGTGCCCTGGATCTGGCGCAGCGCGCAGCGCGCAACGCGGTCGGAGCCGACCAGGAACGAGCTGCCAAGATGGTCGCCGAAGCCCAGGCGGCGCTGGCCGCAAAGGCGATCGAAAGAGCGTCGCAGTCGCTCGAGTCCGAGTACTTCGACGATGCAGCGGAGTGGCTGCGAGGTGCGCTGGAGTATGTCGAAGCGCCCGAGCAGCGGCGTGAGCTCGAAGCGCGTCTGAGATCGATCGAGATCCGGGCGCGCGAGGCCGAGGACGCCGCCTATGAGCTGCCGGACCATGAGTCCGACGTCGAATCGGTGACTCTGCTCGACCCCGAGACGCACTATCAAGCGCTGCTCGGCATGCTGCGAGACGAGGTGGCGGATCGATACGAAGATCTGCCGGCTGCCTTCCGAAACGCCTACGTCGACCTCAACGAAGGCGAGCACGAGTCGGCGCTGGCGGCGCTCGACGCGCTGGTAGCAGACGGTGATGATCGCCCTGCGATCGTTCTAGAGCGCGGGCGCTGCCGACTGCTGCTCGGAGAGTATGCATCCGCGGTCGGTGATTTCGAAGCGGTTTGGGAGACCTTTGGCGACGAGCCTCTGGATTTCAATCGCGAGCGCTCGGTGCCGGCGCTTTGGGCCGAGGCCAAGCTGGCGCTCGAAGAGCCGCAGGCTGTGCTCGACCGTCTTGGCGAGCTTGGCGATCCATCGTCAGATCGTCCGTCGCTCAGCGCGGTGATGGGACGTGCGCTGATCGCGATCGATGACCCAGAGGGTGCCCGGCGCCTCTTGGCGCGGGCCGCCAGCCGGTTCCCGCGGCGGGCAGATCTGTCGTATCTGCTGGCGAGCGCCTTGGCACGATCCGAAGATCCCGTAGCGGCGATCGACTGTTTGGAGATCGCTATCGCCCCCAGCTGCGCCAGCGGCAATTGCGCCAAACCGCCCAAGCACCTGCCTTCGCTGCGGCTGCTAGCAGGGCTCTATCTGATGCAAGAGGGGAGCGAGGAGCGGGTTCAGCAGCTTCTGACGCTGATCACCTCAGAGCTCGGCGGCCGGTTGACCCACGAAGACTACGGGCTGCTGGCGCGTCACCATCAGCAGGTGGGTGAGCCCGAGGCGGCGGAGCAGGCTGCCGCTGAAGCACAAAGGCTACGCGAGCAGCCCGAGACGGCTCCCAAACCCGGAGCGCTGAACCTGCCGCGAGGCCTCGGACCCGCCAAGCGCGCCGCGCTTTGAATTCTGGCTAAATCGCTTCAGCGGATGCGGAAGCGCAGGCTGGCGCGGGCGTGGAGCAGATCGTCATTATCTTCACTCTGGCCGGTTCGCTGTACCTTCAGCGGTGAGTAGAAGACTTCGAAGCCGAGCCGAGTCTTCTGGCGCCACCTCCAGGTGGCGCCGGCGCTGAGCGAGACGGTCCCGCCGTCGGCCAGCAGCAGACTGCGATCGCGGAAATCGAACACCAGCGCGTCGACCTGGAACTCCATGTCCAGCTGATTGCCGGAGATGCCGAAGTGCAGCTTCGGGGCCCGATCACCAGCGAGCTGGTATGCCGCGACCAGCTCGACACCGTAGTACTCCATGGTCACCTCGTCATTCGACGGTGCGCGACAGCCAAACGGATTCTCGGCTGACCCCGGCTCGAAGCGCTCGTCGCCGCCGGCTTGGCAGGTGAGATCGCCCTTCGATTTACCGGTCTGGCCATAGGCGCGGATCGCCAGGGACCAAGTCTCGCGCTCCATCAGCACCTTCTCGATGGCGAGCGAAAGGAGGTTGGACTCCAAGCCTTCGACTTCCACCGGCGGCACCCAGCCGAGGGTCAGCGAGAAGCGGTTGGGGAGGCCGACGCGCACTCGCAGGCGCCCCGAAGCCGGCGAACGGTTGAGATCCTCTTCCTTCAGGCCGCCGAATCCGACGGTGCGCTGCTCCGTGTCCAAGTGCGGCAGCTGCATGGCCTCGAAACCGAGCTCGACCGCTCCGGGCTCGAGCGTTTCGACGGCGCCCACACTAGACAGCAGGCTCATCGAGGTGAAGTACTTCATCGCCCAGGCTTCCGGCTCGTCGAAATCGAGCTCGTTGGTGAAGTCGATGACCTGCTGCGCCTGCAGCGGTGCTCCTAGGACGAGGGGCTGCAACAAGAAGAGAATCGCGAGTCCGAACTGGAGTTGTCTCATGAAGCGTTGTCTCATGAATGAGGTCCCTTTGATCGACGAGCCGAAGCCGGACGCAGCCGGGCCAAGGCTCGAGAAGATGTTTGTAGAAGCGGGCTGGTAGAAACGGACTGGTAGATGCGAGCCGGGAAAAGGTTGGGCTCTGGACGTCTGCTGAACGGGAAGCTGAGAGCTCGGCCGTTAGCGTGCGGCGAGCGGTTCGGCGAGCCGCACCCAGGAAGCGGCGCGCAGCCGAGCCAGCACCTCGTCGCGACCGCCGGCGGCATGCAGGGTGTAGGCGCCGACCGCAGAAGGCCCGTCGACGAGGGTGGCGTCCAGCGCTTGCAGCAGCTGGCGGATCTCGAGCTCGACGGCGTCGTCGCGGAACACAATGCGGTAGAGCTCGGTGCTGGATTTCGACAGGGTTGGCGAGCTCTGGGCAGCGTCTGATAGAGCAGCGTCTGGCAGAGCAGCGTCTGACAGGGGCGCGTCGGACAGAGTGCGAAAGCTCTGTGGAGCCGGCGTCGACCGCGGCCAGGCGAGTAGGGTGGCCAGCAGCAAAATCGCAGCCGCCTGGGCGACAAGCGCCCAGCGCAGGGCTGGTGCCGAGCTTCGGATACCTGATCTGCCGGCGCTCGGGCTGCGGTCTTCGATCCTGCGCAGCACCTGTTGCAAGCCGCGCTCGGTAGCGTCCGCGGAATGGATGGCCGAGCTGCGGGCGACCGCGGCCGCCTGGCTAGTGCGCACCTGCTGGCGCAGCGCTTCGAGCTGCGTGACTTCTTGGCGGCAGATTTCGCAGTCGCTCAGATGCTGCGCGACTGCAGCCTGCTCGGCAGCCTCGAGCGAGCCGTTGACGTACCACGGCAAGAGCTTCCAGGTGGCTCGATGTTGTAGGTGGGCAGACAAGCCGAACATGATCAATCCTCAGTGTTGTGTGTGGGCCCGGTATCGTTTGGGCCAGTATCATGCGGCCCAGTGTCGTTCAGCCCACGATCGAGCGGCCCGGCCTGCTGCATTCCTCGGGGCTCGCCATGATCCATCGTGCGCAGCAGCCGCTCGAGCTTCTTGCGGGCGTGAAACATGCGGGTTTTGATGGTGTTGACCGGGCATTGGACGATCTCAGCGATCTCGCGGTAGGCGTAGTCGCCAAAGAACGTCAGCTGGATCACCGCTCGGTGCTCCGGCGACAGGCGGAGGATCGCCCGGCGGACCCTCTCGCCAGCTTGGCGCCGCGCCAGCGAGGCCTCCGGCTGGTGAGGATCGACCAGGTGCAGCGCGTCGCTGAGCTCTTCTTCAGGCCGTCGGGAAAGCGTTCTCAAGCGCTTCAGCGTGATCCGGTAGGCGATCCCCAAGACCCAGCTCGACGGTCTCGAATCGCCACGGAAGCGCTTGGCCTTTTGCCAAACTACGACCATGGTGTCGTTGACCACCTCTTCGACCAGGTCGTCGCGTGAGGTCAGGCGAGAGACGAAGCGGATCAGCTTGGGTCGATACAGTCGATAAGCATCCTCGAACGCGCCGCGATCGCCAGCAGCGATGCGCCGGATCAGAGCGTGCTCCTCGGCGGCGCTGGGCGCGAACCGGGCTGGGCCGGTGCTGGTCGGTGCTGAGGGACTCACGCGGTGTGTCTCGAGAGCTGTGGGATTCGATCCTTGGGGCTGAGAGTGTTCGCAGCTTAGAAGTGTCGGAGGTGCGCGCGCTACCTGAGATGACTAAGCTCGACCCCCGAGGCATTGCCGGCAGCGCGCGCTGCCCCTGACACTGTTTGGGTTCCCGGTGGCGTTCGAGGGGTTCAAAGTATTTTGCCCGGCTTCGAAGATCGTGGGTGCGATGGTAGGGTTCGCGACATGAAAAGTCGCCTGATTGCCGCGCTGATCCTGGCCTGCAACGCCTTGACGGTGCCGGCGTATGCCCAGCAGAGCGAGCGATTTACCGCTGAAGTGGTCGTGGTCAGCGATTACGTTCTGCGAGGCTTTTCGCGCTCCACCTCCGAGTCTGCCGTCCAGCTCGGGCTCGCCTACCGCCTCCCCAGCGGCTTCGTGGCTGGGGGGTGGGCGTCTACGGTACGTTTCGAGAGCAATGCCGGAGTGCCGGATGAGCGCGAAGTCGAGCTCCAGGGTTACCTGGGTTTCGGGCGATCGTTGGGCCGCGGCTGGTCGGCCAGCGCGCTCTTTGTGCGCTACGAGTTTCCCGACGCGGGCGGAGTCGACAACGGCTACCATGAATTCAGTACTAGCCTCTACTTTCGTGAGCTTGCCGCGGTCACCGTGTCCTACACGCCGCAGTACCTGGGCGGTGCCGCCTCGGGAGTCTTTGTCGAGCTCAGCGGCCGCTACCCGCTCGCCTCGGGATTCGACCTGTCGGCTGGTCTCGGGCATAGTGAGCTGGACTTCGGGGCTACCAATACCGATACCTACACCTACGGCCACGTCGCGGTGGGTCGCTCGCTGGGTCGGGTCAACATGAGTCTGGGCTATTACTTTTCGAATGCTCAGGCTTACCCACGCTGGGGCCAGGTGGCCGACGACAATTGGGCCTTCGTAATCTCGACCCGACTGCCGTGGAGCACGGCGGCTTCGGTGCGGAGCAATTAGTGTGAACCTTGCCGGCCTGAACAGACACTTACGACCGGGAGCTTTACTCGAGGGCGTCATGTTGGATTGGACCATCGGCCAGGGAGCCCGCAGCGGGCTGAGAGGAGTGTTGACAGCGCTGGCTCTGCCCCTCGTCCTGTTGGGCTGCGCCGGCTTCGGCAGCAAACCGTCCGTAGCGCCCGACGGATCGGCCAGCGGATCGAACCCCGCGTCGAGCCGCGGGGCTGCCAGTGGTGCGGTGAGCCCCGAGGGCGACCTGCGTGCGACGTCAGACCTGCGTGCGGCGTCACAGGACCGCCAGATCCTGGTGACCCTGACCCAGGCGGACATCGAGCCGCTGCGCGCCGCCGGCTCGACGTCACGGCAATACGTCGGCTCGCCCACCTATGCTCGCTCCGAGCGCACCCGGCGAGCGGTGGCCCGTCTCGCCCGTGACTACCGACTGCAGCGGGTCGAAGGCTGGCCGATCCAGGCGCTCGGCGTCTACTGCGTCGTCTTCGAGGTGCCGCCCGGACGCCCGCTCGACGAAGTGATCGATCGCCTGGCGCGCGACGCGCGGGTCGAGTCGGTGCAGCCGATGCAGCGCTTCGAAGTGCTGGGCGCACCTCGCGGTGCATACGATGATCCTTACCTCGAGATGCAGCACGGGCTGGACGCCATGCGCGTGCTCGACGCCCACCCCGTAGCGGGCGGCCGCGGCGTCACCTTGGCGGTGGTCGATACCGGCGTCGACCGTTCGCATTCCGACCTGGCCGACAGCGTCGAGCTGGTTCGGGACTTCGTGGGCGCAGCGGCCGGGTCCGAGGCCGCTGCTGAACCGCTCTCCGGGACCGTTGCCGAGCTGCACGGTACGGCGGTGACCGGCGTCATCGCTTCCACTGCCAACAACGGTATCGGCACGGTCGGCGTCGCCCCGGCTTCGCGCATTCTGGCGCTGCGGGCCTGCTGGGAGCAGCCGGGGCAGGCCAGCGGCGTCTGCAACAGCTTCACCCTCGCCAAGGCGCTGGCGTTCGTGGTCGACCGTCGGCCCGACATCGTCAATCTCAGCCTTGCTGGGCCGCGCGATCCGCTGCTCGAACGGTTGCTGAAGGTCGCCCTGGCGGAGGGGATTGCGGTGGTCGCCGCCTACGATCGCGAGGCGGACGCCATCGCGTTCCCCGCCTGCATGGATGGCGTGCTGGTCGTGCAGTCGGACGCCGTGGCAGCCGGACCCGAAGATCCGGACTCGCTGCTGCGCGCTCCGGGGCGCGACATCCTGGCGGCACATCCTGGTGACCGCTACGATTTCGTTTCCGGTAGCTCGTTCGCTGCGGCTCACGTCGCTGGCGTCGTCGCCCTGTTGCTCGAGCACGCTCCCGGCCTGGACGCTGCCCAGCTCGACGATATTCTGCGCTCGACCTCACGAGTCGTTACCGCCGCAGGCACCGCGACCCGCCTGATCGACGCCTGCGCCGCGCTCGACCGCGCCATCGGGCGCGGCTGTGAGCTCAGCTCTCGGACGTCGGAGGCAGGGCGTCGATGACGAACCTGCGGCCGGCGAACATGACCTCGAACCCGCCATCGGTCTCGAAGACCTGAAGCACGGGCTGGCCGACCTGGACGGCAGAGGTCGGCTGCCGCCTCCGCTCGACGAGCTGCAGCGCGCGTTTCTGGCCCTGGGCGATGGTGTCGTCGAGCATCCTGCCGACCCAAGCCGCGAGTAGCCGCTTGGGCACCAGTAGACCGCTTCCGACACCCAGCTCGAGGTCGAGGAAGAGCGAGACGGTGGTGGCCAGGCCGTCAGGGGTCTCTCGGAAGGTCCACGCAGCTTCCCAGGTCTTGAAGAATCCCGAGATCTGATGGTGCTCGAGCCCACGCTCGGTCTCGCGGCACTCCAGCTGCTGGACGAAACGGCGACCGTGCACCATGTGGACGACCTCGACCCGCCGGGTGCCGGAATCTCGAGAGAGCGTGCGGGTCGAAGCGATTCCCGGCATCCAGCGCGGCCAGTCGTCGGTCTCGCAGAACATCTCGCGTACCAGCGGCACCGAGGCTTCGAACCTTCCGAGCTTGCGGATCATCGCGCTCCGGGCTCCCGGACCTTGGGCACCAGATATGTCTCACCAAGATACCAGAGCTTCAGCCCGTCCGCCTGCCGGATGATCTCGAGGACTTTGCGCCGAGCGCTACCGCCTGAGCCTCGCCCGGTGCTCAGCTCTCGCTGCCTGGCACCGAGCGCATCCAGGGTGAGCTGTAGCTCGGTATGCAGGCGCCGCCGGCTGCCGAATTGGAAGAACGGCGTCGCCACACGCAGGCGCGCTTGTACGATCACTCCGCTGTCAGCCTCCTCCAGGCGCCAATAGCCGGACACGGACGGCCGGCCGATGCTGTCGATCTGCTGAAAGGAAATCGTGCTCGGGGGCGTGTGGACCAATTCGAGAGTGACGCTGCGCTCCGACCACAGCGGTGCGCGAAACTCGGCGATGCTGATGTCTCCCTCCTGGGTCAGGAGCTGGGACTCGGCGAGGTTCGGAATCCAGGCGCGGTAGCGCTCGTAGTCGGAGACGATGTCATAGACGACTTCTCGGGATGCGTCGAGGTGGGCGCTCGCCTGGGCGGCACGCTGCATCTAGAGGCTGGCCTCGGTATCGGTGCGCAGGTGGGCCTGCAGCGTGTCGAGCATCTTTCCCGGGATCTTCGTGCTCTGACGCCACGAAGCCATGGAAGCGCCGAGCAGGCTTGCCGGCATCGCGCGCAGGGTGTCGATGACCGGCCGGCGGCGCAAAATACCGGCGTTGGCTTCGAACGAGCTGAGGAAGATCTCGAGCAGACGAGCCGACTCGATCGCCCCCACCGCTCCGGTCATGAACAGCGCCAGCTGAGCCTGCAACAGGCTCGGAGGTTCGCGATCTTCAGCTGGGGCTTCGCTATCCAGCATGGGGGTTGTGGCAGCCTCCTGGATGGAGGGTTTCGCCGCCGTTGGTAAAGTGGTGCCGGTCTCGGGCGACGTGCCCTCGGACGGCGCGATCTCGGCTGTCTGTCTGTCTGTCTGTCTGTCTGTCTGTCTGTCTGTCTGTCTGTCTGTCTGTCTTTGGCATTGGAATAAATAAATTCATCTTAACCTCCAGTCTGTAGTCCATTGAGATTGCGACTTGTGTACTGTTTTTCGTTGTCTGTCTGTCTGTCTGTCTGTCTGTCTGTTTGTCTGTCCATATGACTTGCTTCTTTTTGTACAGGGGCTCATTTGCCACGCATCGTCCTCCATTCGAGTGCAAGAGATGGACGGGAGAGCATATCACCCAAGTGGTGAGTGTCTTAGATTGCAGAAATCTGCTGTCCCCCTCCTCCGCACCCCGCCCACGTTTTTCTCTCTTCCTCGAAGGTATCCTTGACCCGTTGCCACAGGTTACTTTTCACATTGTTGGTCGGGTAGTGCTTTATGTACTGATGTGTCGGTATCGTTACTAGAAGTGAAGCATGTGATTGTTCCCAACGCCCTGATCAAGATCCCAGGCACGGAAGGTTGCTGAAGTGGTTCCCAGCTAAATGTTCATTCCAGTGATCATGGTTCAGACTATAGTGTCCTGTGAATTTCTGCAAGAGTTTGCGTGGAAGCAATTCCTTCTAGCACAGATTTATTGATTCCCAGGCATTGCGGGCCAAACACGGTGTACGTATGTGTAAGTGCAGCAATCGAGGAAGCGATGATGCGTAAAGTGAAGGTAGAAGTCAAAGGCACCGAATCATTGTGGAGGGATACTACTGGTACATACATGTCTGATCCCAGGTGGAGCCTAAATGTTTCTGAACTGTGGTAAAGGTGAGCTTGGCAGAGTCAACCATGACCTTGACTTAGAATTAACTTTGGGTTTTTGTTTGCAACTTTCGGATGTGTGCACGGAAGGCAGGCGTAGCGTACATGTAAACAGGTGGGGCGTATCCCCTTCGAATCTTGTCTTCGTCCATATGAGCGCAAAGCAAAACTTCTGCGGTGCAGGTGTATAGGGCCCTCAATTTCCGAAGTGTGCTCTGCCCTTCGAGATAATTGGGAGGTGCCAGGGTTAAGGTGAGCGATGTCAGTTTTTGCTTTTGGAAACTTTACAAAGGTCACGAGTTGTCACTCGGAGTACGTCATGACCATAGCAATTATGCAGAATTGCACAGTGTGTGTTCAGACGTGCTGATCAGGACGTGGGATGGGATAAGCAATTTGTGTGGTGTCTGTCTTGGTGTTGATGCTTGTGAGGAATGGGGCCCGTACAGTCTGGTCGTGCTTGCTTGCCGTCTGGAAGCAGTCGGGAAAAAACTACTGTGTGAATGGTGTTTCCCTAGATTCCTATTCGAAGCGGCCAGCTAGGGACGGAAGAGAGAAGGATACGTAGGCATGCTGGCGATGATATTTGCATACAACTAAGTGTTGTTCGATTTGCTTTGCAACCAGTTGGTTGTACTTTCAACTGGTGGAAAACCAGCTGGGGCAAGTCTGGAAGAAACACCAGCTATGTTATGAACTCATGGTGGATTTGGCTATGATGCTTTTGAGTGTTTGTCTTGTTGATGATGTCGTCAATGATGTCATAAGACACGCGATGATGGCCTGGGTATACATGTACCAGTTGGTCTTGTTCTCGTTATGCTAATAGAGTCGCATATGGTGACGAAAACGTGTGTAAGGGCCTACAAAGAGGCAATGCTGTAGCATGCTGTTAGGCCAGTCAGGTGATGTCTTGTTAATGATGTCATTGATGAGGTCATAAGACACACGGTGGCCTGGTTGTACATGCACCTGTTGGTCTTGTTCTCATTGAGTTACATACGATGACGAAAACGTGTGTAAGAGGTATATCATAGCCGCTGCACACAGTTCGGCCGCGCAGGTTACAGCCTCACCTTATTTGACGTTGTTTCTTGTTTATGTCCGATACCAACTTGTGTTGTAACAACTGGGGAGAGTTTTGAGCTAGAAATATAAGAGGTATCCTTCGCCAGCTTTCAATCCATACAATGCTTCATTGAGTTCATACTTGAAAAATGGGCTTGGCCCGAAAGCTCGTGTAGCTGGCAAATACAGCATCAAGTACTGTCTGAATTACTACGCCTCGTGTTGTTGTTGTTGTTGTTGTTGTTGTTGTTGTTGTTGTTGTTGTTGTTGTTGTCGTTGTTGTTGTTGTTGTTGTTGTTGTTGTTGTTGTTGTTGTTGTTGTTGTTGTTGTTGTTGTTGTTGTTGTTGTGCAGTGAGTGTTTCACCCA
>JBCCEE010000262.1:0-11832 GCA_039030415.1 Acidobacteriota bacterium
CGCGGGCACGACGAAGAGCGTCAGCAGGGTGCCGAAGATCAGCCCGCCGATGATCGCCACGCCCATCGGCGTGCGGCTCTCGGCGCCGGCGCCGAGAGCCAGGGCGATCGGCAGGATGCCGAGCACCGTCGACAGGCTGGTCATCAACACCGGCCGGAAGCGGCGGGTGGCGCCCTCGAGGGCCGCCTCTATCGGCGAGCTGCCGCGAGCGCGTCGCTGGTTGGCGAATTCGACGATCAGGATGCCGTTCTTGGTCGTCAAGCCGATCAGCATGATCATGCCGATCTGGCTGAAGATGTTGAGCGTCAGGTCGAAGTACCACAGCGCGGTCAAGGCACCGGCCAGCGCTAGCGGCACGGTGAGCATGATGGTGATCGGATCGCGGAAGCTCTCGAATTGCGCGGCCAGCACCAGGTAGATCAGCACCAGGGCGAGTAGAAAGACGAAGTCGAGGCTGCGGGCGCTCTCGGCGTAGTCGCGGGACTCGCCGGAGAGCGACGTGGCGAAGGCATCGTCGAGCACCTGGTCGGCGACGCGCTCCATGGCCTCGATACCGTCGGCGATCGTCTTGCCACCGGCGAGGTCGGCGGAGACGGTAGCGGAGACGTAACGGTCGAAGCGGAAGAGCTGGGGCGGCCGGCTTTCTTCACTCACCGTCACCAGCTTGTCGAGCAGTATCGGTCGCCCGGTGGCCGAGCGCACGTAGAGATTGCGTAGGTCGATCGTCTCATTGCGGTCTTCCGGCGTCACCTGGGCGATGATCTCGTACTGTTTGCCGTCACGCAGGAAGAAGCCGAGTCGCTGTTCGGACAGCGCCAGTTGGAGCGTGCGGCCGATGTCGAGGGCCGAGATGCCCAGATCGCGAGCGCGCTCGCGATCGATCTCGATGCGCAGCTCGGGCTTGTCGAATTTGAGGTTGAGATCGACGATAGTGAACGTCGGATCCGCTTCGGCGGCTGCGATGAAGTCCGGCAGCACTTCCTCGAGCCGCTTCTGATTGGGCGCCTGGATCACGAACTGTACGGGTAGCCCACGCCTGCGCCCGACCGAAATGGTCGGGGACTGGGAGACGAAGGTGCGGGCGTCGGTGAGCTCGCCGACCTGCTGCTTCAGGGCGTCGACGATCTCGCTCTGCGAACGCTCGCGCTCGCTCGGTTCGACCAGCATGACGCGGGCGAAGCTCGAGTTGACCGAGCTGGTCGCGCCGAAGCCGGGGGAAGTCACCGAGATCAGGTTCTTGGTCTCGGGCACCTGCTCCATCAGCAGCGCGTTGAGCTCGTCGGCGAAGCGGTCCATGTAGGCGAAGGTGGTGCCCTCGGGGCCGGTGGCGTTGAGCCGAATCGTGCTGCGGTCCTCGAGCGGCGCCAGCTCGGAAGGCAGGGTGCGGAAGAACATGAAGATCAGGCCGATACAGCCCAGCACGAGAGGCATCGCCAGCCATCGCCGCGCCAGCATCCACTCCAGATAGCCGCGGTAGCCACCGGTGAGACGCTCGAAGAACGGCTCGGTCGTGCGGTAGAGCCAGGGCTGTCGCGAACGCTTCTTGAGCATGCGCGAGCTCAGCATGGGCGTTAGGGTGAGGGCGACGAACGACGAGATGATCACCGCCCCCGCCAGGGTGACTCCGAACTCCTGGAACAGCCGGCCGGTGAGTCCGCCGATGAAGAGGATCGGCAGCAGCACCGACACCAGCGCCAGGGTGGTGGCGATGACCGCGAAGAAGATCTCGCGCGTGCCCACCACGCCGGCTTCGATCGGCTCGTGACCGTCTTCGATCTTGGCGTAGATGTTCTCGAGCACCACGATCGCGTCGTCCACCACCAGGCCGATGGCGAGCACCAGGCCAAGCAGGGTGAGGACGTTGATCGAGAAGCCGGCGCTCGACATCACGAAGAAAGCGCCGGTGAGCGATACCGGGATCACCAGCACCGGGATCAGCGTGGTGCGCCAGTCGCGCAGGAAGGTGAAGATCACCAGGATCACCAGCGTGAACGCCAGGAAGATGGTCTGCTGCACCTCGCGGATCGAGCGCTTGATGTATTTGGTGGTGTCGAAGCCAATGGCGATCTGGATATCGTCCGGCAGATCCTTCTCGATCAGCGGGATGCGCCGGTAGAACTCATCGGCGATGTCGATGTAGTTGGCGCCGGGCTGCGGGCGGATCACCACCGCCACCATCGGGATGCCGTCTTTCTTCAGGATAGTGCGCTGGTTGCGCGCCCCGAGCTCGGCGGTGCCGACATCGCGGAAGCGTACGATGCGGCCCTGCGAGGACTTGAGAATCAAATTCTCGAAGTCTTCCGGTGTGTCGAGGCGGCCCATGGTGCGGACCGGCAGCTCGACCTCACGGCCTTCGATACGTCCCGCAGGCAGCTCGACATTGCCGCGTTCGATCGCCTGCCGCACCTCGAGCGGCGTCAGCTCGTAGGCGGCGAGCTTCTGCGGATCGATCCACAGCCGCATGGCGTAGGTCTTGTCGCCCCAGATATCGACTCGGCTCACTTCGGGAATCGTCTGCAGCCGCTCCACGAAGAGATCGTCGGCGAGACGGCTGAGATCGAGCAGGTTGCGGGTGTCGGAGCGCACCGTGACCTGAAGAATCGGCCGGTCGTCGTCGTCCGCCTTCGAGATGGTGGGCGGATCGGCGTCCGGCGGCAAGTTGCGCTGGGCTCGCGCCACGCGGTCGCGGACGTCGTTGGCGGCGGTGTCGAGGTTGGCGTCGATCGAGAATTCCACCCGCACCGTGCTGCGGCCCTCGCGGCTCACCGAGGTCAGGGTGCGGATGCCGGAGACGCCATTGATCGATTCTTCGAGCGGCTCGGTAATCTGCGATTCGATGACGTCAGCGCTAGCGCCGCGGTAGCTCGTCGAGACTGTGATGACCGGCGAGTCGACCGAGGGGAACTCGCGCACGCCGAGCGAACGGAAGCCGATTACCCCGAACAGCAAAATGGTGATCGACATCACCAGCGCTAGCACCGGGCGTCGGATCGACAGCGAGTAGAGGGTCATCGATAGTCTCAGGCAGCGAGGAATTGGTGGACGGTCGGCTTGGTGGACTGCGCGCGAGGCTGCGTAACTCGCAGGATCGTCATTCAGGCGCCATCGCTATCCGGACGTCTGGGCCGCTTCGACCTCGAGGCCGGGCCGCAGCTGCTGGATCGCCGAGACGATGACCCGCTCGCCAGGCTCGAGGCCGCGAGTGATCTGTACGCGTTCGGAGGTGCGGATGCCGGTTTCGACCGTGCGAGGCTGTGCCCTGCCATCCTCCAGCACGAACACTTTCTTGCCGCCGAGCTCCGGAATCACTGAGATCGCCGGCACGGTGAGCGCTTCAGCGTCTTCCGCCACGACGATCTCGACGTCGGCGAAGGCGCCGGGTAAGAGCGCCCGCTCGGGGTTGGTGCTCTCGGCGCGCAGCCGCAGCGAGCGGGTGTCGGTATCGACCCGCGGCTCGATAGCGTAGATCGTGCCGGTGAAGGCGCGCTCGTCACCTTTGACCCGAAACGTGATCTCGCCGCCGGGTCGCATGCGCGAGGCGTATCTCTCCGGCACCGAAAAGTCGATTTTCACCGAGTCGACGTCTTGTAGCGTGGCGATGCGCGTTTGGGGTGATAGGTAGCTGCCGAGACTGACGTAGCGCAGGCCGATGACGCCTGCGAACGGTGCCCGGATCTTGGTCTTGAGCAGCCGGGCCTCGATCAACCGCTGCTCGGATCGGAGCACGTTGAGCTCGTTGAGCGCCAGGTCATATTCCTCGTTCGAGATCACGCCTTCGTCGCGCAGCTGTTTCTTCTGCGTCTCGCGGCGCTCTGCCAGCTCTACCCGAAAGGCGGTGCGCTCGAGCTCGGCCTGCAGTGCGTCGTCGTTGATCTCGAGCAGAACCTGGCCGGCGGCGACCCGGCTGCCTTCGCGGAAGACAATGTTCTCGATCTTGCCGGCGATCTCGCTCACCAGCTCCACCTGCTCGTTGGCGCGCACCGTACCGGTGGTCGAGAGCCGTTCCGCCAGATACTGAGGCGCCACGTCGAGCACCGCGACCCGCAGCGCCGGCTTGGGTTCAGCCGAAGGTGCCGGAGCCGTCACGTCGCCGCGCGACTTGAGTTTGGGCGCTGCCACCAAGGCGACGAGTGAAAGCGCGATCAGCAGGCCTAGAATTCGTTTCACGGGGAGATCCCATGTTGAGTAGGCAAGTCCCTACGGGTCCAGAAGATCATACTTAATCACTACCTACGGTTGCGGCGGGCCGTTGGAAGTAAAACTCTCGTAAACCCCTGGCGGGTTGGAGCGTGCTTCAGCTCCAACGGGTCAGGGCCGCAACCCGGTCTTCCGGGTCTCAAGCCGCTGGCCGAAACGAACGGGGCTCGAAATCGTCGGGGACGTCGAGCGTGAAGGTCTCGTCGTTGATCCTTGCCAGGTAAAGGCCTTCACGTAGGGCCCGTTTGCGCAGCTGTTCGGGGATGTCGACTGCCGCGATAATGCCAAAGAGACGCTTGTCGCGGTGCTGCGGCATGAATTCCGGCACTTCTTTCAAACACCGCAGCATTTGGTCGATGCCTTCGTCGCGCAGGTGGCTCTTGACCTCCACCACGACAGCAGTGTTGTGACCCGAGTTGGAAAAACCGAAGACGTCGAGTTCGAGCGTTCGACCGTTCTAGCGTACTCGGTAGCGCGGGGCGATGTTGTCCAACCCGAAGCGTTTTTCGAGCAGACGAGTCATCGAAGGCAGTGCCATGCCTTCGGTGAAGCTTCCGAACTTGTCGCCCAGGCCGCCGAGCTGTTTGCCGAGCTCTTTGAGGTACCGGTCTGTAGCTCGACCGTTTTCTCGCAAGAAACGTTCAGTCGCGCGTACCTCGCGGCTGGTTTTTGCCTGGGTCTCAGCCAGTCGAGCAACGATGTCTCTCAGTTCTTGATCGGTCATGATTGCGACTCCGCTTGGAGCATCACGGGCTGTTTGCATTGTACTTCGTATCGTTTATTGCAGTTGAGAGTCGTTTGGTACACGGGCGCCTCCTATCCAGATCTGCAAGGCTTCGATCGGCCCGCGACGCTCGCTTTGCCGTGATCGCTACCTTTGCCCTATAAAGACGGAAAAGGCTCGGTCGATCTCGTGATCAAGGGCAACTTTGTTGAATCCAAGACGATTCCGCAGGGGTGGGATGCTCCTGGATCCCTCAGAAATCGGGCCTCAGAAGCTCAACAAGCGCCCAATCAAGACGTCTTCGAGATCTCGGCGTCCATCGAAGACCGCCAAGACGGTGACGCTCGAATCTTCGATGCGGTAGAAGACGCGATACGGTTCGATCAGCAGCTCGTGGTACTGATGAACGCGGAAACGAGCGAGCTCTGGAGGGATGCGACCGCGAGAGGGCATCGATTTCAGTGTTTCACAGCGCCGCTCGATCCGTTCGACGAGCTGCAGTGCAGCCGTTGGGCTTTGGCGCGAGATATATTCGGCGATCTCGATGAGATCCCGGCGCGCGACGTCGGTCCACGCGACTTGGAAGACCTGTTCGCTCACTGCTCGGAGAATCGCTGCCTGAGGCTCTCGAAGACTTCTCTCTGAGGCGCGGTGCGGCCCTCACGCAGGTCCGACTCTCCTTGCGCCGCGAGCTTCATCATCAGCATGGCGTCTCGCAGCTCTTGATAGCTGTCGACATCGAGGAGTACCCCTCTGGGCTCACCGTTCTGAGTGATGACGACGGGACGCCGGGTCTCGCCAACGGTTTTGAGCAGCTCGGAAGCGCGCGACTTCAGGTAGGTAACCGGTTTGATGTCCTGTGAGATCTTCATGGTACCGAATAGGGTACCACATGAGGTGCCGGCTTCGGTTTGAGCAGACCTTCGAATGACGGTTGGCGCCTTTCGCTAGTGCGTGCGGCTCGATCAGCCCTTAGGTTCAATGGGTCACCACCCGAACGAACCGGCGCGGCGCGAGCCGCGCACCTTCAGACTCGTGACCCCGGGAGGCCTGTCTATGCCGATCGAGCTGAACGTCAACGGAGAGCAGCGTACCGTCGATGTCGATCCCCAAACCCCGCTGCTGTGGGTTCTGCGCGATGCGCTGGGGCTCACCGGCACGAAATTTGGCTGTGGTATCGCCCAATGCGGCGCCTGCACGGTGCACGTCGATGGCGCGGCGCGGCGAGCCTGCGTGACGCCCGTCAAATACGTGGCCGGCAAGGCCATCACCACCATTGAAGGCCTTGGCAGCCCCGAGGCGCTGCATCCCCTGCAGCAGGCGTGGCTGGAGGCGGACGTCGTGCAGTGTGGCTATTGCCAAGCTGGCCAGCTGATGTCGGCGGCAGCGCTGCTGAAGGAGAAGCCTTCGCCGACCGATTCCGACATCGACCTGGCGATGAGCGGCAACATCTGCCGCTGCGGCGCCTACGATCGCATCCGCAAGGCGATCAAGAGCACGGCCGCTCAGTCGGCGAGCGCCAAGCAAGGCGAGGAGACTCGGAGGACGGGGTTATGACGACGACACGCCGACGTTTCCTGCAGGTCTCCCTGCTGGCCGGCGGCGGGTTGGCCCTCGGCATCTCATTGCCGCGTCCGGCGCGGGCCATGGGCGAAGGTAGCTCGGACGGTGCCGAGGTGACCGCGTTCCTGCGCATCCATCCCGACGGTCGCATCGTCTTCGTGAGCCCCAACATCGAGATGGGGCAGGGCATCTTCACGTCCCATTCGATGGTCATTGCCGAGGAGCTCGACGCCGACCTCGAGCGCTTCGAGGCGCGTCACTCGCCGGTGGCTGCGGCCTACAACAACCCGCTGTTCGGCGCCATGGGCACCGGCGGCAGCACTTCGACCCCGGCATTCTGGATGCCGCTGCGCAAGGCCGGCGCCGCGGCCCGGCAGATGCTGTTGGAAGCCGCCGCCGAGCGCTGGGGGGTGGCGGCTGGCGAGCTGCGAACCGACCGCGGGCGTGTGATCGCACCCGATGGGTCGACGCTCGAGTATGGTGAGCTGGCGGCGGACGCGGCGCGCCAGAGCGCGCTGGAAGAGCCGCCGCTCAAAGACCCTCCCGACTTCCGGATCATCGGTCGCTCGACCCGGCGTCTCGAAGGTCCCGAGAAGGTGACCGGAGAGGCCACCTTCGGTATCGACCTCGAGCTGCCCGGCATGCTGACCGCGGTGGTCGCGAGGCCACCTGCTTTCGGCGCCAAGAGCCGCGGCGTGCGTAATGAGACCGAAGTGCTCGCCATGCCGGGAGTGCGCCGGATCAAGCCGATCTCGAGCGGCATCGCGGTGCTCGCCGACTCGTATTGGCAGGCCAAACAGGCCAGCGATCGGCTGGACGTCGACTGGGACGACGGCGACGTCGAGCTGTCGAGCGAGGGGCTGCTGGCGAGCTACGAGGCGCTGGTCGCCTCCCCGGGAGCCGTCGCCGAGGATCACGGTGAGGCTGAAGCGCAGCTCAGCGAAGGTGAGACGATCGAAGCCACGTTCCACTTTCCGTTTCTGGCCCATGCACCGATGGAGCCGCTCAACGCGACAGCCCACGTTCGCGACGGTGAGGCGGAGGTGTGGGCGGGAACATACCTCCAGACTCTCGACCATTTCAATATCGCCCAGCGACTCGGTTTGGCGCCCGAAAAGGTCCAGCTTCACACCGTGCTGGCGGGCGGTGCGTTTGGCCGTCGCGCCAATGTGGCCTCGGACTTCGTGATCGACGCCGTCGAGGCGGCGGCAGGCGAAGGCGTGCCGGTGAAGGCGGTGTGGACGCGCGAGAACGACATCCAAGGCGGCATGTTTCGGCCCGTGGCCGTGCATCGCGTGGCGGCGACCCTAGGCGAGGACGGTCGCCCCAAAGCGTGGCACCAGCGCCTGGCCACCCAATCGCTGATGATCGGGACGCCGTTCGAGCCATTTCTGGTGCACGACGGCATCGACCACTCGTCGCTCGAAGGGGCGACCGGTATGCCCTACGCGATTCCTCACCGCAGGATCGAGCTGCACACCCCCGAGACCGCGGTCAGTGGGCTGTGGTGGCGCTCGGTGGGGCACACTCACACCGGCTTCGTGGCCGAGCATTTCCTCGATCTCCTGGCGCACAAGGCCGGGCAGGATCCGCTCGACTACCGGCGCAAGCTGCTGGCGGACGGCGATCCCCGGCAGCTGGGGGTGCTGAACCTGGCGGCTGAGAAAGCGGGCTGGGGCAAGCGGCTGCCGGAAGGCCACGCCCACGGCCTGGCGCTGCACAAGTCGTTCAACAGCTACGTCTGCCAGATCTTCGAATGCTCGCTGGCGCCGGACGGTACCCCGATCGCTCATCGCGTCACCTGCGCGGTAGACGTCGGGCTGGCGATCAACCCTTGGAACATCGATCAGCAGGTGCAGGGCTCCGTCGCCTATGCCCTGACGGCGGCGCTCTACGGCACGATCGACATCGAAGCCGGGCGCGTGCGTCAGAGCAATTTCCACGACTACCCGGTCCTGCGCATGCACGAGATGCCGCCGGTCGACGTGCACATCGTGCCGAGCGCCGAGCCGCCGACCGGTATCGGTGAGCCCGGCGTGCCGCCGGTAGCGCCAGCGCTGGCCAACGCCAAGCTGGCGCTGACCGGCGAGCCGACCACCCGCTTACCGTTCGTCGACGCCACCTGGAGGGTTTGAGATGTTTCCAACCCAGAACACCTTCTCGGTTCGTCTCGCAGCCCTCGTCTTTGGCCTCTGCGTGCTGGTGGGCCCGGGCAGCCACGAGTCGACAGCGTCCGAGCTACGTTCCGCCAGCGATTTCGAAGCGATGGAAGATCCGGTAGCGCGCTCGCAGGCGCTGTTCGTCGAGGCCGGCCGGGTGCTGCAGCATCCCCGCTGCTTGAACTGTCATCCTTCCGACCCGCATCCGCGTCAGGGCGACCGCATGGTCATGCATCAGCCGCCGGTGGTGCGCGCCGAGAAGCACGTGCCCGTCGAGCAGCAGTGCTCGACGTGTCACCAGCCGGAGAACATCGAGCACGCGCGCTTGCCGGGCGATCCCCTGTGGCATCTGGCGCCTGCCGAGATGGGCTGGCTCGGCGTCTCGCTCGAAGCGATCTGCGAGCAGATCAAGGATCCCGAGCGCAACGGAGGCAAGGACCTAGAGGCCATTCACGAGCACATGTCGCACGACTCGCTGGTGGGCTGGGCGTGGAACCCGGGACCCGGTCGCGAGTCTGCGCCCGGAACCCAGGCCGTCTTCGGCGAGTTGATTCGGGCCTGGATCGACAGCGGCGCCCACTGTCCAGACGGCGAAGCCGGCGCGGCGACGGGGCCGGTAGCGCCGACCGACGCCGGCTGCATCCGCTGCCATGGCCAGCTGTCGGCTGCGGCTTCGGACTCGTTGGATCCCGTCGGCGAAGGACTCAGTTCTTCGCCGGCAGCAGCTCAAACTGCATCAGAAGGGTGCGCTGCTGGGTGCTGAAGTTGTCGTCCGACATCAGATAGATGAAGGTCTCGCCCCCGGGACCCGGGGCCGTCGCGACGGCTTCCATGTTGTCGGTCGTCGCCGGCGGCTCGAGGATGGCGAGCTCTATCGGCTCGAGCCGGGAGTCGGGCTGCAGATCGTCTTTGGGCAGGATCGAAAGCCGAATCCAGTTGCCGATCGGTTTGCGGAAGCTGCGCTCGAGCAGCAGCACGTCACCGCCAGGCAACAGCGCGGCGCCGGTCGGCAGGTAGTCTTCTTTGGATACTAGGGTCAGGTGACGCCAGTCTTCGAGCTCGGGATGACCGATCCAGCCGATGATGTCGTTGTCGACGGTCCGCAGCTCTTCCGCGAAGGTCAGCAAGCGGCCGTCCGTGAGCAGCACGACGGCTTCCATGCCTTTGTTGGGTCGGGTCGAGACGATGACTGGCGGGAACGGAAACGGCTGAGGTCTGCCGCTCAGCGGTGACGCAGAGTCGTCGAGAAAGGGGAACAGCGCCAGCCGATGATGGCGCTCGAAGCTGACCAGGAAGCCTCGCCCCGGCAGCTGCTGGATCTCTTCGGCGTCACGACGCTCGAAGGCGTTGACCGGACTGCCGTCGTCGTCACAGAGCGTGCCCATTTGGGCGCGGGTCAAGCCCGTAACGTCGCCGTCGTCTTCGGACGCCACCACGGCGCTCAGCCAGTCTCCCCGGTCCGAAACCGCCACCAGCTGGTGACCGTCGATGACCAGGCCTGAAAACCCGCCGAAACCTTCGTGGTTGGCGGTCAGGTGAAGCCCGGAACGGAAGCGCAAGCGACCGACCGTACGACGCTCAGGGTCGTCGGAGTAGAGCTGCACCGGTACGCCGCGAATGACGGTCGCCGAGTCGGAGCTCGGATCGACCGGATCCAGTGACTCGATCGACTCGGTGGCACAACCAAGCGAGGCGCACAGTGCGAGCGCGGAGAATAAACGGAAGCGTGGCACTCGCATGGGGGCTGCACAATACCTCATCACAGGTGTGAGAGCGAATCGTACAGAGGCTTCGGGGTAGACTGCGGGCAACTACCTGGAGGTCGCCCTAGATGCAACGAAGTCTCGCGCTTCGGCTGAGCCTGATCAGCCTCGCTTTCGCCAGCCTTGCACCGGTTGTCGTCGCCGACACGTCCGAGTCGACCGAGCGGCTCGAACCCTTTGACTCCCTCGCATGGCGCGAAGTCGGACCCTATCGCGGGGGGCGCTCGGCGGCGGTGGCGGGCATTCCCAACGACCGCAACGTCTACTACTTCGGCGCCACCGGCGGTGGCGTTTGGAAGACCCTCGACGCCGGTCGCACCTGGAAGCCGGTGTCCGATGGTTTCTTCGGCGGTTCGATCGGTGCCGTCGCGGTATCGGCCTGGGATCCCAACGTGGTCTATGTCGGCGGCGGTGAGAAGACCGTGCGCGGCAACGTCTCGCATGGCGATGGCGTGTGGAAGTCGACCGACGCCGGCAAGACCTGGACCCATGTCGGCCTGCCGGAATCACGCCACGTTCCCCGCCTGCGCATCCATCCGCGCGATCCCGATCTGGTATACGCGGCGGTACTCGGCCACCTCTACGGCCCCAACCCGGAGCGCGGCGTCTACCGCAGCCGCGACGGTGGCGCCAGCTGGCAGCGCATCCTGCACGTTTCGGACGATGCCGGCGCCGTCGATCTGGCGATGGACCCAACCAACCCACGCATCCTCTACGCTGCCCTGTGGCGGGTGCGACGCACGCCCTGGAGCCTCGAATCGGGCGGTGAAGGCTCCGGTCTGTGGAAGTCGACCGACGGTGGCGACACCTGGAGCGAGCTGTCGGACAAACCCGGCTTCCCGCAGAGCCCCCTCGGCATCATCGGCATCGACGTCTCGGCGTCGAACCCGGAAAACCTCTACGCCATCGTCGAAGCCAAGCAGGGCGGCGTCTTCCGCTCCAGGGACGGCGGCGAGACCTGGAAGAAAGTCAACGAGGAGCGCAAGCTGCGCCAGCGCGCCTGGTACTACACCCGCATCTATGCCGACCCGGCCGACGAGGAGTCGGTCTACGTCGTCAACGTGCGCTTCCACCACTCGAAAGACGGCGGCAAGACCTACCGCCAGATCGCCACGCCGCACGCCGACAACCACGATCTGTGGATCGACCCGAACGATCCGCAGCGCATGATCGAGGCCAACGACGGCGGCGCCAACGTCACGACCGACGGCGGCGCTACCTGGACCGTGCAGTCGAACCAGCCGACGGCCCAGATGTACCGAGTGTCGACCGACAACGCCGTGCCCTACCGCCTGCTCGGCGGTCAGCAGGACAACTCGGCGGTGCGCATTCGCTCGCGCTCGGCGGTTGGCGGCGCCATCGGCGTGCGCGATTGGGAGCCTACCGCCGGCGGTGAGAGCGGCCACATCGTCGCCAAGCCCGACGA
>JBCCEE010000263.1:0-11821 GCA_039030415.1 Acidobacteriota bacterium
ATTCGCTGATTCCCGACTCGAACGTCCTGGGAGAGGTCGCCCAACGCTTCACCGAAGGCCCCGCGGAGCTCGCCGTCGTGGCCTGCCGCGTCGAGGAGTGGCTTCCCGAAAGCGATGACATCGACGAGCTCAGATCCCGAGATCGACGGCGTGGCCCGATCGAGACCGGCGGCTTTCACAGCGGCGGCGTCGGCTTCCGCAGGGCGCTGCTGGACGAAGCCGGCTACTACCATCGCGAGATCTTCCTCTACGGCTCCGAGCTCTTCCTGCAGATGAAGCTCCTCGCCCACGGCTACCGCATCGTGCACTATCCCGAGATCCTGATGCTGCACAAGTCTTCCGGCGTCGCGCGCTCGCCGCAGGGCCTCTACTACGAGCTGCGCAACCGCTACTGGTTCATGCGTCGCTTCGCCTCCCGCAGACAGCGCGCCCGCTTTATTCCGTCGATGCTGCTCTATGACGCGGTCTACACTCTGGCCAACCGGCGCCCGAGCGCGTTTGCGCGTGCCGTAAAGCACGGCTTCGGCCCGATGCCGCCCGATCTGCGGCAAGCGGTACGCTCACCGTCGGCGATCTTCCAGGCCAAAATCGAAGAGGTCGGACGAAGGTTCGGATTGCAAGCGCTGCTGCGCTCCGTCAGCACAGGATTGCGCCGGTGACGACGGTGAAGACAGTGACGACGGTGACGCCAGTGACGAAGATCGCTCGCCCGCCCGTGATCATCCTCGGCATGCATCGCTCGGGCACCAGCCTGCTGGCGCGGCTGCTCGAGAAACAAGGGCTCTTCGTCGGCTGGAAGCTCGCCGCCAACCACGAGGCGAGCTACTTCAACAAGCGCAACAGCTGGCTGCTGGCTTCGGCCGGCGGCAGGTGGGATACGCCGGCAGCCTTCGATCACGTGCTCGACGATCACGCCGGCCTCGCCCTGGCTACCGACTACCTGCGACAGGGCCTCAGCGCGCTGCCGATTGTCGAGTTCCTCGGCCCACGCCGCTACCTGAGCTATCGCTCCCTCCTCGCCGTACGGGAACCCTGGGGATGGAAAGACCCACGCACGACGGTGACCCTGCCGATCTGGCTGGCGCTCTTTCCCGAGGCTCGCCTGGTGCACATGGTGCGCAACGGCGTCGACGTTGCGCAGTCGCTCACCAAGCGTCAAGGGGCCGGCCGCGAGCTCGGGCGGCAAAACCTCGAGCGTCATCCCAAGCTGATCCAGCTGCTTCCCAAGAAGGGCTGGTTTGGAACCTCTCCCCGCGCCGCGAGTCGGGAGAGCGCCTTTCAGATCTGGGAAGAGTACCTGGCCTACGCGGAGCGCTTCACCGCGGGTATGGGCGAACGCCTGCTGGAGCTGCGCTACGAGGAGCTGCTGGCCTCGCCCCAGCGCGAGATGGAGCGCCTGCTCGACTTCTGCGGCCTGAGCCCCGACCCCGAAACGCTCGCGGCATCGCTCAGCGGCATCGACGCCGACCGCGCCTACTCCTTTCGCCACGACCGCGAGCTACGAGAGCTGTGGCAGGCTCGTCGCGAGAGCCCCTGGATGATCCGCTACGGCTATGACTCGGTAAATGTCTAGAGCGGTGGATATCTAAAGCAGTGGATCTCTAGAGCGGATGCCTGAATTATGCAGCGGCTGCTGATCCTCGACGATACCTGCGATCTCACCGAGATCGAGGAGCTGCTGGCGACGGGCTTCACCCACGTGTTCCTGCTCTGCTGGCTGGCGCCAGAGACGCGAGAGCGCCTGCTCGCTTCGCACGAGCTCCACGTCGCCGACCTGCTCGAAATCGTGGATGGCCAGCGGAGCTGGGAGCTGAGGGCCGCCCGACTGGTCGACGCGGTCTGCGACGGTGGGCCCAAGCGCCAGGGCCGCCCCTGGCGTGAATTCCTGAGAGAGTCGCTGTTTCGCGAGGCGCGCAGCGTGCAGGCGATTCTCGACGCGTTCCGGCTCGCCCATGAGCAGCTCGACCATGAGCAGCTCGACCGTGATCGGCTCGCCAATGATCGAATCGAACGTGATCGAATAGACCCTAAACAACCCTTCGAAGTCCATCTCCGCATCCGAACCGACTCCGAGCGGTTGTTCCGCACCCTGGCAGAGCATACCGAGCTCGCCTCTGCGATCCGTTCGCAGCCGCGTCCGGCAAGCCCGGCGCGTGCCAGCCTGCCGCGTCGCATCGCCCGACGGTTGCGTCAGGCAATGCTCAAGGGGAACTGGCGGGATCTGGTGCTCATGCTGGCGACTCAAGCCGATTTGGACTATCGCTACCGCATGCGGTGGGGCAGGTGGCTGCCGGCCCCCAAGAACGAGATGGGGGGAGCGACCCTCTTCAGCTCCTATCTCAACAACAGCCGCACCCTCTCCAAGCTGGCGCCGCTGCTGCCGGCTGATGCGACATGGGTCGTGACCAGTCAACCCGCCAAGCGGGAGATCGCGGGGCGCCGCAGCGGCATTCACGATCTGTGGCGATTCGCACCGTCCCAACAGCCCGATTGGCTTCGATCTGCCCAGGATCAGGAGACCTTCGACCCTAGCGACCCAGACTCGCTCACCGAGCAGGAAAAGCGAATCGTCGCGGCTTGGCTCGGCCAAAGCCCGACCTGGCGCTATTGGCGAGACGCCGGCTTCCAGACCCTGCTGAATCTCACCGCCTGCTGGGAGCGCTACCTGGAGCAGGCCAAACCTCGACTCGTCGCCATCGCCAGCCCTTGGGGCATCGAAGGCTGGCTCGCCCACATCGCCCAGGAGCGCGGCGCCGCCGTCGTCGAGCTGCTCCATGGCGTACTCGGCGGACCGTTCTTCACCGAAGGCCCCTTGGCTGCCGATGCCCTGGTGGTGTGGGGCGACTTCTGGCGCCAGCAGCGACCCGAACCTCAGCGCTCGAAGATTCACGTCTTCAATCCCGGCATCACCGCCACCCGAGCTCCTTCCTCGACCCGGTCAGGAAAGCCTCGCGTGACCTACATCTCGTGGCCGCTGGACCGCGCCGAGCTCTACCACGCCGACGAGCTGCTCGACGGTTTCATCGACATCTTTGACAGCGTCGTCCGCGAGCAGCGCTGCGAGCTGACGGTCCGCGGCCATCCCCTCGAAAATCTGACGGACCTGACGCAGCGATGGCAGCAGCGTTTTGGCGCCGTGCCTGAAGGCGTGCACTTCAGCCAGTTCGAACCCCTGGCCGAGGTCCTGCAGCATACCGACATCGCCATCATGTTCCGCTCCACCGTCCTGCTCGACTGCCTGGCCTGCGACATTCCCGTCTTGATCCCGGGCTGGATCGAGTTCGACTGGAGCGAACGGCTCGAAGCGATTCCAGGCATTCGCCTGGCCCAAGACTTTACTGGGCTGAAGCGCGGTCTCGAAGAGTGGATCCAAGCTCCCCCACGGCTCGACCGCCGGAGCAGCCAGCACTTTCTGCGCCCCGCTGGCGAGGGTGAGGATGCCTTCCGTGACGAGCTGGCCCGGCTGTTCGAAACACGGCCGGGACGCGCAGAGTCCGCCCCGACCCTGGAGGGATCCCTGGCATCCGCACGCTGATCCTCACTCCCTCCTACCCGCACGCCAACGGCCCTGCCGAGGCGCTGTTCAACGGCTACCAGGCCGAGGCGCTGGCGCGGGTCGGCATCCAGCCAACGGTGCTGCTGGCCAAGCCCTGGCTACCCGATGCCCTGGCGCAAAGGCTGCCCAAATACCGCCATCTCTGGAAGCTACCCGAGCGCGAGACGCGCGACGGGATCGATATCTTCTTCGCTCGCTACCTGCACATCCCGCAGTACCGTCGACCCCAGGCAACCGTGCGCGCCTGCTGCAGGGCGCTGTGGCGGACGCTGAAACGCCACGGACTCACCGCGGCCTTCGACGTGATCCACGCGCAAGGCGCCTGGCCGGTGGGCCTGGCCGCGCCGAAGCTCGCTCGGGTCCTGGCGACCCCATTCCTCACCACCCTGCATATCCAAGACGATTCGCAGCTCTACGAGCGTCCCGCAGGCCGTAAGCTCTACCGTGAGATGCTGCGATCGACAGACACCATGATCACCGTCGGCAGTCCGATGGATCAGTTCCTCGACGAGCTGGCGTTCACCGGCCGCCGAGCCCGCATCCCGAACGGCATCGACCCGCGCAAGATCCAGGCTGCCATCCACGCCGCGGGTAGCGCGCCCCCACCCGCACGAGACTGGGGCCACGTCATCAGCGTATCGAACCTCTGGCCCACTAAAGGCGTCGCCTGCAACCTGCTGGCGCTGGCCCGACTCGACGCCGCGATATGGCAGAGCTACACGATCGTGGGCGAGGGTCCGGAGCGCCAGTCGCTCGAGCGGCTGGCCAGAGACCTCGGCATTGCAGAGCGCGTCGTGTTCACCGGCCGGCTGTCAAACCACGAAGCCCTGCAGCACATCGCACGCGCCGATATCTTTGCGCTGCCTTCCTGGCAGGAAGCGTTCGGCGTGGTCTATCTCGAGGCCATGGCTTGCGGGAAGCCGGTCATCGGCTGCCGCGGTCAGGGGGCCCAAGACATCTTCGATCATGAACGCCAGGGACTGCTGGTCGAGCCTCCTTCGGCTGAGGATAAGGAACCACTGGATCAGGAACCACTGGATCAGGAACCACTCGTGGCGAGCCTGACCGACGCTCTAGAGCGGCTGTTGACCGACAGCTCGGCGGCCCGCGAGATGGGAGAGGCGGGTCGAGAGAGGGCCCGCGAGCTGACCTGGGACACCAATGCCGAGCGCACCTCGGCCCTCTACCGCCAAGCCATCGAGCGGGCCAAGCCGGCGTCGAGCCCGGCGGAAGCGGTGGTATGAACGCGACGGCCTACGCATCCACCTGCGAGTTCTACCGGCTGCTGCGGCGCGAGGTCAGCACCGGCAACTCCCATCTGAGCGAGGCGCAGCAGGCGCGGCTGCAGAGCCACTACCCCATCATGATGGCTCCGGATCGCTATCCCGAAGATCTGGTCACGACGATCTACGCGTCGCGCCGGGCGCCGATGGTCGAATCGATCCGTCGCACCGAAGACGCCGTGGTGTTCGACGCCGGCTGTGGCTATGGCTCCGAGAGCTTTCTGTTCGCGGCGGCTGGGGCGCGGGTCCTGGCGGTCGATCGGTCGCCGGAGCAGGTCGCCATCGCCAAGAGCCGGCAGCCCTTCTTCGAGGAGCAGGCCGGTGCGTCCTTCGATATCGAGTTTCTGACCGGTGATCTCGACGCCTTCACTCCGGATCGTAGCGACCTCTCGCACACTTGGCTGGCATCGGTACTGGCCGTGGTCGTCGACCAGGAAGATCTCCTGCGGCGCGTCTACCGCTCGTCTCGCCCCGGCGGAGAAATCCTGATCACCGACATGAACCTGCTCAATCCGCTGTTTCTGCTGCGAGAATGGCAGCGAAGGCGCAGGCTCATGAAGCTCAGCAGCGAATTCAGGCAGCACGGAAACTTCCCGCAGATGGTACGCCGGAACCATCGCAAGGGAGCCCGCTACTTCGAGACCTCGCGGGGCAGCGAAGCCGACGACGTTCAGTTCTTCTATCCTCGCACGCTCGCAAAGCTGCTGCGGTCGACCGGCTTCGAGCCGACCCCACCGTCGTTCAGCGGCTTCATGCCACCGCTGCCCTTAGAACGTCACGATCGGCTGGAGCGCTTTCTGGCTCGCCTACCGCTGATCCGCCGCTTCGGATACTTTTATCTGATGAGTGCCCGCAAGACGTGACGCCGGATACCACGCGAAACCGACGAAAAGTGACGGCGACGAGACGTGAAATCGACAAGACCTGATCAACGACCCGGGGTGATCCTCTCGTGAGCTCGTACATGGCAGCCGCGGCGCTGGCCGCCGCCTGCATGCTCATGCCCAACCGGATCCTCATCCTGCTGAGCGTCCTGGGAGTGATGCTGACCGACACCCCGCTGGTGCCGAAGCAAGCCGTCTACTTCAGTCGATTCGTGCCCAGCGGCGTGCTGGCCTTGCGGACCCTGCACTTGATGCTGAACCGCGGCTCAGTCACCAACTTCTTGCTGGTCAAGGCCTGGCTGCCGTTCATGATGCTGTCGGTGTTTTCCATCGGCTATTCGATCGACCCCAGCCTCTCGGCGCAGCGCCTGCTGTCGGCGGCGTTCATCATTTGCGGCTTCGGCATCGGCATTCCCTTGTTCTTTCCGCATCGCAAGGACCACCAGCAGCTGATCCAGCTGATCGGGCTGCTGCTCGGCAGCGCAGCGCTTTACAGCCTCTACTTGACAGCCTTCGCCGGCGGCACCAGTGCCTTCGTCCATGGCCGCGCGAGCGGCGTGTTCCGCAACCCCAACACGCTGGGACTGATGGCCATGCAGGCGGCCTTCCTGATCTTCTACATGTGGCAGCGCGAGACTGGATTCCGCCGCAAGATCCTGTTTGCGATCCTGCCCAGTATCGCTGCAGTGCTGCTGCTCTCGGGCTCTCGAGCCTCCAGCCTGGGACTGGCCGCCGGGGCGGTGGTCTACGTCCGGACGATGGCCCGACTCGAACGCCGCAAACTCCGCATGCTTTTTCATCTCGCCGCCGTAGGAGTCATGCTTCTGATGGTGGTCGACAGCGTGCTTCCCGGCCAGCTCGACTCCCTGCTGCGCACCGAGACTTCGAGCCGAACCATCCTCTGGGAACGCGCCTGGGTTCTGGCCCAGGACAACCTCTTGCTCGGGGTCGGGTTCTGCGCCAGCGACGAGGTGTTCCGTCGCGATGCCATGTACCTCAAAAGTATCGGCATCTATCTCTTCGGACCCCACAGCTCGCTGATGCGGCTGCTGGTCGACCTGGGGCTGCTCGGTGTCCTGCTGGCGGGCTGGGCCTTCTCCATGATCCTGCGACAAGCCTGGCGCTACTTACCCTACTTCGACGACCCACTGCTGGGGGCTGTTCTGTTCTCAGCGGTGATCGCCAGCTTGACCAACTCTCTCTTCGAGTCGTGGATGTTCGGCTTTGGCAGTGCCCCGACCGTACCGTTTTGGCTGCTGCTGTCTCTGCTCGCCTATCAGACCGATATCGTGCGCCACAAAGTGCTGGCACAACGCGCCTACGAGGCGCGCAGGCAGTGGGTTCCGATCGCTCATCGCCAGGCGCCCGAGGCCAAGCTCCCTCAAAACCCGTGATTCGCCTCAGTGGGTTTCTCGCCGCCCGACTCGTCGCCTACGGGCTGGCAGAAGCCCTCTTCATGCTGGCCAACCTGCTGCCACGCTCATGGGCGCTGCCGCTATTCAAGCCCTGCTTGGCGCTCAACCCGCACCATCGCGAGGCCGCCCTCCAGCGCGCGCTGACCCTGGCCACGGCAGGCGACGGCGAGGCGGGCTGGCAAGCCTTCCAGGATCTGCTGCGCCAGCTGAAGAACCCCAGCGATCTGTCCGCCTCAGATCTCTTCATCACCTGGATCCCGGGACGCCTGGCGCGTCGGATCATAGCCCGCACGATGGCGATACCCGCTCCCGACCTCGAGCAGACTCGCAACCAGGCCCTCAACGCTTCCTACCGCCAGCTCGCTAGGACACACTTCGAGAAGACGCTCGGCGTCGGACACCTCGAGCGCGCCGCTGAGGCCCTCGCTGCCTGGCAGTCGCTGGGGGGCAAATCCCTGGACCTGCAGTGGAGCCAGGCCGAGCTCGCCTGGCGCGACGGACAGCGCCAGGAAGCCGTCGAAACGGTACAGCCGCTGGTCGAAGACGGCCAGTTTCAAGCTCCTCGAACCGCTGAGATCTGGGCCGAGCGGCTCCTCGAGCCCACTAAACCGCACCTCGCGAAGACCTGCCTGGGCCACGCCCAAGAGCTGCTTCCCACGTCGCCCAAGGTGTGGCGACTCACGGCAGCGCTCGAGCAGCAGCGGGGCGATGAGGCTGCCGCCCTGGCAGCCCTCGAGCGCGCGGTAGCGCTCGATCCCCAAGACCTCGAAGGCTTCATCGCCTGGCAGAGCCGGCTCCGCGGGCGAGAGCTCGACGGGGCCTCCGGCTCGCTCGAGCTCGAAGCGCCGCACCGTCTGGATCTCGGAGCGACGGCGACGGTCACCTGCCGATGGGATGGCGAGGGTGAGTGGGTGCTGTTCGTGCTGCCGGCCCCGGCCCGCGGCATCACCGCGAGCCAGCTCGAAACCCCGTTCGACGCCGACGGTCGCGCTCGGGTCGAGCTCCGGGCCAGGCGCCCGCAGCGCGTGCATGGCGGCCCCTGGCCGGTGCGCTTCGTCGCCATTGGCCCGACGGGATACCTCAGCCAGCGGGTCGAGATCGAAGTGCCCGATACCGCCCCGGGAGAGATCCTCGTGGCGGTGACGGAAGACCACGAGATTCACGAGGAGCGCGAGCTGCTGACGCCAGACCTGCTGCGGCGCCTGCTGGTCGACAAGTCACGGTTTGCGGTCGAGGCTGCCGCAGTTGAAGAAACGGCCGCGCCCTGGACGCATTTTGTCGAGACCGGATCTGCGATGGCGATGCCGGCCAAAGCTGCAGAGAGCGGCGATCCCGTGTGGCAGGAGCTCCTCGACGCGACGCGGGATCACCTGCAGCAGGAGCTGGCGCGCGGCAACGACCTTCAGCCCCACCTGCACGCCTTCAACGATCCCGACTCGCCCGACTTCCCCTACCGGATCACCGCCGATGGGTGGCAGCCAAACCTCGAGTTCTTGCTCGCCGCGGCCGAGGCGCGAGGACCCTGGGCTTCATCCTGCCCTCCTCCGGGTCGCGGCGCCGCGCTCGACCGATTCCGCAGCATCGAGCGCTCGGTGGCGTGGCTCGAAGCGCTCGCCCGACCGGTGGACCCCGACTACCGCGCCGTCGTCTGGCGCAGCGGCCTGCTCGACTTCGGCAGCTCGCCGGACGACCTCGCCTGGTCGGTCGCCGCCCTGCGTCGCGCCGGTCTGTGGGCCGACACCGATCTGCCCAAGCCGCGATCCCCCGGCCGCGTTGCCGTGCCTCCCGCCTTCCCGACGGGCTGGGAGCGACCGTTCGAGCCCTGCGCTGGCGGGCCGATCCTCCAGCTGCCGATCGTCTCGAATCTCGAGGGCGACTTCGTAATGGGGCCGGGACGCCTGGCGCGGCGAGCCGACGCATGCATCGAGGCACTGCGAGGAGCGAGCGGCCGGATCCGTTCCGGCACCCACCTGTTCACGCTGCTGACCCACGACAAATTCATCAACGCCAGAGCCGGACGGGACGAATTCCGGCTCGAGCACGATTACGGAGACTGGCGCACGATACGCCAGCACTTGGCGGCCTGGAAGCGTCGCGGCGCCAGCGTGGTGACGGCAAGCGAAGGCGTGCGCCGCGTGCTCGACGACGTCACCTGGCACCCGATTCCCTGGCTCGCCGAAGAGACCTTCGTCGTAGAGGGCGACACGACGCAAACCGTCCGCTACCGGGTGCAGTGGGTGGGACGCGGCGCGAGTGCCACCTTCGATCTGCCCCAGCATGTCCTGGTGACGACTCCGCCATCCCTCAGGCCGCTGATCTCACGGCTCGAGCTGCAGCAGACGGAAGCTCGCCAGCCAGGCCAGCTGGCGTCCGAGAACCATGGGTTCTGGCTGCGCACCGAAGACCTCGCGCAGCCCGCCCACTGCTGGTTTCATCTCACCCGCGCCATCGGTCCAACCCTGCGGGAGGTGCAGCCCCTGGACGACGGCTGGCGCCTTCTGCTGGATGCGCCGACCCGGTTCCTCAGGGCTCGCCTGCTGATCCCCTGGAGCCTCTTACCCGGCGCTCCGCCCAACGCCCACACGCGAGGGCATACGCTGGCGGCAGAAGGCGAGACCCTGCACTGCTCGGCAGAGCGTGACGGCGTACTGATCCACGGCGCCGCGGTCCACGGCGTTTCGGTCGCTAGCGAGGCCAACACGCCTGACGCTCGCACCGAGATCGTCCTGCGCTGGACGCGGACGGCCGGTTCTGAAGGGGTGGTAGCTACCGCGAGCAGCGCCGCCGGTATCTCGACCGCCGTCGACGGGTCAGCCCATCACTCGGAGCCATCGCCATGATCCGAGGGCGCAAACTCGTGGTCGCCATGCCGGCCTACAACGCTTCCCAAACCCTGGAGAAGACCTACGCCGAGCTGCCGCACGAGATCGTCGACGAAGTGATCGTGGTCGACGACTACAGCCACGACGGGACTCAGGAGATCGCCGAGAAGCTCGGCGCCATCACCATCCGCCACGATCGCAACCTCGGCTACGGCGGCAATCAGAAGACCTGCTATCGCACCGCCCTGGAGCTCGGCGCCGACATCGTCGTCATGGTCCATCCCGACTACCAGTACTCACCACGACTGTGCGGCGCCACCGCCTGGATGATCGCCTCCGACGAATACGACGTCGTGCTGGCCTCACGCATTCTCGGGCGCGGCGCGCTGGCCGGCGGCATGCCGCTGTGGCGCTATGTCGCGAACCGGGGCTTGACCGCCGTCGAAAACCTGCTGCTGTCGATGAAGCTCTCCGAGTACCACACGGGCTACCGCTCCTTCTCACGCCAGGTGCTCGAGACGCTGCCGCTCGAAGAGAACTCCAACGACTTCGTGTTCGACAATCAGATCCTCGCCCAGGCCATCTACTTCGGGTTCAAAATCGGCGAGATCTCGTGCCCGACCCGCTACATCGCCGAGTCCTCCTCGATCAGCTTCGCCCGCAGCTGCAAATACGGCCTTGGCGTGCTCGCCACCGCCATCTCCTACCGGCTGCAGACCCTGGGCCTCAGGAGCTCTAAACTGTTCTCGCCATCGGGTCGACGGCTGTAGCAGGCCACCATCATCTGAGGCAGGTCGTGCTGGTGGAACGAGCAAGGGCGAGTATGTCTGTGCGCATTGAGTCTATGCCCCTCGCTAAATCACAAAACTGCGTTCGTGAGATGGTAGGCCGTGTTGACGGAGCGAGCAAGGGCTGAGATGTTTGAGCGTGTAGGATCGAGGGTTATCGTAAACCTCCGCGAGTTAGGGGTTTACGAAGCTGTATATCGATCCTGCGAGTTCCGAAGCCCGGCGCAGCCCGTCCAACACGGCCGTCTATCGAGCGTTCCTGGGCGGGAACTAGCCAACGCCAAGCGCGCCCAAAGCGCGGGGCAGACGCGGTGGCCTCTGCCATGAACGCCGGGGCTTGCCTGCGCTGTCAGTCGACCGAGGCCGAGATCCTCTATCGCGGCCGCGACTACCTTTCGGAGGACCCCTTCGTGGTCTTGAGCTGCCAGGCCTGCGGCGTCGCCAGGACCGGCCCAGGACGCTTCGAGCAGGATCCCGATCGCTACTATCCGACCGCCTACTACGGCGAGACCGGCGAGCGATTCCACGGCGTGCTCGAGCGCCTGGTAGCGCGGTTCCGACGAGCACGGGTTCAGCAGATCGTAAGGCTGGTGCCAGAGCCGGGACGGGTGCTCGACATCGGCTGCGGCCGCGGCTGGATGCTCAGCGAGCTGCACCGCCTGGGGTGGTCCGCGACCGGCGTCGAGCGCTCGCTGCAGGCCGCCATGGCCGACGCCGGCGTGCGCATCCTCGAAGCCCCGCGCCTCAGTGACTGCCGACTCGAAGCCGAGACCTTCGAAGCCATCACCCTGTGGCATTCGCTAGAGCACCTCGACCAACCCTGGGAGACCCTCGATGAAGCCGCACGACTGCTGGCTCCCGGCGGCGTTTTGATCGTCGAGGTGCCAAACCTGGCCAGCCTCCAGGCGCGCTGGAGCGGCAGCCAGTGGTTCCATCTCGACGCTCCCCGCCACCGCATCCACCTCACCCTCGACCAGCTGGTCGCCGACCTCGAATCCCGCGGACTCGAGATCCTCTCGCGCCGCACCTTCTCGCTCGAGTACGGCCCCTACGGCATGATGCAGTCCCTGCTC